>NZ_JBNPKS010000010.1:0-97466 GCF_050313065.1 Desulfovibrio sp. SGI.230 | reverse complement strand
ATTGGCGCGAGGGAGACTTATGTCTCATTTTCAAACCCGCGTCAAGAACTTTTTTGCCATCCGGGAAATTTTCTTTTCCCGTCGCCCTTTCGGACGTGGCCAGCTCGTTGGCGCGAACGGCTTTATGCGCCTTTTCGACCCCACCGTCAAGCATTTTTCCGCAAAAAAATTTTGTGGATTTATTCCCCACTGACTGTTTATTCAACCAACATACCGAAATAACACAGAAAAATGCTTGCATTTTCTTGCAAGCTATCAGTTTTCCTCGCGCGCAAGGTCTCCCCATAGAGAGCGGAAGGAATCACCGATCTGCCTGCTTTCAACAATCTCTGCTTCCTGCCGTTTTCCCTACTTTCCCCTGTGACACAAACATACCAGGGTATATGGCACTGACATTATCCCTTTCCCCAGGAAGATAGCTGGCCATTCAAGCTTCATTCGTGTTCCAGTGCAACGCCAGAAACAGCAGGAGAGATGCTTGCCCTCCCCTGCGGCCCTGGTAATCCCTTCCCCCTCTCTAACAAGAGCCTTCGGCAACTTTGAACGGCAAGCCTGCGAGATAAGGCACGACAGGAATTCCTTTTGGGATTTTCACTCTGGGAGAGAAGGTTTTCGTATGCTGCCGGGGAGCAACCCTGCAGTATGGAGAAAACACAGCACTCCTGCATCCTTCTCCAGCAGCACAGGACAGAAGCCGCCATACCCGGGAGCGAAGAGCCTTCGAGCATCAGACAGCCACCAAGCAGGGATTTATCCGTACAACAAAAAAGGCGGCCACCGAAGTGGCCGCCTGAATATGCACCTGTTCGCTCTGCTCTACTTGGCAAAGCCCATGGCACGGCGTTCGCGGATGACCGTCACACGGATCTGGCCCGGGTAGGTCAGATTCTTTTCGATCTTTTCCGCGATGTCCTTGCACAGCAGATAGGTGGCATCGTCATCCACATTGTCGGGATTGACCATGACACGGATCTCGCGGCCCGCCTGGATAGCGTACGCCTTGGACACGCCCTCGAAGCTGGTGGCGATGCCTTCCAGTTCTTCCAGACGTTTGACGTAGTTCTCCAGCAGTTCCTTGCGGGCGCCGGGACGGGCACCGGAGATGGAGTCAGCCGCCTGCACCAGCACGGCCAGAGCCGTCGAGGGGCGCTGATCCTCATGGTGCGCGGCGATGGCGTGGACGATGTCCTTGCCTTCGTTATACTTTTTGGCGATATCGGCGCCAATGAGGGCATGGGGCCCTTCGACCTCATGGTCGACGGCCTTGCCGATATCATGCAGCAGACCGGCACGCTTGGCCTTTTTGACATCCATGCCCAGCTCCGCGGCCATCATGCCGCACAGGGCGGAGACCTCCAGGGAATGCTGCAGCACGTTCTGGGTGAAAGACGTGCGGTAGCGCAGCTGCCCCAGCAGGCGGATGATCTCGGGATGGATGCCGTGGACCCCGGCATCGAACGTGGCCTGTTCGCCCACTTCGCGCACCTGGGCATCCAGTTCCTGTTCGCATTTCTGGACGATGTCCTCGATGCGGGCGGGATGGATGCGGCCATCCTGGATCAGACGTTCCAGAGCCATCTTGGCCACCTGACGACGCAGGGGGCTGTAGGCGGACAGGATGACGGTCTCCGGCGTGTCGTCGATGATGAGGTCCACACCGGTCGCGGCTTCCAGCGCACGGATGTTGCGCCCTTCACGACCGATGATGCGTCCTTTCATGTCCTCGCTGGGCAGGGAAACCGCCGTGACGGTCTGCTCGTTGACGTAGTCGCCGGCATAACGCTGGATGACGTTGCACAGAATCTCCTTGGCCTTGCGGTCGGCGGTCTCCTTGGCTTCCGTCTCGATCTGGCGGATCATCTTGGCCGATTCGTGGCGGGTCTTGGCCTCCACCTCGGCAAACAGACGGGCCTTGGCTTCTTCCGCCGTCAGGCCGGCGATCTCGGAAAGACGCTGCTCTTCTTCATCGATGCGCGTCTGCAGGAACTCTTCCGACTCGGCCAGCTGGCGTTCCTTGCGGGCCAGATCCTTTTCAGCGGCGAGGAGCTCATGCTCCTTGGCGGTGGCTTTTTCCAGTTTTTCTTCCAGCCGGCCGCCCATCTCTTCAAGCTTGCGTTCACGCAGTTTGACTTCGCGCTCGCGCTCCTTGAATTCGTTTTCCAGCTCTCGCTTCTGGTTAAAAAGGTCATCCTGCCCCTGGATGAGGATTTCCTTTTTTTGCGCCTGGGCCTCCTTGCGCGCTTCTTCCACAATGCGTTTGGCCAGCTCGTCAGCATCGCCGATGCGCTTGGTGGTCACACTTTTGTGCACCAGCGCACCGACCAGCAGGCCGACCACAGCGGCCAGGGCCAGCCATACAATATCCATAAAATCCATAACCATCCTCTATAATCAACGGGAATCACCCGGGTATCATAAATGGCGGAAGCCAGCCTCCGCACGAGGTCTACTGGCGGAGGGCTGGCTTCTGACCGCAAAAACGGCATAAGGATGGCTGCAGGCAAAGACCACGCCGAAGCGTGCAAGGAGTACGGTGCAGGACAGAAAAAAATCCCCAGAGCGCCGTGTCATGACTTCGATGCAGAACCTGGTTTCCCAGGGGGGGGCCGTGTACTTTTCTACAGGCTTCCCGTAAACGGGCGTGCTCACAAAAAGCAGGGACAGCTCCCGATTTTATGCTTGTAAGGTCAGCACCGAGTCATAAATCACGCACACTCCAGGGAAATATGCTGTCATTGATGACTTAAACGGACTCTTCTTTTATCTTTGAAAGCATGGTCTCGATGCGATTCTGCACATCGTCCAGCTTTTTTTGCGATTGCAACAAATCATCCGCCAGACCAAGAGCCAGAACAGTCAGCAGAATATCTTTGTTACTCTGCATACCGTGTGACCTCAGTTTCTGGTCTGCAAACCGTTCTTCCACAAGAGCGATGGCCTCACGCACACGCTCCATATCGGCACTGTGGCGGAATGTGACCGCAGTACCAAGAACGGTAAGGTTAAAGTGTTCTTGACTCACTCGAAAACCTACTCGGCGCTTTCATGCTCCTGGATAAGTCTCAGCAGAGCATCCATGCGGTTGATGGCATCGCCCCGCACCTGCTCTTCTTTGTTCAGGTTCTCGCGCAGTTCGCGGTTTTCTTCTTCCAAAGACATCTTCGCGGCGATAGTGGCCTCAAGTTCGGAGTGGAGACGGCGAGTCTCCGCCAGAAGCTGGGCTTTCTGCTCCAAAAGGGCCAGTACCTGCGTTTCAAGTTGCTCTAGTGCTTCCATGATTCTGGGTATAGCACTGCCCCATGCCGATGGCAAGGCGGCCCATGCGGCAAATCACGATTTCATGCAAAGATAATCAACTGTTTTTCCTTGCTATTCAACGAAATTTCCTTTTCTGGAAAAAGAAAAAACTTTTCCTGCATATCAGAAAAAAAGAGGGAGGCACCGGGCCTCCCCCAAAGGATTTTTTGCCTGGAACTCTCCCGCCGGGCAGGAAGAATCAGACGGATAGAGCCTGACTGACGCCACGGCATGGCCGGGCAGTCTTGCCTGCAGCGGAAAAGTTTCTGGTGGCGCTTTCCAGGCTCCCAAAGGAGCTAGACGGATTTGCGCGGCAGGTTCTTCTGCCGGCCGCGGGCGATGCCCATTTCGCCATCGGGCACATCCTTGGTGATGACCGAGCCCGCCCCGATCAGCGCGCCGTCGCCCACACGCACCGGAGCCACCAGGGCCGTATTGCTGCCGATGAAGGCCCCTTCGCCGATGGTGGTCTTGAACTTGTGCTTGCCGTCATAGTTGCAGGTGATGGTGCCCGCACCGATATTGGTGCCCGCGCCGATCTCGGAATCCCCCAGATAGGTCAGATGATTGGCTTTGGCGCCCTTGCCCAGGCGGGATTTTTTGAGCTCCACGAAGTTGCCCACATGCGAGGCTTCTTCCAGCACGGCGCCGGGCCGCAGACGGGCATAGGGCCCCACCAGGGCGGCCTCGCCCACATGGGCATCCTCGAAATGGCAGAAGGAGCGGATCTCCGCCCCGGCCTCGATGACGGTATCGCGCATCACGCAATGGGAGTCGATACGGGCGCCCCGACGCACCACGCTGCGGCCGTAGATCTCGCACGGGCCCGTGATCTCCGCACCCGGCTCCACCGTGGCCAGCGGGCTGATCCGTACCAGCGCGGGCGCATGCAGCATCACGCCGGAACGCAGCAGGCCGTCCACCACACGTTCACGCAAAAATTCTTCGCTGCGGGAAAGTTCCAGAGGCGAATTGACGCCCATCAGGCTCTCGTCCCGACCGCACTGCACGCCCTGCACCTTGCAGCCTTCGGCCACAGCCAGGGAGATGAGATCGGTGATGTAGTATTCGCCGCTCTTGTTGGCATTGCCGATGCGCGGCAGCAGACGGGCAGCCAGATCCAGACGCACGCAGTACATGCCCGCATTGACCTCATGTGGTTCGGGCCCGTACAGCGCGGGATCATAGTCCTTGGCCTCCACGATGGCCCGCACGCTGCCGTCGGCGGCACGCACCACCCGGCCATAGGCGGCGGGATCGTCCAGCTCGATGGTGGCAAAGGCCAGATCAGCCCCTTCCGAGGCCTCCACGAAATGACGCACCACGTCCTCG
This sequence comes from Desulfovibrio sp. SGI.230, assembly GCF_050313065.1. Classification (NCBI taxonomy): domain Bacteria; kingdom Pseudomonadati; phylum Thermodesulfobacteriota; class Desulfovibrionia; order Desulfovibrionales; family Desulfovibrionaceae; genus Desulfovibrio; species Desulfovibrio sp. SGI.230. The sequence goes on along the minus strand of NZ_JBNPKS010000010.1, from coordinate 92,837 downwards.
GAGAGCAGCGGCGTATCGCCGTTGACCACCAGCACGCGCTCGCACTGCCCTTCCAGCGCGGGCATGGCCTGCATCAGCGCATGGCCCGTGCCCAGCTGCTGTTCCTGATGCACGAAGGAAGCGTCCGGGAAGGCAGCCTCCACCATGCCCGCCTGATGGCCCACCACCACCAGCACACGCCCGTCGAACACGGGGCGGACGGCTTCCAGCACGTAGCGCAGCATGGGTTCGCCCAGAACGGTCTGCAATACTTTGGGTTTGTCGGAATGCATGCGGGTGCCCTTGCCCGCGGCCAGAATAAGGGCGGCTGTCTGCAACATGGTGGCTCCTTGCAAAAAAGATGGAAAGAAAATAGCCCCTCAGCCCGCAAAGGGCAAGCTGATGGACACGATGGGGAAGGGGAGGCCCTTTTGAAAAAGGCCCTCCCCTTCCCCATCGAGCTCCCCCTTCCCTACCCGAAAACTTTTATTCTGAAGGATGTCAGGCAGGATAGGGGCCGGGAGCAGACACGCGGCCGCAGGTCCCCCCGGCAGGAAGACGGTTGTCCCGAACAAAGGGGAATGCTTTTGGCAAAAGCTTCCTTTTGGGATCATGGCGATACGAAAAAGGCGGCCCCGAAGGGCCGCCTTTGCTGTGCGGGATCATCCCGGCAGGCTGGCAGACAGCCATGCCGGAGCATTTTTTTCAGGCTCAGGCGTTCTGGAAGACCAGTTCGCCATCGCGCACATCGATCTGGACAGCCTGACCATCCAGGATGCGGCCGCTGACCAGCTCACGGGCCAGAGGCGTTTCCACGTACTGCTGCACGTAGCGCTTGAGCGGACGGGCGCCGTACACGGGATCGTAGGCTTCGCCGGCGATGAACTCGCGGGCGGCATCCGTGATGCCCAGCGTGATCTTGCGTTCTTCCAGACGCTTGCGCAGGCGATCCATCTGCAGGTCCACGATGCGCGTCACCTGGTCACGCCGCAGGGGCAGGAAGAGCACGGTCTCGTCCACACGGTTCAGGAATTCCGGCCGGAAGTGGCGGCGCAGCTCTTCCATCACCGCATCACGGGCGCCTTCCTTCAGGCTGCCGTCCTCGCCGATGCCGTCCAGCAGATGCGGCGAACCGATGTTGGACGTCATGATGACGATGCAGTTGCGGAAGTCCACGGTACGGCCCTGACTGTCGGTCAGACGGCCATCGTCCAGCAGCTGCAACAGGGTGTTGAAGACGTCGGGATGGGCTTTTTCGATCTCGTCGAACAGCACCACGGAGTACGGCTTGCGGCGCACGGCCTCGGTGAGCTGACCGCCTTCGTCATAGCCCACATATCCTGGAGGCGCACCGATGAGGCGGGACACGGAGTGCTTTTCCATGTACTCGCTCATGTCCAGACGCACCATGTTGTCCTCGGTATCGAACAGGGCCTCGGCCAGGGTCTTGCACAGTTCGGTCTTGCCCACGCCCGTGGGGCCCAGGAAGATGAACGAACCCGTGGGACGCGAGGGGTCGGACAGACCGGCACGGGCACGCAGCACGGCATCGGCCACGGCCTGCACGGCTTCGTCCTGGCCCACCACACGCTTGTGCAGCTGATCGGCCAGATGCAGCAGCTTTTCGCGTTCGGATTCCATGAGCCGGGTCACCGGGATGCCGGTCCACTTGGCCACGATCTCGGCTACGTCGTCGGGACGCACTTCTTCCTTGAGCAGGCGCGGTCCGTCGGCACCGGCGGCAGCGGAGGCATCGGCCAGCTGCTTTTCCAGGGCCAGCAAGGTGGAGTACTTGAGCTCGGCGGCCTTGTTGAGGTCATAGGCCCGTTCGGCCTGCTCGATGGCCAGCTTGGTCTGCTCGATCTTTTCCTTGATGCCGCGCACGCTGTCGATGGCGTTCTTTTCCTTTTCCCACTGCTGGCGCAATTCGCCCTGCTGCACCCGCAGCTCGCCCAGTTCGCTTTCCAGCTTTTCCAGACGGTCACGGGAGGCGGCGTCGGTCTCGCGGCGCAGTGCCTCGCGCTCGATCTCCAGCTGCATGACCTTGCGGTTCACCTCGTCCAGGTCGGACGGCAGGGAGTCGATCTCGGTACGGATCAGGGCCGCGGCCTCGTCGATGAGGTCGATGGCCTTGTCCGGCAGCTGACGGTCCGTGATGTAGCGGTGCGACAGGGTCACGGCCTCCACGATGGCGGAGTCGCTGATACGCACGCCGTGGTGGACCTCAAAGCGTTCCTTCAGGCCACGCAGGATGGAGATGGCGTCCTCCACCGTGGGCTCGTCCACCAGCACGGGCTGGAAACGGCGTTCCAGGGCCGGGTCCTTCTCGATGTACTTGCGGTACTCGTCCAGGGTGGTGGCGCCGATGCAGTGCAGTTCGCCACGGGCCAGCATGGGCTTGAGCAGGTTGCCCGCGTCCATGGAGCCTTCGGTCTTGCCCGCGCCCACGATGGTGTGCAGCTCGTCGATGAAGAGGATGATCTTGCCTTCGCTCTTCTCCACTTCATTGAGCACGGCCTTGAGGCGTTCCTCGAACTCGCCGCGGTACTTGGCACCGGCGATCAGCGCGCCCATGTCCAGGGCGTAGAGCTTGTGACCGCGCAGGCCCTCGGGCACGTCGCCCTTGACGATACGGAAGGCCAGGCCTTCCACGATGGCCGTCTTGCCCACCCCGGCCTCACCGATGAGCACGGGGTTGTTCTTGGTACGACGGGACAGGATGCGCACCACACGGCGGATCTCGGCATCACGGCCGATGACCGGGTCCATCTTGCCCTGACGGGCGGCTTCCACCAGGTCACGGGCGTACTTGCTCAGGGCCTCCACCGTGTCTTCGGGGTTGGGGCTGGTCACCCGCGCACCGCCGCGCAGGCTCTCCATGGCCTGGCCGAAGCTGGCACGGCTGATGTTGTACTCCTTGAAGACCTCGCCCAGCGGCGTGCCGGGCGCGTTCTCGGCCAGCGCGGCGAACAGATGGTCCACGCTGACGTATTCGTCCTTCATGCGCCGGGATTCGTTCTCGGCGTCGCCCAGCACCTTGGCCAGACGCTGGGTGATGGAGATGCGGTTGGGGTCCATGCCGCCGCCGGAGACGGAGGGACGCTTGCGCAGTTTTTCCTCCACGGCTACGGCCAGAGCGGCGGTCTGCACGCCCATCTGATCCAGGATGCGGGGCACGATGCCCTGTTCCTGACGGATCAGGGCCAGCGCCAGATGCTCGCTGTCGATATCCTGATGGCCCATGCCCACGGCGATGCTTTGCGCCTGGGTCACGGCCTCGCGGGCTTTTTCCGTGAATTTGTTGATGTCCATATATCCTCCACGATGCCGCTATGGACGGGGCCCGTGCGCACACGGGCCGCCCCACGGCGGAAGGTAAGCAAAATCGATTTTTTATGCGCGGGCTGCGCAGGCGGACGGAGGCGGGCTCCAGAGGGCCCGGAGTATCCGGGCGGCGGCGCAAGGCCGGGTGGGGTCTGCGGGCCGCCGCGACGGATCCGTATCCGCGGGCTTCCCGGCACAGGGGATCAGTCTTCCAATCCCTGCAGTTCGCGCACCTTGTGCTCCAGAGCGTCGATACGCTCCAGAAGGTCCACGATGATGGTGCCGCCCACCACGGGCAGCTCAAAGTCGCAGCAGATGCGTTCCAGTTTGCGCACACGGTAGATGTCCGCATCCCGGAAGAACTGGTCGGAGCCTTCCGTGCGGCTTTCCAGCCAGCCCAGGGCCAGCAGCTCACGCAGCCGCTCGGGCGCGATGCCGGTGCTTGCCATGAATTCTTCGCACGCCATGACCACGGTGGTCATGTCGTCTCTGTCAGACGTGCTCATATCACAACCTCCATCCTAGCCGCGGGCCCGGAAGGACGACTTGTCCGCCAGCTGCTGCCACAGGGCCTTCTCTTCATCCGAAAGCTGCTCAGGCACCCGGATCATCACGCGGGCCAGCAGGTCGCCGCGATGCTGTGCCGAACCAAGTCCCTTGCCGCGCAGGCGGAACTTGCGCCCCGAGGACGAACCGGCGGGGATGTTCATCTCCACCTGCCCTTCCAGGGTGGGCACGGGCACCCGGGCACCCAGGGCCGCTTCCCACGGGGCCAGGACCACGTCGCACTGCAGGTTGTCGCCGTCCACCTTGAACACGGAATGCGGCAGATAACGCACCCGCAGGAACAAATCGCCGGGCGCACCGCCGGGAGCGGGCTCGCCCTGTCCGCCCAGACGCAGCTTGGCGCCTTCGCGGATGCCGGAAGGCACGTTCACTTCCAGCGTCTTGGGGCCGAAGGCCGTCTGCAGGTTCACGCTGCGGCGGCCGCCGCGGGCCACTTCTTCCAGCGTCAGGGGCAGTTCGGCCTCCACGTCACGGCCGCGACGCGGCTGCTGCTGACGGAAACCGCCGAACGGATCACCGCCGAAACGGCTGCCGCGCCCGCCGAACAGGGTCTCGAAAAAGTCCGAGAAGCCTGCACCGTCGAAGTTCTGGCCGTTGAAGTTGAAGTGCATATTTTCAAAGCCCGGAGCGCCCTGGAACTGCTGGCCATGCTGCCAGTTGGGGCCGAGCTGATCGTACATACGCCGCTTTTCAGGGTCTTTGAGCACTTCGTAGGCTTCGTTGATATCCTTGAATTTGTCTTCGGCCTGCTTGTTGCCCGGATTCAGGTCCGGGTGGTACTTGCGGGCCAGCTTCTTGTAGGCTCTGGCGATCTCGTCCGCACCGGCGGAACGCTCCACGCCCAGAAGTTTGTAATAATCCTTGTATTCTACTGCCATGATGCTCTCCCCCAATCGGGTCTTCTTGCCAATAGGTAAGACGTTCTTGCCCGGCGTCAAGAAACCGTCACACAAAAAATATTCCCCGGCGCTCAACCCGGGCCAGCCGGGGACAATGACCTGCCGGGGGCCCTCCCGTCGGCCAGGGGCCGCTTCCAGACGACCGGGCCCTGTCCGGCAGGGCCTTCTTGTGCAATCCGGCCGCGCTCTTGCGGGCGCAGGCTCCGGCAGGCGGGAGCGCACAAAAAAAGCCGGGAAGGACCAACGTCCCTCCCGGCCGTGAATCACCATCCGGTGTGGCTGGAGCAACTAGACGATGCCGTGCTCACCGGGCTTTTCGTACACGGGGCGTTCCTGCTGGTGCACGTAGAAGTCCGTGTCGCCCAGGGCCAGCAGAACGGCCGAGGACACATAGATGGACGACGCCGTACCCACGAACACGCCGATGAGCATGGTCAGGGCAAAGTCGTGGATCACGCCGCCACCCAGCAGGTACAGGGCCAGGGTCGCCACAAAGGTGGTACCACTGGTCAGGATGGTACGGGACAGGGTCTGGTTGACGCTGCGGTTGATGAGGGCGTCCAGGGGCTGCTTGGGCGCGGCACGCAGGTTTTCGCGCAGCCGGTCATAGACGATGATGGTGTCGTTGAGCGAGTAACCCACCAGGGTCAGCAGGGCCGCCATGACGTTGAGGTCGATCTCCACGCCCATGAGCGACAGCAGGCCCACCGTGATGAAAACGTCATGGATGAGGCCCACCAGGGCGCCCAGAGCGAAGTTGAGCTTGAGGACGAAGCAGACCACCAGGGTGATGCCCAGGGCCACCAGCACCAGCCAGCCCATGCTCAGCCCCGTGAGGCCGGCCAGGTACATGCCGCCCCAAAGGACGGCAGCCATGGCCACACCGGCCATCCAGCGCTGTTCGAAGCGGCCGGAGATGTACACGGCGATGAGCAGGGTCGCGTAATACAGGGCGCCCAGGGCCTTGTTGGTCAGGTCGTCACCGACCTTGGGGCCCACCATCTCAAGGCGCTGAATCTCCACGTCATTGCCGGGGAAGGCCTTGGCCAGGGCGGTCAGCACGTTGGTGCGCAGCGCCGCGGCATCGGTGTTCTCGGCAGAGGAGAAGCGCAGCAGGTAGTCGCGCGTGCCCTCACCGAAGCGCTGGGTGCTGATGCCCGGCAGTTCGGGCACATCCAGGCTCTTCTTCAGCACTTCGTCTTCCACAGGCTGGGCGAACTGCACCTGCACGATGACGCCGCCGGCGAAGTCGATGCCCATGCGCAGGCCATTGCCCCACAGCGCCGAGCCCAGACCCACCAGAAGCAGCAGGATCGAGATGGCGTAGGCGATGTGGCGCTTGCCGATAAAATCTATCTTGGTGTCATGCTTGATGAATGCGAAAGCCATGATTCTCTCCCGGCCAGCCTAGATGCTGATGCCCTTGGGGCCGCACTTGCGCGCCCAGTATTCAAAGATGGCCCGCGACACAAAAATGGCCGTGAACATGGAGGCCACGATACCCAGCGACAGAGTGACCGCAAAACCGCGGATGGGGCCCGTACCGAACTGGTACAGGATCACCGTGGCGATGATGGTGGTCAGGTTCGAGTCGGTGATGGAAATGGTGGCGCGCTCGAAACCGGCCTTGACGGCCGCCAGGGGCGAGAGCCCCAGGTGCAGTTCCTCGCGTATGCGCTCGTAGATCAGCACGTTGGCGTCCACGGCCATACCGATGGTCAGCACGATACCGGCGATGCCGGGCAGGGTCAGGGTGGCGCCGAAGCCGGCCATGCCCGCCATGACGATGAGCATGGTGAAGCAGAGCATGATGTCGGCGATGACACCGCTCATGCCGTAGTAGATGGCCATGAACACGACCACAGCGGCGGCACCCACCAGAGCGGCGTTGATGCCGCTGTCGATGGATTCCTGGCCCAGGGAAGGACCGACGGTGCGTTCTTCCAGCACCGACACGGGCGCGGGCAGCGAACCGGCACGCAGCACGATGGCCAGGTCCGTGGCTTCCTGCGTGGTGAACTGGCCGGTGATGACGGCGCGGCCACCGGCGATGCGCTGCTGGATCACAGGGGCGGAATAGACCTTGTCGTCCAGCACGATGGCCATGCGGCGGCCCACGTTTTCGCCGGTGACGTTCTCGAACAGGGTGGCGCCGCGGCTGTTGAAGTTCAGGCTGACGCTGGCACGGTTCTTTTCGAAGGTGGGCTGGGCATCGGCCACGTCCTCACCGGAGAGCATGGCGTCCTTTTCCACCGCGATCAGGCGCGTGGCGGTCTCGCTGCCGTCGTGGCCTTTTTCCAGCAGGGGCAGGGCCATGACGCCGCTGGGCAGCACGGCCTTGTTGGGATCCACGTCGTCACGGACAAGGTGGAATTCCAGATGGGCGGTCTGGCCCAGGATCTGCACGGCACGGCGCGGGTCGGAAAGGCCGGGCAGCTGCACCTGGATGCGGTTGCCTTCCTGCTTGCGGATGTCGGGCTCGGCCACACCGAACTGGTCGATACGGTTGCGGATGGTCCGCAGGGCCTGATCCAGCGCCATGTCCTCGATGCGGCTGATCTCTTCGGGACGGAATTCGGCCACATAGCGCAGACCGGCTTCCGTACGACGGGGCTCGCCCACATTCAGCTGGGGGAAATTCTTTTGCAGGATCTCCTGCAGCTTGGCTTCATCGTCCACACGGGGCAGGGCAAATTCCAGTTTGTCATTGCCCACCACGCGGGGATGCAGCACGACGATCTTCTCGTCCTTGGCAAGGCGGCGGATATCCTGCCCGGCCAGCGCCAGCGAGTTGCTGACAGCCTTGGCCACGTCGACGCCCAGGGTCAGGTGGATGCCGCCCTTCAGGTCCAGGCCAAGGTTGATTTTTTTGGATGGTAGGACGTTTTCCAGCGCCGTCCCGATATAGGGCACGCTGGGCAACGCGTAGACAAGGCACAGGCCGAACACGAGCAGGGCCACGGCCAAGCGCGAGCGCAAACCAATCATTGGGATACCTTCCGCACTTGATGGAGATGTCCGTAAAAACGGAAAGAGGCGGCCGGCCGGAGCCAGAACCGCCCGACACGGCCCGGCGCCTCCCTGCAAACAGGGCGGCGCCGGAGCCGCAACCATTACCGATTCCGAAACAAGAACGGAATGTTACTTCTTTTCTTCGGCCTTGGCTTCAGCCTTTTCGGCGCTCTTGCCGATCAGGCCGCCGATGGCGCCGCGGCTCATGCGCAGCTTGGCATCGCCACATTCGATGACCACTTCTTCTTCGCTGATTTCCATGATGCGACCGATCAGGCCGCTGCTGGTCATCACGTGGTCGCCGCGCTTCAGTTCGGCCAGCATCTGCTTGTGGGCCTTGGCGCGCTTCTGCTGGGGACGGATCAGCAGGAACCAGAAGATGGCGAACATCAGGATCAGGGGAACAAACTGCATCAGCATGTCGCCGCCGCTGGGGGCGGCGCCGCCGGCCTGGGGGGTACCCATGGCGAAAGCAACGGATTCAAACAACAAGACGAACCTCCAAAGGGATGCTGTAGGCAGGCCGCTTTCTATGCGGGATGCCCGGGGTAACAAATTTTCAGCGCGCAAGCATATCCTGCCGCAAAAAAACTTGCAAGCCCTTCTCCTGAGCGGGAAAAACGTCCTCCGCGCGGCAGGGGTGACGGTAAAAAACATGCCGGCAGGAGCGCTTCGTTCAGAAAAAATCACCGCCGCAGGGCCGATTTGAACGACCGGGGACTGTGCAGTCTCTTTATTGAAGGAAAGCCCGGTGCCTGGGCCGCCATCCCGCCCGGGAAGCTCCCGTACAGAGACGACAGGCGGAAAAGCGAAGTTCCTGCGCAAGCGGCCTTCGGAAAGGATCGCCCCTCCTCTGCTCCACCCGCCTGGAGGAAAGAAAGACGCATCCCCTTCCCTATCACCGGGGATGCCGCCCCGGTATCCCGAAAAGGCTCTCTGTACGGATCGGACCTCAGCTTTCCAGCACGGCCCGGACGAAATTGCAGGCGATACGCACCACCTCGTCCCGGCTCTCCCTGTGCGACAGGGGCAGATGCCCGCCGTGACGGCTGACCGTGCGCAGCACATGGGTCTCGGCCCTGCGGGACGCCGTGCAGATCCACTCCACGGCATTGCGGCGCGGGCAGCTGCTGTCATGCCAGAGCTGGACATAACAGACCGGGACATCGCAGGCGGGCAGCAGGGCCCGCAGCCGGGGCTGCTCATGGGCTATCTCGGCCATATGGCGCCAGCAGACCACCCGCTCGTGTCCCTGCCAGGGCGCGGTCTCCCGCGCGGCCTCGCTGCGCGGGGAGCAGATCTCCACAGGCTGTCGCCAGGCTTTCCAGGCCAGCCGCCAGCGCAGGGCCCGTTCGCCCAGACGGCCGGGGCGGGACGACCAGTAGAGCGGCGCGGCGAAGACCAGCAGGCAGCGGGGCGCGGGCAGCCCGGCCTCCCGGGCCCAGAAAAGCGTATCCAGAGCCAGCAGGCCGCCCAGGGAATAGCCCGCCAGCAGGGGCGGCTCCGGGCTTTGGCCCGCAAGGGCGGCATAGGCCTCATGGGCCGCCGCGCTCCACTGGTTCCAGTGGCTGCGTACGAAAGCCTCCCAGCCGGAGCCATGCCCCGGCAGACAGGGCGCATGGCATGCCACGCCCATCGTCGCCAGCTCTTGCGCCAGCGAATCCATATCAGCGGGCCCTCCACCCAGACCGTGCAGCAGCAGCGCGTCCATTCTTGCCCTCCCCGAAGCATGAGGATACAACTACGCCTGTTTTTCCCGTCCGCAGACCTTAACCCGTCAGGAGCATCCATGCAAACCTGCGACACGCTTCTCCACGCCGGTGTCCTGCTGACCCAGGGCGATGACCGGCGCGTCCTCGAAAACGCCGCCCTGGCCATTGATGGCGGGCGCATCGTCGCCCTGGGCTACAGCCAGGATGTGACAGCCGCATGGCAGGCACGTGAAATCCTCGACCTTTCCGGCATGCTCGTCATGCCCGGCCTTGTCAACGCCCACACCCACGCGGCCATGACCTTCCTGCGGGGCCTGGCCGACGACATGCCGCTCATGGACTGGCTGCAGCAGAAGATCTTTCCCGTGGAACAGGGCCTGACGCCCGATCTGGTGCGCCTGGGCAGCCTGCTGGGCTTTGCCGAGATGCTGCGCACCGGGACCACGTCCTGCGTGGACATGTACATCTTCGAAGCCGCCGTACTGGAAGCGGCGGACAAGGCCGGTCTGCGCTGCCTGGCCGGTGAGGGCGTGTTCAATTTCCCCTCGGCCTGCTGCCCGGATGCTGATGCGGCCCTGGCCTGCACCCGGGAGATGGCGCAGCGCTGGGCCGGTCATGACCGGCTGCATGTGGCCGTCATGCCCCACAGCGTCTACACCACCACGGCGGCGCAGCTCACGGCCTGCCGCGAACTGGCCGACGAACTGGGCCTGCCGCTGCACATCCATCTGGCCGAGACCCGTCAGGAAACGGCCCTGAGCCTGGAACAGCACGGCCTGCGCCCCGTGGCCCATGCCGACCGTCTGGGGCTGCTGCGTCCCGGGACCATCCTGGCCCATGTGGTGGACGTGGACGCCGACGAGATCGCCCTGCTGGCCCGCCGCGGCGTGAGCGTTGTCCACAATCCCTCGTCCAACATGAAGCTGGCCTCCGGGGTGGCCCCGGTGCCCGCCATGCTGGATGCCGGCGTGCGGCTGGCCCTGGGCAGCGACGGCGCCGCCAGCAACAACCGCCTCAACATGTTCACGGAGATGGGCCGCGCCGCCCTGCTGCACAAGGCGGCGGGCGATCCCGAGACCATGCCCGCCCGGACGGTGCTCGACATGGCCACCCGCGGCGGTGCGGCGGCCATGGGCGGTGACGGCGGCGTCCTTGCCGTGGGGCGTCCCGCGGACTGTATCGCGCTGGATCTTTCCGCGCCCAACATGCAGCCCCTGTTCAACGCGGCCTCCCACGCCGTCTATGCGGCCACGGGCATGGAAGTGGCCCTGACCATGGTGGCGGGCGAGGTCCTGTACCGCGACAGCCGCTTCACCCGCTTTGATTACCCGGCCCTGTGCGCGGAAGTGCGCGAGATGCGGCGCTTCGTCCTGCGCCGTCTGGGCCTGCCCGAACAGGTGGCCTGAGCCGGAGCCCTTCCCCTCGCGGCCTTGCCTGCCGGGGCCGGAGCGGGGCCCTTGCGGCAGCGGAAAAGCCGCCCGGGCGGGGTTCCCTTGCACGGGGGGACTTGACACCATTGTTTTTTGGTCTATAGTGCCCCATTCAGACTGAAACGAAAGCGCTTCGGCGCATGGAGGTATCGTTATGGCTGCTCTGCTTAATGCCGTGAAAACCGCCGAAGGCGTGGTTGTGAACGGTTTTGTGGTTTCCCCCATCATTGACAAGTGCGAAGGCTGTGATCGCATTCGCGAGTTTGAAGGCGAAAACTTCTGCTCCAGCTACGCCAGCCCCGCCAGCAAGTGGTCCGGTGGCCGCTGCAACTTCGCTACCCATGTGAAGGTGCAGGTCGCCGCCGCTGCCAAGGTCAACCCCCTGAAGGCGTCCAAGCGCGCCGCCAAGGGTCGCTAGACCATACGCGGCATGCGGGACGCGCCCGGCGCGAACATCCCGCACCGATTGCAATTTTCTGGCACATTGCACAGGGGAGGCTGTCGCGACAGCCTCCCTTTTGTCATTTGTCCGCAGGGCCTCCAGGCCCGGGCGGCTTCAAGGAAAAACAGCATGAACACAAGTTCGCAGGACAGCGCCCTGTCCCCCCTCCTGCGCTGGCTGGATCAGCGTCAGGACCGTGTGGCGGCCCTTCAGGGCGACCTGACCGCCTTCCGTGCCCTGGGCCCGGAAAACGGCGGCGAGGGCGAGCTGGCCAAGGCCCTGTATATCGAAGACTGCCTGCGCGCCTGCGGGGTGAGCGACATCCGCCGTCTGGATGCCGCCGATCCGCGCGTGCCCTCCGGGCTGCGCCCCAACGTGGTGGCCCGCATCCCCGGCCGTTCCTCCCGGACGCTCTGGCTTTTTGCCCACATGGACGTGGTGCCGCCCGGTGACCCGGCCCTGTGGCATTCCGATCCCTGGCAGGTGGTCCGGCAGGGCGACATGCTCGTCGGACGCGGTGTGGAGGACAACCAGCAGGGCCTGGTGAGCATGCTGCTGCTGGCCGAAGCCCTGCATGCCTGCGACATCACCCCCGAACTCAGCCTGGGCCTGGTGTTCATGGCCGATGAGGAATGCGGCAACGACTACGGCCTGGCCCATGTGCTGGAGCGCCACGCGGCTCTCCCCGAAGGAGAGCGTTTCCTGCGTGCTGACGATTTCTACATCGTGCCGGACTCCGGTTCCCCCACGGGCGCGGACATCGAGGTGGCCGAAAAGTGCCTGTGCTGGCTCAAGGTCGACGTCAGCGGCGTGCAGTGCCATGCCTCCACGCCCCACAAGGGCCGCAACGCCTTCGTGGCCGGGGCCGCCGCCGTGCTGGCCTGCATGGAGCTGCACAAGGATTTCCCCCGTCGCGACGCCCTGTTCGACCCGGCCTGCTCCACCTTCGTGCCCAGCCGCCACGATGCCAACGTGCCCAGCGTCAACATCCTGCCCGGACATGACACTTTTTACGTGGACTGCCGTCTGCTGCCCGGCGTGGAACCCGAACATGTGCTGGACGCCGCCCGCCGTCGTCTGACGGCCGTGGCCGAACATCACGGCGTGCGCATCGACGTGGCCATCGAGCACTGCCAGCGCGCCTCGGAAACGGCTGCGGACAGCCCCGTGGTCGCGGCCCTGCGTCGTGCCGTCACGGACATCTATCAGGTGGAGGCCCGTCCCGTGGGCATCGGCGGCGCCACCGTGGCCGCCCTGCTGCGCCAGCAGGGCCTGCCCGCCGCCGTGTGGAGCTGCATCGACAGCACCTGCCACCAGCCCGACGAACATTCTTCCATCACCGCCACCCTCAAGGACGCCCAGGTGTTTGCCCATGTGCTCATGCAGCGCTGAGAACCGTTTTGACTGTATCGTGACAGGCGGCGGCCATGCCGGTTCCGAGGCCGCCGTGGCCCTGGCCCGTCTGGGCCTGAGCGTGCTGCTGATCTCCGGCAATGTGGACCGTCTGGGCTATCTGTCCTGCAACCCTGCCATCGGCGGCCTGGCCAAGGGCCACATGGTGCGCGAGATCGACGCCCTTGGCGGCATGATGGGCCTGTGGGCCGATGCCGGGGGCATCCAGTTCCGCACCCTCAACATGAGCAAGGGCCCGGCCGTGCGCGCCACGCGCGCCCAGATCGACCGCGAGGCCTATCAGAAGGTCCTCAAGAAGACCCTGTTCTCCACGCCCGGCCTGCGCATCTGGCAGGACTCCGTGACCGAGGTGCTGGAAGAGAACGGCCATGCCGCCGGCGTGCGCACGGCCCAGGGACTGACCTTCCATGCCCGGCATGTGCTGCTCACCACCGGCACGTTCCTGGCCGGCCTCATCCACATCGGCCTCACGCATCTGCCCGGCGGCCGTCTGGGTGATGCCCCGGCCACGGGCCTTTCCGACAGCCTGCGCCGTCTGGGCCTCACGCTGGGCCGTCTCAAGACCGGCACCACGCCGCGCCTGCTGCGGGCGTCCATCGATTTTTCCAAGCTGGAGGAACAGCCCGGCGATACTCCGCCGCCGCGCTTCAGCTTCCGTGGTCCCGGCCCGGTGCTGCCGCAGGTGCCCTGTCACATCACCTGGACCAACGAGGCCGCCCATGCGGCCATCCGTTCCGGCTTCGACCGCTCGCCCCTGTTCACCGGGGTCATCCAGGGCACGGGCGCCCGCTACTGCCCTTCCATCGAGGACAAGGTGGCGCGCTTCCCCGAGCGCGAACGGCACCAGATCTTCCTGGAGCCCGAAGGCCTGGACAGCCCGGAGGTCTATGCCAACGGCATCTCCACCAGCCTGCCGCTGGACGTGCAGCAGGCCATGATCCACGCCATCCCGGGTCTGGAGCATGCCGTCATGGTGCGTCCCGGCTATGCCATCGAATATGACTATGCCAACCCGGTGCAGCTGCACGGTACGCTGGAGACCAAGGCTCTGCCCGGTCTGTGGCTGGCGGGCCAGATCAACGGCACCTCCGGTTACGAAGAGGCCGCGGCCCAGGGGCTGTGGGCGGCCCTGAACATCGCCTGCCGGGAGAAGGAGCTCGATCCCTTCGTGCCCGGGCGCGACTCCTCGTACATGGCCGTGCTGGTGGACGACCTGGTCACCTCCGGCACCGAGGAGCCCTACCGCATGTTCACCTCACGGGCGGAGCATCGTCTGCTGCTGCGCGAGGACAATGCCGACGTGCGCCTGACCCCGCTGGGCCGCAAGATCGGTCTGGTGGGCGAAGAACAGTGGCGCCTCTTCAACGACAAGATGGAACACGGCCATGCGGTGCGCCGCCTGCTGCAGCAGGTGCGCGTCCAGCTGACCGACGGCGACGAAGCGGCGCAGACCGCTCCGGCAACTCCCGAAGAGACGGAACTGCGTACCGCGCTGCGCGGCCGGACGCTGGAAGAGGCCCTGCGCCGTCCCGACATGGATCTGGAGCGTCTGGCCCGCATCTCGGCCCCGCTGGCCGAGGCCCTGGCCGATCGCGACCTGCGCGATCTGGAGACCGTCCAGGTGGACGTCAAATACGCGGGCTATCTGGAGCGCCAGCGCGAGCTCATCGCCCGTGCCGCGCGTCTGGAGTCCGTGGAGCTGCCCGCCGATCTGGATTACCGGCAGGTGGCGGGCCTTTCCCGCGAGGTGGAGGAAAAGCTGGACCGCGTGCGGCCCCGCAACCTCGGCCAGGCCGGGCGCATCTCCGGCGTGACCCCGGCGGCCGTGGGCTGTCTGGAGATCCACCTGCACAAGCTGGGCCTGCTACGCGGCAAGCGGCAGTCCCTCTGATACCTTTTCCGGGACCTGCGGCCCAGCCGCGGGTCCCCTTTTTGTGCCGCGCATCTTCGCCTGACAAAAGAAGGATGCGCTGTTGACGTTGGGGAATGTTCCCCGTTATCCTGAGAGGACGGGTGCCTTTTGTAGGCGTGTGCTCAGGGCCACGCCGTACACACGGCGGCAGACCGCGTTTTCCTGCCCCGGACGCGGCATCCGCTCCTGCGTCCGCCCGGACGCCTCCACGACAAGGCTGCGCATCCCGCCGCCTTCGTGGGCTGCGTTCCCGGCGGCGTCCCCCTCACCCCAGCCCGTGCCCCGGCACGGCGACATGCCTTTGCCCGGCGCCGGTGCGGCGCGCAGGCAAAGCCCTTCTAGGAGGCTGTTTTGGACGGTGGTTCCGACTGTCATAGTAGCAATGGCACCATCTGGTCGCGTCTGACCCGCTTTTTCGGACGCGAAGACGATGAATCCCTGGAAAAAGCCATCATCGAAGCCCGCGCCGACGGCGAAGTGGAGCCCGACGAGGAGTCCATGCTCCTGGGCATCCTGCGCTTCAACGACCTGCAGGTGCAGGACACCATGACGCCCCGCACCGACATCGACTGTGTCCCCGAAGACATGCTCCTGCCCGAAGTGGCCAGGGTCATCGTGGAGTCGGGCCATTCCCGCATCCCTGTCTTCCGCGACACCCGGGACAACATGGTCGGCATGCTCCACGCCAAGGATATCCTGAGCTGCCTGCTGGACCCCAAGATGGCTGACCAGCCCGCCAGTGCCATCATGCGCGAACCGTTCTTCGTGCCCGAGACCAAGCCCATCCGCAACCTCCTGCAGGAATTCCGCGCCAGCAAGCAGCACATCGCCATCGCGCTGGATGAATACGGCGGTACCTCGGGCCTGATCACCATCGAAGACCTGCTGGAAGAGATCGTGGGCGACATCGAGGACGAACACGACGCTCCCCGCGAGGAAGACATCCGTCCCCTGGGGGCCCATGTCTATGAACTCACGGGCCGTGCCCTGCTGGAAGATCTTGAAGAACTGGGCGTGGACCTCAGCTCCGACGAAGTGGACACCATCGGCGGCTACCTGAGCATGGAAGCCGGCCATGTGCCCGCCCCCGGCGAGGTCTTCATCCTGCGCGGCTGGCGCTTCGAAGTGCTGGATGCGGACAAGAAGCTCATCCGCCACCTGCGTATGGAACCGGCCCGGGAAAACACGCCCGACGCCTCTGAAACGGAAGACTGAGATGCGTGACGCCTGGTTGCGTTCCTCCCCCCTGGGCCTCGGCCTGGCGGGGGCCGCGGCGTTGTGGCTTGCGTTCCCCAACGGCTGGATCTCCCTGCCTCCGCTGGCCCTGCTGCTGCCCCTGTGCCTGGCCCTGCTGGGCAGCTCGGCGCCCTCGGCGGGCGCGGCCCTGCGTCGCGGCTGGCTGAGCTCCATCGTGGGCATGGCGGCCGTGCTCTACTGGCTGACCATCCCCATGGCCACCGTGGGCAACCTGCCCATGGCCCTGGCGGCGGTCTGCGCCGTGCTGGTGGCCACCTGCCTGGCCAGCGCCGGCGGCCTGTTCAGCCTGCTGGCCCATGCCCTGCGCGGGCGCGGCCCGCTGGCACAAGCCTGGTTGCTGGGTCTTGCCTGGTATTTTCTGGAATACGTCTACGCGCTGGTGGCGGGCTTTCCCTGGCTGCCCCTGGGCGGCGCCCTGGCGGCCTGGCCCCTGTGGATACAGGCCGCCGACGTGACGGGCGCCTATCTGCTGGCCGGCCTGTGGGTCACGGTGATCCTTAGCCTGCGGCACTGGTGCCGGCCTGCCTGCGTGTGCACCGGGCTGCTGCTGGCCGCCCTGCTGCTGGGCTATGGTGCCTGGCGCCTGCACACCACGCCGCTGGAGGACGATCCCCGCGGCGAGGACAGCGTGGCCGTCCTCTTTGCCGAAGGCAACATCGACCAGAACCAGAAGTGGGTGCCGGCCTACCAGCGCCGCACGGTGGAGACCTATCTGCGCCTGACACAGGCGGAGCTGGCGCGCCATCCCGGCGAAAAGCCCCTCATCGTCTGGCCCGAAACGGCCCTGCCCTTCAATTTCGACAACAACGGCATCCTGTCCGCACTGGTGCGCAATCTGGCCCGCCAGGCCCAGAGCCCCCTGCTGACGGGCGTGCCCGGCTTCCAGTATGATGCGGCAGGCAACATGCAGGTCTTCAACCGTGCCCTGCTCCTCGATCCCTCGGGCAACACGGCGGGCCATTATGACAAGGAACATCTCGTGCCCTTCGGCGAATATGTGCCGGAGTGGCTCAACTGGAACTTCCTTGCCGACCTGCTCCAGGAAGTGGGCGTCTACACCCCCGGCCGCTCCGCCGCGCCCCTGGTGCACGAAGACCTCCGCCTGGGCATGCTCATCTGCTACGAGGCCGTCTTCCCCTGGCTGGCGCAGGCCCGCGTGGAGCACGGCGCCAACGTGCTGGTGGACATCAGCAACGACGGCTGGTTCGGCCGCTCGCCGGCGGCGCTCCAGCATCTGTACCTCGCCTCTCTGCGCGCCGTGGAACAGGGGCGCTGGCTGCTGCGGGGCACCAATACCGGCATCTCCGCCATCATCGACGCCCGCGGCCGCGTGACCGTCCGCGGGGGCCAGTTCGAAGAAAATACCCTCTGGGGGCGTGTGCGCCTGCAACAGGGGGCCACCATCTATCACAAGCTCGGGCTCTGGCTGCCGCTGGCCGCCGGACTGCTCTGGCTCGGCATTTTCTGGGGCACGCGTCGCCCCTCACCTTCAACCCCTCGATAGTTCTCATGTTGCAACTCAGTGATCTTCGTGCCCGTTGCCAGCCCCTCGACCAGCGTTTCGACAACCTTTGGGGGCGTCTTTGACGTCGCGGCCAGCGAACAGCGTCTTGCCGCCATCGAAACGGAACTTTCCCGCCCCAATGCCTGGGACAATCCCGAAGCCCTGACCCCCCTGCTGCGCGAAAAGCGCCAGCTGGAGGATGAGGTCTCCCGCCTCAATGCCCTCAAGACCTGCCATGACGACATGCACGAGTGGCTGGAACTGGCTGTGGAAAGCGGCGAGGACGAGGCCCTGGAATCCCTGGCGAAACAGCAGGACAGCCTGGACGCCCTGCTGGACGAGACGGAACTGGTGATGCTGCTCTCCGGCGAGGAGGACAACCAGGACGCCATCCTGGAGATCCACCCCGGTGCGGGCGGCACCGAATCCCAGGACTGGGCGGAGATGCTGCTGCGCATGTACACCCGCTGGGCTGCCCGGCGCCATTTCACCGTGGAAGAGCTGGACTATCTTCCCGGTGATGAAGCCGGCATCAAGAGCGTGACCCTGCGCATCTCGGGCCCGCACGCCTTCGGTTTTCTGAAGAGCGAACGCGGCATCCACCGCCTGATCCGCATCTCGCCCTTCGATGCTTCCGGCCGCCGCCACACCTCCTTCGCCTCCGTGGACGTCATGCCCGACGTGGGCGACGACATCCAGCTGGACATCAAGGAAACGGACCTGCGCTTCGATACCTTCCGCTCCAGCGGCCCCGGCGGCCAGAGCGTGAACACCACCAGCTCCGCCGTGCGCGTGACCCACATCCCCACGGGCATCTCGGCCCAGTGCCAGAACGAGAAGTCCCAGCACCACAACAAGGAAGCAGCCCTGTGCATCCTCAAGGCCCGTCTGTACAACCTTGAGCTGCAAAAGCGCGAAGCCGAGCGCGCCGCCCAGTATGCGGGCAAGGACGCCATCGCCTTCGGCAGCCAGATCCGCACCTACACCCTCCAGCCGTACCGTCTGGTCAAGGACCACCGGACCAACAGCGAATGCGGCGACGTGGAAGCCGTTCTGGATGGCCAGATCGACCAGTTCCAGCACGACTACCTGCTCTACAGGCACGAACAGCAGCGCTGATAGCGTCTTCATGGCCCGGAAAGGTGCGTCTGCCCCGCAAAACAGGCATGTCCCGCACTTTTCCGGGCATATTTCCCTGCCATTTTCTGCCCTGCAACTTTACCTCGTCCGGTAAAAAGGATAGGATTCCTTATCATAACGACTGGCATCCTTTTTACCAACGCTCTCCTTTCACCGACGAGGAGGAACGATGAACAAGAGCGAACTCATCAAGGCCCTGGCAGAAGAAAGCAATCTTCCGTTCGATGATGCGTCCTTGGTGGTGAACACTTTCATTGATGCGATGAAGGATTCGCTCATCGCTGGCGACCGTATCGAGATCAGGGGATTCGGGAGCTTCAAGATCAAGGAATACAGCGGCTATGCCGGACGTAATCCCAAAACCGGCGAAAGCGTCTCCGTCGTGCCCAAACGCCTGCCCTTCTTCCGTGCC
Source organism: Desulfovibrio sp. SGI.230 (assembly GCF_050313065.1). Lineage (NCBI taxonomy): Bacteria > Pseudomonadati > Thermodesulfobacteriota > Desulfovibrionia > Desulfovibrionales > Desulfovibrionaceae > Desulfovibrio > Desulfovibrio sp. SGI.230. The sequence continues at coordinate 73,834 of NZ_JBNPKS010000010.1, read as the reverse complement.
GGGAAGGAGCTCAAGGAATATATCAACCAGTAACCGCAGTCCCATTTAGCTCAGTTCCAAGGAGTGGACCATGCAATTTTTCGGTGCCCTGACCGCCCTCGTCACGCCGTTCAAAAACGGCGCCGTTGATGAAGCCGCCTATCGCGAATTCATTGAATTCCAGATCAGTGAGGGAATCCACGGCCTTGTGCCTTGCGGCACCACCGGCGAATCGGCCACGCTCTCCCACGAAGAGCATGAACGTGTCATCGAGATCTGTATCGACCAGGTCAAGGGGCGTGTGCCCGTCCTGGCCGGTGCCGGTTCCAACAATACCATCGAAGCTATCCGCCTGACCCGCTTTGCCCAGAAAGCCGGGGCCGACGGTGCGCTGCTGATCACCCCCTATTACAACAAGCCCACCCAGGAAGGTCTGTACCGTCACTTCAAGGCCATCGCCGAAGCCGTCGACATGCCTCTGGTCCCCTACAACGTTCCCGGCCGTACCGGCACCAACCTGCTGCCTGCCACGCTCAGCCGTCTGGCTCATGAGTTCCCCAATATCGTGGGCGTGAAAGAAGCCACCGGCGACATGAGCCAGTGCAGCCTGATCATGGAACAGTGCCCCAAGGGCTTCAGCCTGCTTTCCGGTGACGACTTCACCGCTCTGCCCCTCATGTCCATCGGCGGCAGCGGCGTCATCTCCGTGACCTCCAATATCGTCCCCGGCAAGGTGGCTGCCATGTACAATGCCTTTGCCAAGGGCGATATCGCCACCGCCATGGGCATCCATCATGACCTCTTCGTCCTGCATCAGGCCATGTTCATGGAAAGCAACCCCATCCCGGTCAAGACCGCCCTGGCTCTCATGGGCCGCATGACCGACGAGATGCGCCTGCCGCTCTGCCCGCTGACCGACGAACATCTGGAACGCCTCAAGAACGTTCTGGCTTCCAAGGGACTGCTTGCCTAATACGGCACATCGTCTTCAAGCCCCGCTCCGGCGGGGCTTTTTTCTTGCCCGGCGTCCGGCCTCCGTACCGGGCCTATCCCTTTTCCGGTATGCCGATGCCTGCAGCCGGGGACCACGGTCTGCACGAAAGCCTGCCCGTATCCCTCCCCGTTCGCTCAGGCCGGCGCCCCTTCCGTGCCGTCGTTTCTGCCCGCCGGGCCTTGCCGCTGCTTGCCTTCCCCCTGCCCTGCTGCTAGCATGATGGCGTTTTCCATACTGTGCCGAGGAGACCATCCATGACCGATTCCCGTTCCGATCCGACAATCGTGCAACGCCTCATGCAGGCGCTGGAAGCGGACACCGCTGTTGAACTGGCCCGGGCCCTGGGCCTGCCCGTGACGGATGTGGAACAGGCGCTGGCCAAAGGCCAGGTCCCGGACGAGTGGGTCCGCATCTGCGCCGCGGAAACAGGCTGCAATGCCGACTGGCTCTTCTTCGGCCGTGGCCCCATGCGCCTCCCGCTGGTGGAGTCCGGTGCCATGCCCGCCTGCCTCATGCTGGAAGACGTGGACGACGATGTGGACATGATCACCGTGCCCCTGGTGGTGGCCCGCCTGTCCGCCGGTTCCGGCAGTCTGGAAGTCAGCAGCGAACAGGAAGGCGGCTATGCCTTCCGCAGCGACTTTTTGCACCGCAAGGGCAACCCCCGCCGCATGGTGCTGATGCGCGTCTCGGGCGACAGCATGGTGCCCGAGATACAGGACAACGACCTCGTCCTGCTGGATCAGGGACAGACCGAGATCGTCTCCGGACGCCTCTACGCCATCGGCTTCGAGGATGCCATCTACATCAAGCGCATCGACCTGCTGCCCGGCCAGATCGTCCTGCACAGCACCAACCCCGCCTATCCTCCCGTGACCCTCGACCTGAGCGGCGACTGCGCCGAACAGTTCCGCGTCATCGGCCGCGTACTCTGGTCCGGTCGCGAATACCGCTAGCCGCAGAAGTTTCGATCCATATTTTCAGGGGGAGAGGGGGACTTTTTCCAGCGGAAAAAAGTCCCCCTCTCCCCCTTTCCCCCTCACCCTTCAAAAACCGCTGCATGATCCCTGTGACGCTGATGTCGCGCACAGGACAGCCCCGCCTTCCCGTCCCCCGGTACGGATGAGGGGCACTATGCGGGGACCCCGCCCAGATCCCGGCCCGGCAGCCAGATCCCCCCGGGGGCAGGGCAAACAGCATAAGGACGGCATGGTCTACCCGGCAAAATGGTTGTCGGGAAAGTGAGGGTGCGCGGGATGGGACAGCGCTGCGACCCTGCGGGCCTGCGTCCGCAGGAGCCGGCACTCCTCCCGCAGGATGACGGAACAGTCGTTGCCGCATAAAAATAAAAGAGCGTGCATCCATGGCAGGATACACGCTCTTTTTGTGCATAAGGTCGTTGTTCGGCCCCTAGCCGGGCCGCCAGCCCTGCGCCCCCGGAAAAGAGGGGCTTTCACATGACGGCGGGAAGACTTCGGGCTGCTGCTATGCGGCCTACAGGCTGCCCTGCTTCACGAAATCGTCCGGCACGTCGGCCAGCGTGGCCACCATGACGGCCTTGATGGTGTGCATGCGGTTGGCGGCTTCGGCAAACACGAGGCTGTTGGGCGATTCGAAGACTTCGTCGCTCACTTCCATGCATTCCAGGCCAAAGCGCTGGTACATCTTTTCACCGATGATGGTGTCACGGTTGTGGAAGCTGGGCAGGCAGTGCAGGAAAGCGCAGCGCTCATTGCCGGTCTTGCGCATCATCTCGCTGTCGATGCGGTAGGGGGTCAGCAGGTTGATGCGTTCCTGCCAGACATCTTCCGGCTCGCCCATGGAGACCCAGACGTCGGAATACAGGAAGTCGCAGCCCTTGACGCCGCTGTCCACATCTTCCGTACGGGTGATGCGGGCACCGGTCCGCTCGGCGATGGCGCAGGCCTGTTCGTAGATCTCGTCGGAGGTCCACAGGGCCCGGGGCGCCACGCTGCGGAAGTCCAGGCCCAGCATGGCCGAGGCGATCATCAGGGAGTTGCCCATATTGTAGCGGGCATCGCCGATGTAGGCCATGGTCTGGTCCTTGTAGGGCTTGTCGCAATGCTCGCGCATGGTCAAAAAGTCCGCCAGGATCTGGGTGGGGTGCCATTCGTTGGTCAGGCCGTTCCACACCGGCACGCTGGCAAAACGGGCCAGCTCTTCCACGATGCTCTGGCCAAAACCGCGGTATTCGATGCCGTCATAGAAACCGGACAGCACACGGGCCGTATCGGCCATGGATTCCTTTTTGCCGATCTGGGAACCGGAGGGGCCCAGATAGGTGGTGTGGGCACCCTGGTCATGGGCCGCCACTTCAAAAGAGCAACGGGTCCGGGTGGAATCCTTTTCAAACAATAGCACGATATTCTTGTCCAGCAGGAACTTGGGCTCGCGCTTTTCCTGCTTGGCTTTTTTCAGTGCGGCGGCCAGATCCAGCAAGTAGATCAGGTCTTCGGAAGTAAAGTCCGTTTCCTTCAAAAAATCTCGATTGGTCAGTCTGCTCATGCCATGCTCCACCCTTTCGGGTCGTTGCTGAAACTCTCTCCGCCTGCGCCGCCCGGCGGCTGTCGGCCTGTCCTCAGGCCGTGTTCCTCTACAGGTGGAAAGCAGGAATCTAGCAGCGCCGGCCCGCTTTGTCCATGCCCGAACGCCTGTAACATGAACGTCACATCCGCGCGCAGAAGGGTTGCGGGCACATCTGCGCAAGACATTGCCCCCGGCATCGTTTACGCTTATGCTTCCACCAAGAAAGGAGATCCTCATGCGAACCTGGACATGCCTCGCCGGATTGCTCGCCCTGCTCCTGGGCCTGATACCCTGTCCGGTGTCTGCTGCCCCATCCGCGTATCACCTCAGCAAGGTCGTCATGCTGACACGTCATGGTGTCGCGGCACCGGCCGACGATAACCAGCTGCCCCGGATCACCGGCAAAGCCTGGCCGCAATGGCCTGTGGGGCCCGGCCAGCTCTCGCCGCGCGGCGCCGGGCTGCTGACGGCCCAATGGGCCTCCCTGCGTGCCCTGTATCTTGAGGCGGGCCTGCTGCCGGCGCAAAAGACCGAATCCCGGGTCTTCGTGCGTGCGGACAACACCCCGCGCAGCCGCGGCAGTGCCGAGGCCCTGTTGCGGGGCCTGACGCCGGGCACGCTGCCTTCCTATGCCGTGGTGAACCTGGATCCCGACCCTCTCTTTGAGCCTGTCCAGGCCGGTCTGGCCATCTTCGACCCGGCCGAGACGGCCCTGGCCGTCCTGGACCACATCAACGGGGACTTTTCCCAGTTCTGGGAAAGCCTGGGCGAGCCCATGTCCCTGCTGGACCAGCTCACGGGCCCCCTGTCCTCCGAAACCTGCAACAGCATCAACCTGCCCGGCGGCTGCCGTCTGTCCGACATGGTCCCCTCCATCTCCATCATGGACATGGGCCGTCGTGTGGAAATACGGGGCGGCCTTGGCCTGGGATCGACCCTGGTGGACCTGCTGGTGCAGGAATACGCCCAGTGGCCGCAGCAGGATGCCGCCTGGGGCCAGGCCAATGCCGCGGCCCTGCGCAAGCTCCTGCCCATCCGCAGCGAAATCTTCAATGCCCTGCACCGCACGCCGCTGGTCGCCGGCATCTACGGCGGCCCCCTGCTGCGGGACATGGCCCTTGCCCTTTACAGCCAGCATGCCGACCCACGTCTCAACGAGGCCCGGTGCGCCGTCTTTGTGGGCAACGACAACAACCTGGCGGCCATCGGCTCGCTGCTGGGCATCGACTGGCAGGCGTCGGGTTTTCCGCCCAATGCCCTGCCGCCCGGCACCATCCTGGCCATGGAATTGTGGGAAGGCCCCGACAACGCCAGTGAAGTACGCTTCCGGGTCTTCATGCAGAGCCTCGATTTCATGCACGCGCCGCTGAGCGTCACCACGGCCAGCGGCTACCAGACGGCCCCGGACAGTTACGGCCCGGCCCTGCTGGAAGCCCATGTCACGCTCGACGGCCAGGAGGACGGCCCGGTCATGGGCAGGGAGCTGTTTGAACAGCGCGTCCGCGGTGCGCTGGAAGGACGGGGCCTGCCGCGCATCACCTTCCTGCCGGAAATGGTCTCCCCACAGGCCCCGGCACCGACCCTTCCCGTACAGCCATGACGAACGACGAAAAAAAGACTTTGCTGCAACAGCGCTACGCGGAACTGGATGACGAAAGCCTGTGCGCGCTGGAACGCCACAAGCTGACCGAACAGGCCCGCGAGCTTTTCGATGCGGAGCTAGCCCGCCGCGGCCTCGATCTGGCCGCCTATGAAGCGCGCCACGGCGACAGCCTGTACCGGAGCCGGACGGCCCTGCGCCAGCGTCAATGGCGCGGTGTGGGGTTCAAGGCCATCCTTGCCGGTGTCATCTTTGCCGGGGCCGCCTTGGTCCGGCAGCAGTATGGCGACAGTCTGGACGCCATGGAGGCCCTGCCTGTGGCTGCCGGCGGCCTGGCCCTGGTCATCCTCGTGCTGGCCTTTGCCCTGCGCCGCCGCTGAGGCACCTGCCCCTGCCGGACAAATTTCGCCGAGGCTCCGGAGCTGTCAGGCGATCTCCCGCCCTGCCGCGCCGGGAGCACTATCTGTATCTTCGTGCCATCGCCTGCTGTCCGTCAGGCGCAAACATCGGCCCATTACGACAGCTTTCCTTCCTGTACAAAAAACGGGGAAATGCCATGAGGCATTTCCCCGTTGCCGTTTCATGTCGTCCTCAAAAAGATGTGGACGGCTAGTCGTCGCTGACCTGGGGCGTCGTCCCCGGAGCCACCATCTTCAGGGCGTGGCGGCAGATCTCAAGATTCTTGCGGTAGCCTTCGATGTCCGGTCCGGTGGTATGCCCGGCACGGGCATAGCAGTCCAGGGCTTCCTGCAGGGTATCCACGGCTTCCTGCCACTGACCGGCCGTTGCCAGGGCCACACCGAGGTTGCCCAGGGAGAAGGCCGTTTCCGTATGGTCGCCCAGCAGCTCCTTGCGGATGGCCACGGCCTGGCGGTGCAGGGCGATGCCCTGTTCCAGATCGCCGCGCTCTTCGTGGATGCGTCCCAGATTGTTCAGGCAGGTGGAGACATCCATGCGGGACTCGTCGCCGCTCTGCTTCTCGAACACGTCCCGGGCCTTGAGCAGCAGCGCCTCGGCGCCATCCAGATCCCGCTGCATGTACAGGCAGGCCGAAAGGCGCATCATGGCGCCGGCCACCAGCGGATGATCTTCCCCAAAACCGGCCCGCAGGCCGTCCACGGCTTCGCGGCTCACGGCGATGCTCTTTTCCACCTGTCCGGCAGCAAGGTACAGACGCCCCAGATTCTGCAGGGCGCCACAGGTGGCGGGATCCTGCACGCCCTGCCGCTCACGCAGCAGGCTCACGGCCGCTTCGATGGCTTCGATGGCTTCGGCCTGACGGCCCTGCTCGAAGACGGCACGCCCCAGCCCGTCCAGAGCCAGAGCCTTGTGCAGAGGATTGTCCGTCCCCTTGTCCAGCAATTGGCGATACCGGTTTTCGGCACCGGCAAGGTCCCCGGCAGCCATCAGCTTGCCGGCGGCACGGATCTCCTGGATCCAGCTTTTCGCATCCATGTTCGTACTCCTGAAAAGATCTCTTCTGCCGGGCCGTATGCGCAGACGTCCGGCCATGCTGGCCCCATGTTGCCAAAACGGGCAACCGGTCGCAACCGTCTGCCCGCTGTTCCGGCTGTGTCCTGCCCGTTAATCCCGCAGCAGGTCCATGCGCAGGATCTCCACCGTGCGCACCTGCCGCATCACTATCGGCCCGTGCAGCCACAGCCAGCTGTCCTGCTCATCGCTCAGTCCCTGACGCCGCAACTCCGCCGCCACAAGAGCGCAGATGTCTTCCACGGCCGCCACGGCTTTCTGCCCGCCTTCTTCGGTCGTCAAAGGGGCCGCTGCGGCCTGTTGCAGGGCAGTACACATATCGGCCCCCAGGCGGGGCAGGCCCTGCACGGTGCGCCAGGCCCATTTGTAAAACGGCAGATACCGCCGGTTCAGCAGGCAGGCCAGGGAAAGGGCCGCCTCGCTGAAGCGCCCCAGGGCCAGCATGGCGCCGATGCTGTCCCCGCGTTCGAGGCAGCGCGGCAGGTTGTACTGGCCGGCCTGCGCCATCTGCATGCAGCGCGTGGCCATTTTTTTCAGATGCAGGTCACGGGGAAAATAGTCCAGCAGGGTCGTGCGCCAGGTACTGAAGCGACCGGGCCCGTCGAAAAAGACTTCGCCATTGGTGCAGGTGGCCAGTCCCCATTCCTGCATGCCCAGCCAGTGACGCCAGTCGGAAGGCGGCGTGTCCCGGCCGGTGAAGCGGGCATAAAAATCTTCCATGGCCATGGGCCCTGTCCGCCCCATGCGCCGCTCCGGCGTCATGCGACAGGGAAAACCCTCGAAGGTCCCGGGCAGCAGGCGCAGGACGTCTTCCAGCCGCTGCCTGTGCCGGGCCAGGTCTTCCCGCGAAAGCCAGATGCAGAAGCCCGGCCCCCAGTCGTGATCCCGGGACGTGGCATCGTCAAAGCCCAGGCATTCCGAGCCCTCCCCTGCCAGGCCCACGGCGCACAGGGGCAGGATGTCGCCCGCCTGTTCCTGCAACAGGGGCAGGCAGGCCTCGAAATAGCGCCGGGAAAGTTCCAGTCCTTGCATCATGATCATCTCCTTGGGGCGGTATCCGCCGATTGTCCGCATCTGTTGCCGTCAGGCCGGGGCACGGCGTGACGCTGCCCCCACAAAGCCACGATGAAGATGCCGCCGAGGATGGCGGCCGAACACAGGACAAGGCGCAGGGTGATGGCCTCGCCCACGAAGACCACCGCCCCCAGGGCCGTGATCACGGGCACGCTCAGCTGGGCGGCGGCAGCGGCCGCGATACTGTAACAGGGCACCAGCGCATACCAGAGGATATAGCCCAGGGCGGAGGCCAGGGCCCCGGCGCACAGGGCCAGCGCCACCCCCTGCACCGGCAGGGAGAGCCGCCACCACAGGGCCAGCATCAGCACCAGGACCAGGGGGACGCAGCGGATGAAGTTGTCGGTGGTGGCCTCCGCAGCGTGACGGAACTTGCGGCCGCACAGGCTGTAGGCCCCCCAGGCGGAGCCGGACACGAACATCACGCAGGCGGCCGGCAGGGGCGGCGCTTCCAGACCGGGCAGCAGCAGGACCACGAGCCCGGCCATGGCCAGACCTATCCCCAGTGTCTGCCCCAGGTTGGGGCGCTGCCCCGCATGGATCCCGTAACCTATCATGCTGGTCTGCACGGCCACGGCGATGACCAGGGCCCCGGCCGCGGTGGGCATGCTCACATAGGCGATGGAAAACGCCAGCATGTAGGTGAACAGCGCCAGGGCCGCGCCCCAGCTGCCCTGCCCCCGCCAGTCCGGCACCTGTCCGTGACGCCGCTGGCGCCATCTGTGCAGGGCAAAGAGCATCAAAGCGCCGGACGTCATGCGGATGGCCGTATAACTGACCGGATCCATGCCGTGATGCAGCAGGGCAAGGCGGCACAGGATGGAGTTGAGGGCAAAAAGGGTCATGCACAACAGGGTCAGGAGCGCCAGCGGCAGCCCCTTCTGCCAGGTGCGGCGTGCCGCAGGCCCTGTCCCCGGTATGGATCGTTCCGTATCCGTCATCTTTTCTCCCCGGCGTCACAGGCTGACGCCACGGCTATTCAAAAGAAATCTTTCGCAAATGACAAGCAAAATCCGTACCTTCGGCAGAACATGCGACAGGTTTGAAGAAATTCTTCCCTCCCCTCTTCCTGTGGCGCAACCATGCATCCTTTCCCTTCTCTTCGGATGCAGGACTGCAACAAAAAAGCCTCCCGAAGGAGGCTTTTCATCAGGGATCTGTCCCTCTTTTCTGGATGGCGGCAAGCAAGAAGTCTCCCATGCAGTCAGGCCGTTACCTCAAGTACCGGGGCCCAAGTCGCAAAAGCGTAGGGGAGCCTGCCGTTGCTTATGGCCCGCCCGGACTACCGCCCTGCGGCCCGGGCGCTCTCTGCCTGCATCTCCTGCTGCAGATGGCGCAAACAATCGCCCGCCGACGCGTACTCCCGGCGCAAGGAGGCATAATCCGCGATCATGCGGGCCCGTCCCCGGTGGTAGGTGACCAGGGTCCCGGCAAAGGCGTCCACGTCTTCCGGGTCATGGCTGATGATGACGGCCGGGATGGCGAATGCGGCAAGGATCTCCTGTATCTCGCCGCGCAGGCGTTCACGCAGCAGGGGGTCGAGCGCGGAAAAGGGCTCGTCCAGCAAAAGGAGCGACGGCCGTGTCCCCAGGGCCCGTGCCAGCGCCACACGCTGCTTCTGCCCGCCGGAGAGGTTGCCCGGGTACAGGCGGGCCAGATGGGCGATGCCCAGGCGCTCCAGCAGATCCATGGCCCAGGTGCGCTGCTCCCCGTTCAGACGCCAGGGCAGCAGGCCCGTCCCGGCATAGGCCACGTTATGCAACACGCTCAGATGCGGGAACAGGGCGTAATCCTGGAACATGTAGCCGATGCGCCGCCGCCGGGCAGGTACACAGATGCCCTGCTCGCCGTCATACAGGACGTTCCCGTCCACCACGATGCGCCCGGCATCGGGCCGGACCAGACCGGCAAGGCAATGCAGGGTCAGGGTCTTGCCCGAACCGGAAGCGCCGAACAAAACGAGGGTCCGGCTGTCCTCCGGCATCTCCAGACGGATGCCCAGATGGAAGGGCGCTTCCCTGCCGGGATCGTCGAATGATTTTTTTATATCCAGAGAGATCATGCGCTGCGCCGCCTTCTTTTGTATTTGACCAGCACTTCGGCGGCCATGAGCAGGGTCACGCACAACCCGGACGTCACCAGTACCAGCAGGGTGGCCAGGGCGTCATTGCCCGCCTGGAAGGCATCGTAGATGGCCAGGGCCAGGGTCTGCGTCTTGCCGGGGATGTTGCCCGCCACCATCAGGGTCGCGCCGAATTCGCCCATGCCGCGGGCAAAGGCCAGCATGAGCCCGGCAAAGATGCCCTTCCAGGCCAGCGGCAGGGAAACGGTCAGCAGGATGCGCAGCTCCGAGGCGCCCAGAGTGCGCGCGGCGTTCTCCAGATGCGGGTCCACCTGCTCCAGAGCCGCCCGCGCGGATTTGTAGAGCAGCGGGAAGACCACCACGGTGGCGGCCACCACCGCCCCCTGCCAGGAAAAGATGAGCTGCAGGCCAAGATCCCGCAGCGCCGGGCCCAGCAGGCCGTTACGGCCCACGACGAGGATCAGGTAATAGCCCAGCACCGTGGGCGGCAGGACAAGGGGCAACGTGCACAGGGCATCCAGCAGGGCCGGCAGGGGGCCGCGGCGACGGGCCAGACGCCAGGCCACGAAAAGCGCGGCCAGAAAGGAGAGCGCGGTCGCGATGCCCGCCACCCGCAGCGAAAGCAGGAGCGGCCGGGCAAGATCTGTAGGGACAAGGTATTCCATGCGGTATCCGGGCAACGATACCGGCGGGGGACCAGGCCCGACCGCCGGCAGGGGGAAGCATCCTGGGCTCCGGCCGTCGGCGATACCGCCGGACCGGAGACATTCAGCGCAAAATGCCGGACCCGGACATGCAGGAGTCGGGACATGTCCGGGCCCGGTGGGAACAGGACGACAGCGCCCGCAACGCCGTCGCCATCAGAATCCTACGGCTTGGAGAAGCCGTAACGGGCCAGGATCGCCTGTCCTTCGGGGGAAAGGGCGAAGTCCACGAAAGCCTGGCCCATGGCAGCATTGCTGCCGGTGGTGGCTACGGCAATGGGATAGGTGACAGGCTTATGGCCCGTGAGCGTCAGGCAGACATCGACCTTGTCGGCGCGCTGCTTGGCGTCGGTGGCGTAGACGATGCCGGCATCGACTTCACCACGGGCCACGTAATCCAGGACCTGCCGCACGCTGTTGCCGTAGATGAAGGAGGGCTGGAGGGTCTCCCAGAGTCCGGCGCTCTTCAGGGCGTCACGCGTATAACGGCCCACCGGCACGCTTTCGGGCGAACCCACGGCGATGCGCTGGGCCTTCTTGAGCTCGGCAAGGCTGCCGAACTTCTTGCCCTGGGCGGGCACGATGAGGACGACGGTATTGCTGACGAAATTCTTGCGGCTTTCAGGCTTGATGAGCTGGGCTTTCTGGGCCTTGTCCATGGTCTCCTGGTCGGCGGAGGCGAACACGTCCACCGGGGCCCCTTCCTGCATCTGCTTGAGCAGCGGGTTGGAGGCGGCAAAATTGGTATGCACGGTCAGGCCCTGATGGGACTTTTCGAACGCGGTCTTGAGTTCGGCAAAGGCATTGGTCAGGCTGGCCGCCGCGGAAACGGTCATCTCCCCGGCGGACGCCGTCACGGCCTGCCCGCAACCGAGGGCGAGGACAAGGGCGGCCACGGCCAGGGACACGCTTTTGATACAGGCGGAAAGCACTCGTTCAAACAACATACAAGCCTCCTTGGCTTTTTTATGTTCTTGTCATGATGCACTTTACGCGCCTTCAGGAGCGGGGCAAGGCAGACACGGATTATATGAAAAGCGCGACAACTTGTAACATCTTATGATACAAGTTATTTTAGGGAAGCTTCAGGGAGGTTTTCTATGGTTTCCGCGCAAAAACGTGAAAAATTTAGCACTTTACTGCACAGTCTGGAGACGGAAGACAGGAAATGGCTGCAGCAGAAGCTCATGCGCCAGGACACTGCCAGCCTGCTGCGTGACGAAAAAGGCCTGAGCGATCAGGAACTGCTGGCCGCCGAATCCTGGTACTGGCAGCAGTACGCCGAATCGACCAGCATGCGGGCACGCCGGGCCCATGCCCGCCTGTGGTGCATCTTCATGCTCTTGCGTTATGGCGGTCTGCGCCTGGTGGAGGCCCTTGCCCTGGAACTGGGGCACATGGACTGGGGCTCCGGGATCATCCACATCCAGGGGGAACATGCCCGGCAGGTCCCCCTGCCGGCCACCCATTGCCGCCGCCTGCGCCAGATGATGGAAGACCCCGCCCTGTTCACGCCCAGCGGCGCCCTGCTCCACTGCGATGCCAGCTATGTGCGGCGCAGCCTGCAGCAGTGCGGCAATGCCTGCGGCCTGCCCGCGGGCCTGCTCAGTGCCCGCAGCCTGCGCCAGACCCGCATCCTCGAGCTGGTCCGCCAGGGCCTGCCCGCCCCTGTGGCCGACATGTTCGCCGGGCGCAACCGCCGTCAGCAGTCCGGCAGCATCCGCTACAACCTCAAGGCCGCGCAGACCCTGCTGCGTGAACATGTCCAGCGTACCAGCGGGCTGCGTACCAGCGCCCGAAACGTCTTCCACGGCCGCATCGAACACTTGCGGGCCTCGGGCATCATCGTCACCGTGGTCCTGTGCACGGCGGGCGGCCTGCGCGTCACGGCCATGATCACGGATGAAAGCTGCAAGAGCCTGGGGCTTTCCAAGGACATGCTGGTCACCGCCAGCATCAAGGCCCCCTGGATCATCATCGAACCCGACCAGGGCCAGGACAAGCCCCCCGTGGCCACACGCAACTGCTTCCGGGGCACGGTGGAACGCGTGCGCCAGGACGAGATGCTGGCCGAGATCCTGGTCAACCTGCCTGACGGCAGCCAGGCCTGCGCCCTGCATGTACGCGGTGAAAGCCCCATCCCGCCGGTGGGCAGCAGCGTCTGGGTCATCTTCAAGGCCCTGTCCGTCATCCTGACCCTGGATTAGGAAGGAACACCGGGGCTTCTTTCAGGAGGCCCCGCGCGCTGTCCCAGGGCATCGTCACAGACCCGCCCTGTGCCGCTCTCCCGTTACGCAGACATAAAACTCTTTTCCCTCGGACGCCCTCCCCGCGCACGGCATCACCCGGGGCATCCCCCTCCACAACGACAGCCGGACCGTGCAGTTGGGAGGTCCGCCTTTCAAAGTCCCACATCCAACAGCCTTCGGTCTCTTCGTTTCTGTTACCGGCAGGCCACAGGGGCAAGCCGACCTTGTAGGCGCCCCCCTGCCATTTCCCTGACCAAAGCGTCTTGGAGAAGATGGAAAGGAAGCCCCCAAGCCCCCGCTAGAGGAAGCTCTTCCCCTCTAAAATTCCTGTCCCGACAGCCAGATACGGCAGGCATAATGCTGGGGGACGCGCATCACTTCGGCCAGCGGCAGGGCCAGCCAATGGCACAGCAGCGTTCGCAGTACGCCCGCGTGGCTGACCAGCAGCAAACACTCATCAGGATAACGGGCCTGCCAGCGTTCCACACAGGCCACGGCACGGTCCTGCACGGCGGCGAAGCTCTCTCCCTGCGGCGGCGCAAAGCCCGCCATGTCTGCCCCGCGTGCCGCATGGCTGCCCGGCCAGCGGCTTTCCACTTCGGCCACGGTCAGCCCTTCCCACAGCCCCAGCGAGATCTCGCGCAGTCCCGCATCGGGAAAAATATCTATGGCATGGCCCCGGGCATGGAAGACTTCCTGCACCAGCCGTGCGCTTTCCCGGCAGCGCCCCAGATCCGAGCAGATGATGTACCGGGGCAGGAAGGGCCCATACCGGCCGCTCTCCCCTTCCCGTAGCGCCCCTCTCTCCGCCGCCCCTGCCACCGCCGTCCGCGCATGTCTGCCCTGCCCGGTGGCTGCGGCACCAAAGGGCGGCAGTCCGTTTGCCGCACCGCATTCCGCCAGCAGGGCCCGGGCGGCCTGCCGTATTTGCTCCCGTCCCGCAGCGGTCAGGGCGATGTCGCGCGCGCCCACGAAACGCCGCTCAGGATTGGGCGGCAAAGAACCGTGACGCAACAGCCAGAGCCCGGCCATGTCAGGCATCCTCTCCCAGCGGGCACAGCGGCGTCCAGAGAGCGCGCCGGGCATCCAGCATCTGCGCGCGCGTACCGATGTCCGCCGTATCCAGCACTTCCCGTGCCAGCTGGGCGGGGTCACGGCCCAGCTCCACGGCCAGCCGCCGTTCCAGAGCCAGTGCCCGGTCGCGCCGCCCTTCGATACCGGCCCGGGCGCCCGGATCAGCGCCGAATTCTTCCAGTTTCTGGGCAAAACGCTGCGCCACCGGCACCCAGATCCCGCCCCGGCAGTATTTGTCCGCCAGATAGACCAGCTCGTGCGCACCCAGTTTTTTTTCCGCCGGGACGCTCTGATCCCTGTGGGCCGCCACGATGGCAGCCATGCGGGCCAGCCCCAGACGAGCCAGCAGCCGCCCTCCGGCGGCCTCATGGCCATGCACGCCCTTGCAGATATCGTGCGTCAGCCCGGAGGCCAGCGCCAAAGCCGTCTCCATGGGAGCCTTCTCGCCCCGGGCCTCCGCCAGGGCCGCGCACAGGGCTTCCGCCACCCGGCCCACGGCCAGCGCATGACGCAGCCCCCGCTCCGGCACACCGGCCTGGAGCAGCAGGCCTTCGGCCTCGTCCCGCGTCAGGGCATCGTGGCAGGCGGCCCTGTCCTGCAGATCCGCGTACTGTTCGGGAGTATCCATATCCAGCAGCATGGCGGCATCGGCCACCGGCACCTGACGACAGGGGACAGACGCCAGCGCACCGCGCAGGCCTTCACGACCGTCATGGGCAAGGATGGCGGGCACGAGGGAAAGGGGCAGATAGACGGGATGCCCCGGCTCGCCACAGAAGGCCGCCTGCAGGGCTGTCCCCGGCACGGCGTCCGCAGTCCGCAGCAGGGCCAGCAGGGTCAGGCGCCGGGTCAGGGGCACGTCCACAGGATGGACGAACACGCCGCCCTGCTCCGGTTCCACGCCATCCGCCCGGGCCTGTTCCAGAACGGCATGGAGCCCCGCACAGATGGAAGAGAACATGCCGTCTTCCGGGCGGGGATTACGGACAGCGCGCAGGCCCCAGCCGGGTGCCACCGGCTCCAGCAGCCCCGCATGATGTCCGGTGACCACGAAGCGCTGCCCGCAAAAAGCGTACATCCGGGCCAGACGCTCCAGAGCGCAGCAGTCCCCGTCCGGGAAGGGCAGCGGCAGCAGGGCCTTGCACCGCCCCATGCGGGACGCCGCACCGGCAGCCAGTATCAAAGCGTAATGGTGCATGACCTCCTCTCCTCGCTCCCCCCTTTGCGGGGATGCGTCACTCGAAATCCCTGTCCGGCATACTCGATGCGCCCCAGCACCGGCCCCAGACGCGGCAACGGACTGCCGCAGGCACAGGGCCCGTCCAGCAGGCTGGCCATGTCGCCCGTACGGTAACGCAACAGGGGCATGGCCCGCCGCTGCAAGGTGGTGATGACCAGCTCCCCGGTCTCGCCCGCCGGCAGGACCTTGCCCGTCACAGGATGGACTATCTCCAGCAGCAGGTCCAGGGCCCGCACATGCCGCCCTTCACGGCAGCGGCACTGCACGGCCCCGGCAAAGGCGCTCTCCGTGGAGCCGTAATGATCCAGTACAAGGCAATCCCAGCCCTGCTCCACCTGACGGCGCAGACCGGGATCCAGCCAGTCGGCAGCACACAGGGCGGCACACAGGCCCGGCGGCGTCTGGGGAAAGGCCCGCCACAGGCACGCCATCTGGCGGGGCAGCAGCACGAGCCCCAGACCGGCGGGAGCGGTGGCCGAAAGTGTCTGCCAGGCGGCACGGACAGCCGCCAGACGGGCCGCCGCCCCTTCCGGGGCCTGCTCCGGCACGCACAGCAGCAGGTCGGCCAGGTCCATGCAGGCCGTCACGCTCACGCCCTGCGGCGCCAGGCTCCCGGCCAGCAGATCCGTGATGCCCCGCGGACGGTGGGCGCCCGGCAACAGCACGACCACGTGCTGCCCTGCCGTGACCATCTGGGCCATGCCCACGGCAAAGAAGTCCCGTGTGCGCGCCAGCTCGGCATCGCTGAAGGCCAGCCGTTT
This sequence comes from Desulfovibrio sp. SGI.230, assembly GCF_050313065.1. NCBI lineage: Bacteria > Pseudomonadati > Thermodesulfobacteriota > Desulfovibrionia > Desulfovibrionales > Desulfovibrionaceae > Desulfovibrio > Desulfovibrio sp. SGI.230. The sequence continues at coordinate 58,038 of NZ_JBNPKS010000010.1, read as the reverse complement.
GGGCGCGCCCGTACTGCCGGAGGTGCTCACCGTGACCATGCGCGCCACCTCGTCACGCGAAACACAGAGCAGCGCCTCGCCGGGGCGCAGATCGTCGGCCGTGGTGAACGGCAGTTCCGCCAGTTCGGAAAGATCATGCAAAGGACGAAGACCTGCCGCGGACCAGCGCCCGACCCCGGCCAGACGTTGCCGGTACAAAGGACTGTGCAGCGCCATATGGCAAAGATCGGCATTGAGCAGCTCCAGCTGGCGTGCCCGCACGGCGGCGGCCAGTTCTTGGGGGTGCGTCGCACCGCACTCCGCCGCCAGCCAGGCATCCAGCCCCAGCGCGAAAGGCCCGGGATGTTCCAGGGCCTGCCGGACGGCCGGGGGCAGGAGCGACGGCGCTTGCCCCGTACTCCGTGCCTTTGCCGGAGAACGCGGATCAGATGCCGTCATGGCCTTCCTCCCCGCAAGCCAGACGCTGCGGATAGAGCATCCGGCCTTCCGTGGACGTAAGGTTGTGGAGGCAGAAGGGGATCATGCGGCCATCGGGGCGCACCACATGGATGCAGCAGCCGCGCACCCGCTCCACGTCCAGAGAGAGCGCATCCTGAAAAGCCATGCAGGAAAGGGTGAAGCGCTGTTCGGCCCCGGCACGGGCCAGAAAGCGGCCGAAGTCATCGGCCAGCGCCGCCTTGCCCCCGTCCCGGGGACTGTCGTCACCGCGCCAGTGACTGGCCACGAACTGCCGGGACTTGCGCGCCCCTTCGGCCGCCGGGACCGGCACCTTGTCCACGGCAGGACCGCAGCAGGAGCGGGCCGCATCAGGCAGCCAGCGCAGGGATGGGCTGCCGTCCGCCGCCTTTTCCCGCGCGTAGAGCGAACTGAAGGAGCAAAGGGAATGCTCGCAGCCCGGCGGATGGAAATGCTCCATGCGCAGCCACTGCGGGACCTGACGGCACAGGGCGGCCATCACATCGCTGAGGGTGAAGCGGAGGCCGTCCTCCAGCCGTCCGGGATAGCGGCCGAAACGGGCCACGGGCTGGATATGCAGGCCGCGCACGCCGGGGCCCAGCTTCAGCGCCAGACGCAGCAGGGCCCCCAGACGGTCATCATTGACGCCCCGGGCCACGGTGGCCACCAGCACCACGCCCAGACCGGCGGCCGTGCACTGCTCCACGGCCCGGCGCTTGACCGCCAGCAGATCCAGCCCATCGGGCAGGGCCACGGTCCCCCGCAAAGGCAGACAGCCCTCCAGATCGGGGCTGTCCCATTGCAGGTAGACGGAATCCAGCCCGGCCTCGCGCAGCGTTCGGGCATAGCCCGCTTCCAGCCCCAGACGCAGACCGTTGCTGTTGACCTGCAACAGGCCGAAGCCCCGTTCCCGCGCCATGCGGATGATGGCGGGCAGATCGTCGCGCACGGTGGGCTCGCCGCCGGAAAGCTGGACATTGCAGCCCGGCGAGGCCCGGCGCAGGCTGTCCAGCTGGAAGGCCACGGTCTCCGGCGAAGGATCGTCGGGCACGGCCCCGCCGGCCGCCGCATAGCAGATGGGGCAGGCCATGTTGCAGCGCAGGGTCACTTCCACCAGGCCCGTGCAGGTATGCTGGGCATGGGCCGGACACAGACCGCAATCATAGGGGCAGCCGTGCCGGACAGCTGTGCGCGGTTCACGCGGGTACGACGGCGTTTTGGGCCGTGACCAGCCGTCGAAACGCGGCGGCGTGACGTCCTCTTCCGTCCGTTCGTGCCAGATGTCCACGGCAAAGGTGCCGTGTTCCGGGCAGGTACGCTCCAGCAGGATGCTCTGCCCCCGCCGCACATACCGGGCATCCAGCCGTCGCAGGCAGACAGGGCACAGGCTCTGGGTCTCGTGCAATATCTCCACGTCCACCTCAGGCATGGGCCATGAAATCCAGATCGTAGTTCTGGATCAGCTCCAAAATCTTTTCCCAGCATTCGGCCAGCAGGTCGCCACAGGCCACGGGATCGGGCTCCGCGCCCGCCGCCGTACGCGCTCCCAGCCCCAGCGCCACCTGCTCGCAGGAGTGGCCGCCGTAGGCCGCCGTGCGCCCGTAAAACCAGCCGGCGTAGTCATTGAGCAGGGGGGCCAGCATGGGATGGGGCTCCTCGCCTTCCGCGCCTTTGCCCGCCAGCAGGGCCAGCACACAGGCACCGCCCGTGAGCAGGCCGCAGGGCCCGCCGGACTGGCCGATGCCGTGACAAAGGCCGTGCAGGGCCCGCACCAGATCCGGAACTTCCCTGCCCTGGGCCTGTACCAGAAGCTGCACCAGCAGCTGGCTGCAACAATAGCCCTGCCGCACCAGCGGCAAAAGATCCATCATCAGGGGATGCATCATTCCTCCTTTTGCGCGATCCAGAGCGCATAACCGGGCCGGGATGCCGCTCCGCCGCAGCCGGGCCCGCACAGGCCCCATTCCCGCAGGCTCCGCTTGTCGCCATACCAGACCAGCGCCGCGGCCAGACGGGCCAGGGCCGGGCTGGCATCCTCGAAATGCCGGACGGTGAAGCCCGCCCCTTCGCACAGCGCCGTCCAGCCCGCACGGGAACGGGCCCCGGACGCACAGCCGGCGGGCTGTGGAGCAAGGACGCTCTCTTCTCCACGCCGGTACAGATCACTGCACGCCAGCAGACCGCCCGGCCGCAAGACGCGCCGGGCCTCCTGCAGAAAGGCGGCGGGGTCCGGCAATACGGACAACACGCATTCACACAATATCATATCCAGCACACCGTCCCGCAGGGGCAGGCCAGCGCAGGCATCGGCCACCAGATACGGCCGTTCCCCGGTCACAGGCGGAGCTTCCGTCCGCCACTGGGGACGCAGCACGGTATCCAGGCCCCAGACCTGCCGCCCCTGCTGCCTCAGATGGCGCACACTGCCGCCGGGCCCGCAGCCCACGTCCAGGATACGGCCCTCCGCCCCGGCATCATGCCAGCGCCGCCCCAGGGCCAGCAGCCTGTCCGTGATCTCCGTCCCGCCGGGCCGCCAGTGTTCGCCCGCGATGCGCCTGAATTCCGGCCTAGTGTAGAGCTGGCTCACTTGTCTTCCAGCAGGGCTTCCACTTCCAGCATCTTGCCCTCGGCCAGTGACTTGGGCACCATGGTCAGCCCGCATTGCGGACAGCGCGGCAGCATGACGTCAAAAGCGCTGTTGAGGTAAAAGACCTGCACCTTGCCCTGTTCCAGCGGGCAGCCACAGCGGCCGCACGTCCAGCTGCCGCCATCCGGTTCATAATTGGGACCGATACTCATCTTACGCCTCCCCGCAGCAGCCGTTTTCCTGCACGCCGCCGCTGCCCGGCACGCGCATCCGGTGGCACCAGGCATCATGCAACAGCCAGCGCCCGTCTTCTTCCGTGTATTCCACCCAGAAGGTCACGTTGCGCGGCCGCCACGCGCCCAGGCGATGGCCGCTCTCCGCATCCACGAAATAAGCCTTTTCCGCTTCCACGGCCGCCACGGCCCCGTCCACGTCCTCCAGCAGGATATGGCGACGCTCCAGCTCTTCCAGCAGGCCGGGGACAAGGTCCAGCCGCCCGGCGGCCGGTTCGGCCAGCTCCTGCCCCAGCCAGATACGGGCCAGACGACGGCGCAAGGCCGCACGACGGGCGCGCCGTTCCGAAAGGCCGGGGCCCTTTTCCGGCTCCAGACCGTGGGCCAGCGGGGCCAGCTGCGGCAGCAGGTCCAGCAGATGCAGACCGGGCTTGCCGCTGCCCGCCAGACGGTCACGGCACATGATGCAGGAACTGAGGGCCGCATGCGGCAATCCTCCGGCCCGGTGACCGGCCATGGCATCGGCCAGTTCCGGCTGGGCACACCAGACCAGACCGCCGTACCCGCAGCAGGCCGTCCTGTCGCGCCCCTGCGGCGGCTCTTCCGGGATCATGCCGGCCTTGCGCGCCAGCGAACGCACGGCGTCCTGCCATGCCGTATCGTGCCGGGCCGTGCAGGGGTCCTGCATGGTCAGCAGGGTGCCCCTGTCCGCACCGCCGGAAGTGCCTTCGGGCCACGGCAGGGCATCCAGTACCTCCCAGAGGGAGAGGGCCCGCGCCTCGGGCAGGACCTCGCGCAGGACGGAGAGGCAGGACGAACAGGCGGCCATGATCCGCGGCCTGCCCAGTCCTTCCCATTGCTGCCGCAATTCCTGCGCCTGTCGGGCAAAAAGTTCTTCGCGGCCGCCCCAGCGTGCCGGGATGCCGCAACAGCGCAGCAGCAGGCTCACGGGCCCGCGTTCCAGGCCGGGAGCGAACTCGCCCTGCCCGGCCAGCGCGTCACGCAGCCAGGCATAGAGGGCTTCCACCTGCTCCCCACGCGAGGCCGCCAGCTGGCAGCCGGGGAAGAACAGCCAGCCGCCCTCCCCTCCCCTGATGCTCAGGGCGCATTCCGGGCCGCTGGCGGCTTCCATGTCCTCCAGCGCGAATTCATGGGCCGAAGGCGGCATGACGCCGCGCTCCACCATATCCTGCCGCGCGCTCAGGCAGAGCTCGGCCATGGAGAAATTCTCGGGGCACAGTTCCTCGCACTGCCCGCACAAGGCGCAACCGTTGATGAGGTTGTTGGCCAGATGCAGGCCTTTGACGATGGCCGCATTGTTGTACATCTGGCGGGCGTAGACGCGAGGATAGCCCTTGTATTTTTGCAGATAGACGCAGGCCTTGACGCAGACAAGGCACTGGCATTGCAGGCAGCGTCCGGCCTCCTGCCGGGCCTCCGCCTCGGAATAGACTTCCGCGACGGGCAGGACCCGCTCCACCGGCGCGATGCCGTCCAGCTCGGTGTACAGGCTGCGCTCGTCCGTATCGCGGGCCGCGGTCAGGGACACGCCGGCCACCAGCCGCTCCAGGGTCCGGGCCGCACTCCTGCCCTGCCCGGCCTGCCGCGACGCGGACGCGAAACGGTGGCCCGTGGGCGTGACGCTGGCCCAGCCCGCGCAGCAGATGTTGTCCCGCCAGTGCAGGATCTGCGCGTCCACGCCGTCTTCGGCGGGCGCCAGCTCCGGCAGGGCCCCGGCATCCAGCAGGACGCCCTCGTACTCCCCGACAGCCTGCTGCAGGCAGGCCGCATCCGTGGAGGCTTGCTCAAAGCGCACGCCCCGGCGGCCCAGGGCCTCCCATTCGGCATCCAGGGCCGCGGCCCCCGCCCCGGCCAGCACGGGCCAGCAGGACAGCAGCTGCGCTTTGGGATCGCCTTCATGGAAGACGGTCACGGGATAGCCCTTGCCGGCCAGATCCCAGGCACAGACCAGACCGGCCAGGCCGGCACCGATGACGGCGATGCGCTTTTGTTTGCGCGGCATGGGCAGGGAACGGGTCTGCACGCCCAGATGCTTCGTGCAGAAGATCTCCAGCCCGTGCAGGTTGACGGCGCCCCCCAGATCGCCGCGCAGGCAGCCCTGTTCGCAGGGATGGTCGCAGACGCGGGCCAGCAGACCCGGCAGGGGCAGATAACGTTCCAGCTGTTTGCGGGCGTCGCTCCAGCGGCCTTCGGCGGCATGGCCGAGGAAGGCGCGCGCGTCCAGACCCAGCGGACACAGGGACTGGCAACGGGGCGGGCGCTCCTGCGTGCAGCGGGACTCCACTTCATGCAGCGCGCTCTGGCTGTTCATGGAAATGCTCATGGGGACCTCGGGATGCCAGCGGGCAGGGGCCCCGCATCGTCATGCCCCATGAGGAGGCAGGCAACGGATACGGCACACGGCACGCCTGCGGCGGGCAGGGAAGAAAAAACGGTGCAGGGCAAGACGGCATCCCTCCAGCAGGATGCCGTCAGCCTTGTCTGCATCTGACGGGGGACCGGCGAACCGGCCCCCCGGACAGTCATTGTTCCATTTACTTCTTGGGCATGGCCGCCAACACCTTTTCGGGGTACGCGGGCAGATGGGTCACGCGAGCGCCGCAGGCGTTGTAGATGGCGTTGATGATGGCCGGATGCGGGCCGCACAGCGGGATCTCGCCCGTGCCGGAGGCGCCGAAGGGGCCGTCAGGACGCGGGGTCTCCACGTAGATGAGCTCGAGGTCGTCCGGGATATCCTTGATGGTGGGGATACCGGCGCCGGCCATGGTGCTGTGCTTCTTGATGTCCTCGTAGTCTTCGGTGAGGGCCAGACCGATGCCCTGGGCGATACCGCCGTAGAGCTGGCCGTCGGTGAGCAGGCGGTTGACCACCTTGCCGATGTCGGCCACCATGGTCATCTTTTCCACCTTGGTCTTGCCGGTGGCCACTTCCACGGCCACTTCGGCCATGAACAGGCCGTACATGTAGCAGCAGAAGGGTTCGCCCTGGCAATTCTTGCCGCAGTCGCGGGCCGGAGCGGTCCACTTGCCGTCCTGATGCACGGCGCGGCCTTCGGCCTTCATTTCATCATAGGTGTAGAAGCCGCCGTCAGGCTTGCGCATGGCTTCCACCAGCTGTTCGCAGGCCACGCGGATGGCGTTGCCGGTCATCACCTGGGAGCGGGAACCGCCGGCAGGACCGGAGTTGGGGGTCTTGCTGGTGTCGTTCATGACCAGGCGGATCTTTTCCACAGGCAGGCCGATGGGACGCAGGGCCTCATGGGCGGTGCACTGCGCGCCGGAGTCGGCGCCCTGGCCGTGATCTTCCCAGGAGCTGCCGATGGTCACGGAGCCGTCGGGGTTCAGTTCGGCCCAGGCTTCGGAGGAGTCGGGGCCGTCCAGACCGGCACCGTACACGGCAAGGGCCAGGCCCACGCCGCGCTTGACGGCATCGGTGGATTCCGCCTTGGCCTTGGCTTTGGCGGCCTCATACTTGGGACGCAGGGCCTTGAACATGGTGGGCAGGTTCATGACCTCGGGCTTCTGGCCGGTAGGCGTGGTGTCGCCTTCCTTGTAGCAGTTGAGCTCGCGCAGATCGAAGGGATCCATGCCCAGCTTTTCGGCCAGTTCGTCCATCAGCACTTCGGAGGGGAATTCCGATTCGGGACCGCCGTAACCGCGGAAAGCGGCGCCCCAGGCGTGGTTGGTGGCCACGGTGCGGCCGTCACCACGGATGTTGGGGATGCCGTAACCGGCGCCGATGAACTGGGCGCCGCGCAGGGTCAGCAGGTCGCCGAATTCGGAGTACGGGCCGTGGTCGCAGGTCCAGTCGGTCTCCATGGCCACGATCTTACCGGTCTTCTTGTTGGCGGCCATGCGCACCTTGGTCCAGAAGGGCGAACGCTTGCCGGTGTACTGCTGTTGCTGCTGGTAGTTGTAGCGCAGGTGGCAGGGACGGCCGGTGGCCAGCACGGCCACGCCGATGAGGGCTTCCATGGTGGGGCTGAACTTGTAGCCGAAGGTGCCGCCGGTGGTGTTCTGCACCATGACCAGCTCTTCGGGGAATTTCACGCCCAGACCGGGGGCGATCATCAGGGCATGCAGGTGCAGGCCGATGGACTTGGAGTGGATCACCAGCTGGCCCTGCTCGTTCAGGTAGCCGTAACCCACGTCAGGCTCGATGTTCAGGTGCGGCTGACGCTGGGTGTAGAAGCTGTCTTCCACCACCACGTTTTCGGGATCGTCGAAGAAGGGCTTGGTGTCCTCGCCCTTTTCGATGTGGGGCTCATAGTAGATGTTGGGCGTGCCGGGATGGATCTCGATGGCGTCGGGAGCCATGGCTTCGGGCGCGCTCATGTATTCGGGCAGCAGTTCCAGGTCGAACTTGACCTTGTCGGCAGCGGCGCGGGCGTGGGCCTCGCTGTCGGCGCAGACGATGGCCAGGGCGTCACCGTACTGGAACACCTTGGTATCGTTGAGGATGGGACGATCCCAGCCGTCGCCCTTGTTGTCGGCAAAGGTAATGAGGCCGGTGATGCGGTTCTTGCCCTTGACGTCCTTGTGGGTCAGCACGCGGACCACGCCGGGCATCTTTTCGGCTTCGGAGGTGTCGATGCCCTTGATGATGGCATGGGAGACCTTGGCCTGGGCCAGGGCCAGGTGCAGGGTGTCGGGCGGCATGTGCACGGCGGCGTCGGCGCCGTATTCGGCCAGACCGGTCACCTTGACCAGGGCGCTGGGACGGGGTAGACGCGAACCGAAGGCGCGGCCGTCGGCAGGCAGCTTGTAGCGCAGCTCTTCGATGTCCTTGTCACCGCGCATGACGGCGGCGGCGTCCATGACGGCGTCCACCAGGGGCTTGTAACCGGTGCAGCGGCAAATATTGTGATGTTTCTGGAACCAGTCGCGCACTTCTTCACGGCTGGGGGCGGGATTGGAGTCCAGCAGGGCCTTGGCGGACACGATGAAGCCGGGCGTGCAGAAACCGCACTGGGCCGCACCGTGGAACATCCAGGATTCCTGGAGGGGATGCAGTTTGGCGGGGGTGCCCACGCCTTCGAGGGTGGTGATCTGGGCCTGATCGGGCACGCGACGCATCTTGACGATGCAGGCGCGGGTGACCTTGCCGTCGAGGATCACGGAACAGGCACCACACTGGCCCTGACCGCAACCGACCTTGACGCTGGTGATCTGCAGCTGGTTGCGCAGCACGTCAACGAGAAGAGTGTCGGAATCCACCAGGACCTGACGGGGAATACCATTGACCACAAGCGTTTTCGTTTCCATATGCGACTCCTAGAAACGGCTTGCAAGTTGAGACGGTCGCTGCCGCGCCGTCTATTTTCCAAACGGACAGATGGGATAACGGCATTCGCCACAGCCGGAGCAGAAGCCCCCGTGACCCATGCCGGCGATATCCTCGGCTGTCACCTCCAGTCCGGCCAGAAGGCGCGGGACTACGAGTTCGAAGATGCTGGCCTTGTAATACATGACACAGCCGGGCAGCCCCAGTACGGGGACGCGGCCGCGTTCCGTGGGCACATAGCCCAGCAGGAACATGGCCCCGGGATAGACCGGTGCGCCATAGCTCACCACCTGCGCGCCAGCGGCACGGATGGAAGCGGGGGTCTTGTCGTCGGGATCCACGGACATGCCGCCCGTCACCACCACCATGTCGGCTCCCTGTCGGATGAAGCCGCTGATGGCTGACGAGGTCATCTCCACTTCGTCGCTGGTGAAGACCTGATCCATGACGGTGCATTCAAGGCGGGCGAACTTGTCTCGAAGCACAGGGCCGAAGGCATCCTTGATGCGGCCCGTGTAGACTTCGCTGCCGGTAGTGACAATGCCTACCTTGAACTTTTGCAGGGGCAGGACCTCGACCACGGGACGGGAAACCAGCTGCTCGAGAGCGACGATCTTGCTTTCCTCGATGAGCAGGGGCACCACGCGGGTGCCCGCCAGGTTCTGTCCCGGCCTGACCTGCTGCATGCTGTGCAGCGTGGCCAGGGTGATCTCTCCCAACAAATTGATGCGGGTCAGCGTGGGGACATCCACCCGCAAGAGGCCCATACAGGACGCCGAGTAGTTGATGCGCCCTTCCTTGGGCTCGTTCAGCGTGATGTTGGCCCCGGCCGTAGCGGCCGCGATGCGCCGGGCGGCTTCATTCTCATGCAGCACGCCCTCCTGCGGCTCGTACACATACAGATGTTCCTTGCCCACCTCCAGAAGGGTTTGGATGTCTTCCTCCCTCACGATATGCCCCTTGCGGAAAACGGGCCCTTTGTCCCCTCCGGGCACGATGCGGGTGATATCGTGACAGAGCACGCTGCCGACAGCGTCCTTGACGTGAATGGTTTTCATGGCAGCAGCTTTCATTGTCTCTCCTGAACAAACTGTGAGATACGGAAAAGAAATAGCAAGTTTTCATAAAAAGTGCAAAGAAAAACCTCATAAAATAAGATGGCTTGATGCGTCAGCGAATGATGCACGCTTTTCCAATGATTTCCGGGGGAATGTCACGCTTTGAGCTTTTCCGGTGATAAAAGTGCGCCTTGCTGCCTTTAATTGTGAAAACAAGTACAATCATCACTGCTTCCCTGCCCATCGTTGCACCATTATTTTTTGCAGTGTCCTCTGTCCGTATCCCAAGCGGCAACCTCCCCTTCCGGGATCCTGTTCCCGATCGCCCGGAGCCCGCCCCGATCGACCATGACGACCGTCTCCGGCTGCCAGTCCGTGCACAGATACGCAGGCGCCAAGAGCCCGGCCAAGCGAACGGACGAGGCTCCGGACCATAAAGAGGATCACGGGGAAAGGAACGAAATCCCCTCCCTACCTGCCGCAGGCCGGAAACGCACGAACGGCCGCATGCCCACCGTCCCCCTCCCCTCCGCAGCCCTGCCCATAAACACGAAAAGGCCGGAGCCTTTGGGGCTCCGGCCTTGCCGATGCATGTGAAAGGACGCCCTGCTAGATGCGCAGGCTGTCGCGGATGTCTTCCAGACGGTTCTTGGTGAACATCAGGTAGGAGATGATGAGCTCACCGGAGTTGAACGACGAGGTGATGTACATGGGATCATAGGTGCAGATATCGTTCATGAACTGCATGGCGGCGGCCATGTTCTCGGCATTGTTCTTCTGGGCGATCTCGGGATACAGGTCGTACAGGGCCTTCACGAAGTCACGGATGACCAGCACCATGCCCTGCACTTCGTAGATGCGGTTGTCCAGGGTATAGAAGGGGATGTCCTGGGCATCGGCCAGCAGGCCCAGGGCATAGCCCAGCATGTTCTCGCCCACCACCGTGTTCAGGGCCGCGTACAGGTCGTCAGTACGGCAATTGTAGGTGCCCTTGCCGGTATCCAGGGACTTCTTGTATTCCTCCACCTGCTTCAGGGCCTTTTTGTAAGAGCCTTCCGCCGAGGGGAACATGAAGCTGCGCGGGTCCACGGCAAAGCCGTTGAGGCGGGCCTGGTACAGGAACTCGCTTTCGCGGTCATTGGAGCCCAGCTTGGCGATCTGGGTGGAGTACAGGTCCATGAGCACGCGCGTGGCGTGGTAGACCCCGTACTGGCGATAGGCGCGGTTATCCAGCACGAAGCGGTTGAACACGATGTCGTTCATGGTCCAGCCGAAGGTGGAGCCCATCTCGCGACGCAGCTGATTGGTGACGGAATCCACCAGCAGCTTGCCCTTGTCGTTCTCGCTCAGGTTCGCCGTCTCGCCCACACTGTAGGCCTGGGGGAATTTTTTGGTATCGATGACGCCGTAGAAGGCCTGGCTGCCCCAGACCAGCACCAGCAGGCCCACAAAAAGGCATACCTGGATGCCCAGGGTCTTGGCCACCACACGGGCCTTGTCAAACACATGCATGTCCGTCAGTTTCATGTCATCCTCGCAGGATTGAAAATTTCATTTTTCGTATGACAGGACATATTTCCACAAAACGGAAACATATCCCGGACAACCTTTCCACACCGGCAGCACCGGCGCATCAGTCGCCGCACCCCTCTGGCCTAACAGCACAGGCGTCAGTCAGCCGTCAGGATGCTTTATTCAGAGATAAGCCCGCCCGGACGCCGGTCAAGATGGCGGGCCTGCCCGGCACGGCAAAAATGCCCTGCCGCAAGCAAAAGGGGAAGGGACCCTGCCCTCGGCCGGAACCCTTCCCCTGTCATTGCATCCCGTCACCCTTGATCTAGGGCAGCAGGGTCACTTCATACATCTTGTCCACTAGCAAGTACTTGCGGGCGACCTCGCGCAGCTGCTCCGGCGTCACCTTGGCGGCCTTTTCCAGCAAACGCTTCTGGAAGTCCTGGGGCTGGCCCAGCAAACGTTCGCTGGCGGCCTCGTCGGCCCGCGCGCCCAGGCTCTGGCGACCACGATAATAGCTGCCTTCCATGCGGTTCAGGCCCTTGGCCAGCAGCTCGGCGGGCAGCAGGTCGGTCTTGATGTCCTTGATGATGCCGCTGAAGCCCTGCCGAGCCACATCCAGATTGCGGGGCGTGGTCCCGATATAGAAGGCCATGAAACCGGCTTCGGGCAGGCTGCGGTAAAAGGCCGTCACCGTGTAGCCCAGGCCCTGCTCGTCACGCAGCTTGTTGAACAGCAGGCCGCTCTGGCCGGAAAGCACCGATTCCAGCAGCATGAGCGCCGGAGCGTCGGGATGATCCAGCGGCACGGCATGGAAGGCCAGCAGCAGATGGGCCTGCTGGCGACCGGGCAGGGACAGGGGCAGACGCTTGTCGGCGCCCCAGGTCGGCTGGGGCACATCCACGGCAGGCGCGGTGGGCACGGGCAGGCTGCGGGCAAAAGCCAGCACCTTTTCCCGGTCGAAATCCCCGGCCACGGAAAGGATCCACGGCTGGGCATTCTGCTGTTTCCAGAAGGCCTGCACGTCCCCGGGACCGAAGCGGTCCTGGTTCTCCGCCGTGCCCAGGCCGTCGAAGCCGTAGGGCTGGCCGCCGGGGAAGAGGAAACCGTTGATCTTGGAACCCATGAAGCTCATGGGATTGTCCTGACGGCGCACCAGGGCCGCCTTCAACGTATCGGCCTGACGGCGCACGTCCTTTTCGGCAAAGGTGGGCTTGTGCAGCAGATCGCCCAGCAGGGCGAAGTAATCGGCATTGAAGCGGGCCGGGCCCGTCAGGGAAACGGTGAAGCTCTGCACGCCCGCCGAGGCACTCAGGGAAGCGGCGCGTTCGGCCACGAAGCGTTCCATGGCATCCAGGTCACGCGTGCCGCAACCGTCGGTCAGGGTGGCGGCCGTGAGCTGGGCCAGGCCCTGGTCGGCAGGCTTGAGCAGCGCATTGCCGCCGGGGCGCAGAATCTCCAGCGACACATAGGGGATGGTGCGGTCCGGCTGCAGGATCACGGTACGGCCCTGCCCCAGATCGACGATCTCGCGCTTGCCCACCTTTTCCGCGGCAGCAGCAGCCTTTTGCCGCTCCACGGCAGGCGCGGGCCAGTTGCGCTGCAAAATGGCATCCAGATCGGGCAGCTTGGCCTTTTCGGGCGCCAGCACGCGCACGCGCACCTGATCGGGGCGCAGCCAGAGATCCTGGGCCTGACGCAGGCGCGCGCTGTCCACGGCGGCCAGCGCATGACGCACATTGGCTTCACCCCGCGGCCCGCCCAGCTCGAACTGTACCGTGGCCTTCCACGAGGTCAGACCGTCCAGGGTCTCGCTGGCGCGGTCCATGCCGTCCTCGTAATTGAAGCGTGCCCGCTCGATGACGTCGGGCGTGATCTTGCCGGCGTCCAGCGCGGCCAGATCGCGGGTGAACTCCTGCCAGAAAGGCTCCACCTTGTCCGCATCCAGCTGGGCGACCATATAGAACAGGCCCGCGCGGTTGAGACTCATGTTGCCGACGCTGATGCTGTCCACCAGCTGTTTTTCGTAACGGTACTTGCGATAGAACTGCGAAGTACCGTCGCCGCCCAGCGCATAGGCCAGCACGTCCAGGTCGATGGAGCGCTGGTCGCCCAGGGCGGGGGCAGGCAGGGCGATGCCCAGATAGACCTTGTTCCACGGCCCGTACGTCACCTCGACACGGGGACCGCCCGCGGCGCCTTCCAGCTGCACGGGAGCGGGCTCGGGCAGGATGGTGTCGTTCTTCAGGCCGCCGAACAGCTCTTCGGCGTGGGCCAGCACGGCCTTGGGATCGATGTCGCCGGCCACCAGCAGCATCATGTTCTGCGGCTGGTACCAAGTACGGATATAGGCCCGCAGGTCGTCCGCGGTCACGGCCCGGATGGTCTTTTCAAAGCCGATGATGGGGCGCCCGTAGACCGTGTGGGCCAGACCGGCCACCTGCAGGTCCTCGAACAGGCGGCGGGTGGGCGTGTCGTCACCGCCCTTGAGTTCGGAAACGATGACGTTCTTTTCCGCTTCCAGCTCGGCCGGATCCAGCGAAGGATGGAAGGCCATGTCCTTGACCACGTCCATGCCCGTCTTCCAGTGCTTGGCGGGCATGTCGGTGATGAACCAGGTCTTGTCGAAGCTGGTGGCCGCGTTGAGGTAGCCGCCCAGGGATTCCACATCCCGGGCCACCTGCCCCTTGGGACGCTTCTCCGTACCCTTGAAGACCATATGCTCCAGCACATGGCTGATGCCCGCCTGCTCGGCGGTCTCGTTGGCGGAACCCGTGCCTACGAACAGGCGCGTGCAGACCAGCGGGAAGCGGCTGTCCCGGATGATATGGACCGTCAGGCCGTTCTTGAGGCGGACGAGCATGGTGTCGTTACCAGAGGTTGAAGGATTGGCCGGGGCGGCCTGCGGCGCGGCAGCGGCGAGCTGCGGCAAAAGCAGGATCCCCAGCAGAAGGATGAGCAATGCATGGCGAGAAATGCGCAGCATGGGTACTCCTTATGAAGGGTTGCGGACGTCTCCGGCCCCTCCGAAGACATCCGGGGAACAGCACGGACCGGTCCCCCTGCCTGACGGCAGCCGGTCCTGCATCCTCCGTTTTCGGACAGTAATGTCAGAAGGCCCGCCTGACAAGAGCCGAAGCCCCTGTGTGATGACGGGCACGAAAGACGAAGCGACGGGATTCGTGCTCCCCTGCCGCCATGCATAAAAAAAAGGAGGGGCGTCCCTTGCGGAAACATCCCCTCCCCTGCATGTCGATGATGCCGGAACTAGCCGCCCAGATAGGCTTCCTTGACCTTGGGGTTCTCCAGCAGTTCCTGGCCGGTGCCCTCCAGCACCACGCGGCCCACTTCAAGGATGTAGGCGTAATGGGCCACGGAAAGGGCCGCGAACGCGTTCTGCTCCACCAGCAGCACGGTCATGCCGTCCTCGTTGATGCGGCGGATGATGTTGAAGATCTCCTTGACCAGCAGCGGGGCCAGACCCAGCGAGGGCTCGTCGAGCATGATCATGTCCGGGCGGCTCATGAGCGCGCGGCCCACGGCCAGCATCTGCTGTTCGCCGCCCGAAAGCGTGCCGCCCTTCTGCCAGTGGCGTTCCTTCAGGCGGGGGAACAACGCATAGACACGCTCGATATCCTCGTTGATGCCGTCCTTGTCGGTACGCGAATAAGCGCCCAGGCGCAGGTTCTCCACCACGGTCAGATGAGGCAGGATGCGACGGCCTTCCGGCGAAAGCGAGATGCCCCGCCGCACCATCTCCTCGGGCTTGAGACCGATGAGGGAGACAGGTTCGTCGCCTTCCTTGCGGGTCAGCGAGATCTCGCCGCTGATATTCTTGTTCAGGCCGGCGATGGAACGGATGATACTGCTCTTGCCGGCGCCGTTGGCGCCCACCAGCGTGACGATGCTGCCGCGCTTGATGTCCAGGCTGACACCCTGCACGGCTTCGATGCCGCCGTAACGAACGTAAAGATCCCTGATTTTCAGCATACTACACCACGTCCTCGCCCAGATAGGCCCGGATGACCTCGGGATTGCTGCGAATGGCGTCCGGGTCGCCGTGTGCGATAAGCGCACCGTATTCCATCACCCAGATGTACTGGCACACGCCCATGACCACCTTCATGTCATGTTCGATAAGCAGGATGGTCAGGTCGAAATGGTCACGGATGGCCTGGATGAAGTGCATGAGCTCGATACTTTCCTGCGGGTTCATGCCGGCGGCGGGTTCGTCCAGCAGGAGCAGACGCGGTTCCGTGGCCAGGGCACGGGCGATCTCCAGGCGGCGCTGCGCCCCGTAAGGCAGGCTGCCAGCCTTCTCGTCCATGTATTCGGCCAGGTTCAGATGCTCCACCAGGTCGCGGGCCTTGTCCGTGATGGCCTTTTCTTCCTTGTAATACGTGGGCAGGCCCAGCGGCGCCATCCACCAGGGGCAGCGGCGGCGCACATGACAGCCCACCATCACGTTCTCCAGCACGCTCATGTGCGGCGAAAGACGGATGTTCTGGAAGGTACGGGCCACGCCCATGCGACAGATCTCGAACGGCTTGCGGCCGCGGATGCTCTTGCCCGCAAAGCGCACGTCGCCTTCCTGCGGCGTATAGAAACCGCTCAGCACGTTGAACAGGGTGGTCTTGCCCGCACCGTTGGGACCGATGACGCCCACGATGCTGCCCTCGTCCACCTTCAGGGAAAGGTCGCTGACGGCCGTCACGCCGCCAAAGCGCATGGTCACGTTTTCAGCCGTCAGGATGGGCTGGACTTTGCTTGCACTCATGCCTTGCGCCTCCCCAGCGAAAAGATGTTTTTCCAGGTGATCTCACGGGTGCCCATGATGCCCTCACGCCGGAACAAAATGATGGCCAGCAGGATGAGCGAGAAAACCACCATGCGCATGCCGGGGATGCCCGGGATCTCGAACACGCCGAAGTCCATGGGCTCCTCGATGGCGCGCAGCCATTCCAGCAGGATGGTGACGATGGTGGCGCCCAGCAGGCTGCCGGTCAGCGAGCCCAGGCCGCCGGCCACCACGAACATCAGCACGTTGAAGGTCAGCAGGAAGTTGAACATCTTGGGGTCGATGGTGGACAGGTGGCTGCCCAGCAGCGCGCCGCCCACGCCCGCGAAGAAGGCCCCCACGCAGAAGGAGAGCACTTTGTAGCGGAACACGTTGATGCCCATGACGCCCGCGGCGATCTCGTTATCGCGTATGCAGCGCAATACGTTGCCGAAATTGCTGAATATGAGCCGTGACAGCACCACCAGCGTGATGACTGTCCAGATGTAACAGGTCAGCAGGGTCGCCTCGCCGGGGATGCCCTTGATGCCCAGCGAACCGTTGGTGATGGACGTGGCGTTGACGATGACCACGCGGATGATCTCGGCGAAGCCCAGGGTGGCGATACCCAGGTAGTCGTCACCCAGCCGCAGCACGGGCACGGCGATGATGAAGGCGAAGATCATGGCCACCAGACCGCCGGCGATGACCGCCACCCAGAAGGGCGTATGCAGCACCGAGAAAGGCCAGATGATGGGATCCAGGATCCACATGATCTCTTTCTGTTCCGGCAGCAGGGTACACAGGGCGCCCACATAGGCGCCGATGGCCATGAAGCCGGCATGGCCCAGCGAGAACAGGCCGGTGAAGCCATAGATCAGGTTGAGCGACAGGGCCAGGATGGCGTTGATGAAGATCAGTTTGAGGATGTAGATCTGATAGTCGCCCATATAGGCCTCGGCCTGGGTCAGGGCCAGACCGAAGATGACGATAAGCGCGATGTTGAGCAGGGTCGTTTGATTGAAGCGCATTAGATCTTCTCCTCCATGCGCTCGCCCAGCAGGCCCGTGGGCTTGAACACAAGCACCAGCACCAGCAGGATGAAGGCGAAGGCATCACGGAAGCCCGAAAGCTCCGGCATGAAGGCCACGGTCATGATTTCCACAAAGCCCAGGGCCACGCCACCGATAACGGCGCCGGGGATAGAGCCGATGCCGCCGAACACGGCCGCGATGAAGGCCTTGAGGCCGGGCATGATGCCCATGTAGGGGTGCACCTGCGGATAGCGCAGGGCCCACATGATGCCCGACGCGGCAGCCAGGGCGGAACCGATGAAGAAGGTGAAGGCGATGATGTTGTCCACCCGCACCCCCAGAAGACGCGTGGTCTCGATATCCTTGGAGATGGCGCGCATGGCCAGGCCGGGCTTGGTGTGGTGCACGATGTAGAGCAGGAGCGCCACCAGCACGATGGTCATGACCGGCACGAAGGCCGTGAGTTTGAGGATGCGCACATCACCGAACTGCCAGACCGAGAGCAGCCAGTCGGGCTGCAGCACGGGCCGGGGCTGGCCGGTGAAGACCACCACGGCCAGACTTTCGATGAAGAAGGAAACGGCGATGGCGCTGATGAGCGCCGAAATTCTGGGCGCGTCACGCAAGGGCCGGTAGGCCACGCGTTCCACCACCACACCCAGCACGCTGGCGCCGAGGATGGCGATGATGGCGGCCACACCCCAGGGCCAGCCATAGGCGAAAGTGCCGAAAAAGACGAAGTAAGCCCCGACCATCAAGATATCGCCGTGGGCAAAGTTGATCAGGCGCAGAATGCCGTAGACCATGGTATAGCCAATGGCGATCAGCGCGTAGAGCGAGCCTAGCGTCAAGGCGTTGAAACAGTGCTGCAAAAACATGTCAAGGGTCATGGGGCCACCTGGAAATAAGCTTTATCCCGCCCGAAGGGGCGCGAAGACGGAACGGCGGGGCCCGTCGGAGCCCCGCCGTGAACAGACGGATTCCCTTACTTGGGAGTGACTTCGGTCAGATAAACGCGCTTGCCGTCCTTGTACTCAATAATGCCCACGGGCATTTCGGCGTCGTGGCTGGCATTGATGGTCAGGGTACCCAGCGGGGTCACCAGGTTCTTGGTCGCGGCCAGGGCCTTGGTGATGGCGGCGGGTTCGGCGGAGTTGGCGCGCTTGATGGCGTCAACGATCAGGAACAGACAGTTGTAACCCAGGGCGCCGTTCACGTTGGTTTCCTTTTCAGGATAGGCCTTGTTCCAGGCTTCGGTGAACTTTTTGGCTTCGGCGCTCATGTTGGGCATCTTGGCATCGTAGGGGAAGGTGGTGTGCAGGAAGCCTTCCGCAGCCTTGCCGGCCAGCTTCACGGTGTCGGGGTTGTCCATGGCGTCGGCGCCCATCAGGCGGAAGGTGGCGCCCAGTTCGCGGGCCTGCTTCATGATGATGGCGCCTTCAGCGAAGTAGGCGGGCATGAAGACGATCTCGGGCTTTTTGGCGATCAGTTCGGTGAGCTGGGCAGTGAAGTCCTGGTCACCGGAGCTGTACTTGAGGTTGGCCACCACTTCGCCACCCAGCTTCTTGAAGGAGCGGGTGAAGAAGCTGGACAGGCCCACGGCGTAGTCGTTGGTCATGTCCATGAGCACGGCGGCCTTGCGCAGGCCCAGGTTCTCATAGGCATAGGTGGCGGCAGCGGCACCCTGATAGGGGTCGATGAAGCAGGCGCGGAAGTAGTACTTCTTGCCCTGGGTCACCAGGGGGCTGGTGCAGGAGGTACCCACGCCGGGCACCTTGGCCTTTTCGGCCACTTCAGCACCGGCCATGGCCAGAGAGGAACCGTAGGTACCGATCAGGGCCACGACCTTGTCGCGTTCCACCAGGCGCTTGACGGCGTTGGCGGCTTCCACCTTGTCGGACTTGTTGTCCACCACAACCAGTTCAATGGGGCGGCCCAGCACTTCAGGCATGTCCTTCAGAGCCAGCTGCACACCTTCCAGCTCGAGCTGGCCGCCAAAGGCATTCTGACCGGTCAGGGGCAGGTACACGCCGATCTTGATGGGTTCAGCAGCCAGGGACTGGCCGGCCAGCCCCAGGGTCAGAGCCATCAGCGCCAAGCCAACGAATTTGCCCAGTTTCATAAATCATCTCCCAGGTCTTGGAGGGTGAAAGAGCTCGCCCCGGTGATCCTTTTCCAGGGCTATTCCTGTTGAGATACACCAAATCCCCCCATTGCGCAATTTGCCGGTTGAATTTGGCCATAAACCCCAAGCCGAAAAATCTCTGCGCATGGCCTCATGCAAAATGGTTCATCCGCAGTTGAAAAAATTTATCCTCTTTCACGCCAAGCGCCAAGGCCTTTTTTCGATAATTTGCGTTTTGATTTTTTATTACACATAACATATTGTAATAACATTATTTTTTAAACAATCCCCCATAGTGCTCCATGGTTGAATAAATCTCATCTCTGCCCCGTATCCTCCTGCGCCGGCCGCCCTGTCCGTATTGACGAAAGCCCATGAAGAAAGGAATATCCCCTTCTCGACATATATCTGTCCGCATCCCCTGCCCTTTCGGGCGGGATCTCCAAGGAGACAATGTGACGCTTCCCGACAGCAAAAACCGTCAGCGTTCCCGCAGCATCGCCCGCGTCCTCAACGATGACGCCAGCCTCATCAACATCAAGACCTTCGCCATCGCGGCCCGTTACATGAGCTTCAAGGCCGCTGCCCGGCATCTTGGCCTGACCTCCGGCGCTGTCAGCCACCGTATCGCCCGCCTGGAAAAGGAGCTGGGCTTCCCGCTGTTCAACCGCCTGACCCGCGCCGTCTCCCTGACACCGGAGGGCGAGCGCCTGCGCGACGTCTACCTCAATGCTTTCCAGAAGATCTATGAAGAGATCACCCAGCTGCTGCAGGACGACTTCAGCTCCCTGACCATCTATGCCGCCCCCAGCCTGGCCCTGGCCTGGCTCATCCCCCAGCTGAGCGACTTCCAGCAGCACTACCCCTCCATGCAGCTGCATGTACGTACCGGCAACGCTCCCATAGATTTCCACGGGGACTCCACGGTGGACGTGGCCCTGTATTATGCCGAGAGCCACGTCAGCGGCCTGACCTCACGCAAGTTCATGGACGAGGCCACCCTGCCCGTCTGCTCCCCCGAGTACGCGCAAAAGCACGACCTGATAGGCCATCCCGAGAACCTGCCCGCCTGCACCCTGCTCCATGACTCCGCCGCCTGGCATTATGCCGCCACCACGGCCGAATGGCAGGAATGGGCCGACAGGAACCATGTGGACATCTCCAACTGCCTGAACTTCGTCACCTTCGACCATACCTACGGGGCTTCCGTGGCCGCCAGCCACGGCCTGGGTGTGGCTCTGGGGCGCTGCAGCCTCATCGCTCCCCTGCTGGCGGAACAAAAGCTGGTCACCCCCTTCCCCGACCTGCCGCCCACCACGGCGTTCCGCTCCTACTACGCCGCCTGGCCCCGTCATACCAATCCTTCCCCCAAGCTCCAGGGCTTCCTGGACTGGCTGGAAGAAAAAGGCCAGCAGAGCAATGCGGCTCTTGCCCGCCTGATGCACGCCTAGCAGGAAGAGACATTTGAGCGAGGGGGGAAAGGAGACCTTTTTGGAAAAAGGTCCTCCTTTCCCCCCTCGCGCTCCCCTCTTTCCTCCCAAAAACTTTTATCAGGCCATAAAAAAAGGACGCCAAGGCGTCCTTTTTTCATGGCCGCGGGATGAGCGCTGATAAGCACTTCCCGCATCATTCAGCAATCATCTCCCGGCTCACGCATCCCGGGGGCTATGCTTCCAGAATGCGGAGCTTCTCATAAGGCGGGTTTGGGGAAGGAGGGGGCATGGGGGAGGAACCCACTTTTTGCCGCAAGCAAAAGGGGGCTCCTCCCCCGTTCAGATTCCTACTTCTGCCAGCGGGCCGTGTAACGGGCCAGAAGGCGCAGCGAGGGGCGGGAGAAGCGGTCGAAGTCGGCGGTGAGTTCCAGACCGGGGACCAGGGCACGCACCACAGGCATGTCCAGATCCTTGCGGGAGATGTCCACATACAGGGGCGTACGGCCCTGGGCGCACAGCGTCTTTTCCAGCAGCTTGCAGGAGGCTTCGGCCGACGGCAGACTGTAGTCGGGCAGATCTTCCAGCCAGCGCACCGGCAGGCCGCCCAGAGCGGGCCCCGTCGGTTCGCCATACGGATAGGGCCAGGGCACTTCGGTCAGGGCCGCCAGCGCGGCCCGGCTGCCGCACAGATTGGCGCCCGTGGCCTGTGCCACCTCGCCGCGACGGCTCATGACGAAGCAGCGGTAGACCGGCACGCCCAGCTCCGTGGTGATGTCTTGGAACTGGATCTGGATGCCGCGGGCCGCGTAATCGTCCAGCAGGGCCTGCAAACGTTCGTCGCGGCTCTTGAGCACGAAGCAGCCCTCACGGCTGAAGGGCGTGGTGGCCTCGGCGTCACGCTCCACGATCTCCGTAAGCGCCGCCAGCCTGGCTTCGGCTTCGGTATTGCCGGAAGCCAGGCCCGTGGAGCCACCGGCCAGGAACAGGGACTGCTCGTCCAGATTGCAGAACAGGAAGACCGCCTGCGCGGGCACCAGCACGGTCTTGCCCTCAGGATCGCGGGCCTCCAGCCAGTACAGGGGCACATAGTCCTCGAAAGGCGTTTCCAGCGGCAGGGAGGACAGGGGCAGGAAATCCTTGCCCTGGGACCGCAGCTTGGCGCAGGAAGCATGGACCAGCGGCATGGGCCGGCGGCGGTTCGTCACCTCAAAGGTGTGCTCGCCGGTACGGGCCACGCTCACATAGCTGCTGGCCCGTTCCACGATCTCCATGGCGTAGGAGGCCCGGGCCGCAGCCAGGGAAAGACCGCGCCCGTAGGCCGTGGCCTCGCCGCGCAAACTGTGACGCATGCGGCCGCAATCCACGGCCAGGTCCACCTTCCAGGAGCGCAGCAGCGCGATGGGAGACAGCGAAGCCTGATGACGCATCTCCTGCCCGGCCAGAACGTCGTTCTCCAGCAAAGCATTGACGGCCTGCTCGTAGGTCTCCTGTGCCGGACGGCGCTCAAGGCGCGGCAGGTCTTCCGCCTGCATGCGGGCGTGTTCCCGCTCCAGCATCCCGGCCCGGGCCCGCAGGCCTTCGCGGCAGACCTCCAGCTCTTCTTCACTGTAGGGCAGTTCCAGCTCCAGTTCTTCCCAGTGCGGCAGCATGTGGTGCCGGGCGATGTTGTCGGCAAAATGGGCGCTCCAGGCCTGCATGAGGCCAAAGTCCTTCCGGCTGGCAGCGCGCAGGTAGATCAGGGAAGAAGACAGCGTCAGCCGCTGCAGGGCATCTTCGGGGAAGCCGTCGCAGCAATGGGCCAGCTCGGGCACCAGCAGCGAGCACTCCAGCAGCAGGCCGGCAAGCCCCATGCGCCGGAAACTGTCGGTCTCGCGGTCGTACAGTTCATCGGCCAGATTTTTGATCTCCTCCGGCGAACGGCGGCTCAGCTGGCGCAGGCAATGCTGGCGCAAAAAATCATCGAAGGGCGTGGCCTCCAGACGGGCCAGCGCCTGGGGCAGGGTCAGGGATGCGGGCGGCTGGCAGGAAAAATAGCCGGTCGTGGCCTGGGTCGTCTCGTGGGTATAGGCATAGGCGATGCCTTCGGGGATCACGGGCATGGCGTGGAAAACCTCATGGCAAAAAGATGGCGACAACATCCCGGGGCGTGCGGCCCAACGCCGGAGGCGCGACCGGCCCGTCATCCGCCGCAAGGCGGGATGGGGGATGCCGATACGGCCCTGCAGGAAGACAGGGGCACGGACACAACGGCAGGAGACAGAGACGGCAAGACCGTGAAGCAACGGACACGGCCGCCCCTCTCCCCGGGACAGGACGGGCGGAAGATAACAGAAAAGGGGTGGGCCAACAATGGCCCACCCCTTGAGGTTCCGTAATCCGGAGTGCGGATTAACGCTTCGAGTACTGGTAACGAGCGCGGGCAGCGCGCAGACCGTACTTTTTGCGTTCCTTCTTACGCGCATCGCGGGTCAGGAAGCCGGCCTTCTTCAGGATAGGACGAAGGGCGGGATCCACCAGCAGCAGGGCGCGGGAAATACCGTGACGCACGGCTTCGGCCTGACCGGCCACGCCGCCGCCAGCCACGTTGACGCGCACGTCCAACTTTTCAGCCAGCTTGGACAGCACGAGGGGCTGACGAATGATCATCTGCAGGGTCTTGCGGGGGAAGTAATCTTCAAAGGCACGACCGTTCACCGTGATGTTGCCGGAGCCAGCGTAGACGCGGGTGCGGGCAGTGGCGGTCTTGCGGCGGCCGGTGCCGTATTCGAATTTGTCGCTCATGACGTGCGCTCCTTAGTAAGGCAGGGTCAGCGGCTGCGGGTTCTGAGCCGTGTGCGGGTGTTCGGGACCCGCGTAAATCTTGAGCTTCTTCAGCATGGCGCGGCCCAGACGGTTCTTGGGCAGCATGCCACGCACAGCGGCCATGAGCACGCGCTCGGGCTTGGAAGCCAGCATATCGCCCAGGGAGGTGGTCTTCAGACCGCCCACCCAACCGGAGTGGCGATAGTAGTTCTTGTGGGCCATCTTGGTGCCGGTCACCTTGATCTTTTCGCAGTTGACCACGACGATAAAGTCGCCGTTGTCCATGTGACGGGCAAATTCGGGCTTATGCTTGCCGCGCAGGCGGTGGGCGATCTGGCTGGCCAGACGACCCAGCACCTGATCCTGGGCGTCAACCACAAACCATTCGTGGTTGATGTCTTTCGGGGTGGGGCTGAACGTCTTCATCGGGATGAACTCCTCATCTACTTATCTCAGTAGCCATCAAGCGGCGGAAAATCCGTCTGCGACGTGCCGCCTAACGGGTGACGACAGTATCGCTCACAAAGAAAGCGCTCTTTATCGCAAAGTGCGCAACTTGTCAAGCATTCACGACGGAATGCCAAATTTGTGCCGTATTCCAGACGGCTGCGGGTTGGTGTATATCAAAATGCTCCGGCTGTCATCCTTTTTTTGCCAAAAATTTGTACCAAGACAAAAACCATTTGAAAATATTGGTATTTTGCGACCCGCTTTTACGGGGCCAGCAGCTGCTGCCCAAAAGGCGGACAGGCTACCCCCCAAAAAGGCACCGCTCCCCTGCCCTTTTGGACTCGCGGATACGAAGGGGGAAAAACGCGGAAAGAACTGCATGTTCCGGCCGTTTTCCCAGGCTCACGCAGAAAAAATTTGGGAGAAAGGGGCCCCGATCCACACGAGTCCCCCTCCTCCCAAACAGGTGCCTCCATATCGGCAACTTAATGTGCCGCGCCCCAGTCGTGACCGGTGCCCCAGTCCACCAGCAGCGGCACGGAAAGCTCCCTGCCTGCGGGGCAGACATCCTGCATGAGGCGGGCCACCAGGGCCCCGGCTTCTTCGGCGGCATCGGCGGGCACTTCCAGCAAAAGTTCGTCGTGCACCTGCAGCAGCAGGCGGGCATCCAGCTCCCGCAGGCGCTCGTCACGGGCCACGGCCAGCATGGCCAGCTTGATGATGTCCGCCGCCGAGCCCTGGATCACGGTATTGATGGCCTGACGGCGGGCCAGGGCCGCAGCCTGTCCGCTGGCGGAATTGATGTCCGGCAGCAGACGGCGGCGACCGCCCAGAGTGGTCACGAAGCCGTGCTTGCGGGCCGAGGCCTCCACGCCTTCGTAAAACTCCTTCAGGCCCTGCAGGCGCTCGAAGTAACGGGCGATGAAGTCCTTGGCCTGCGTGGTGCTGATCTTGAGCTCCTGGGCCAGTTTCTGGGCGCCCATGCCGTAAATGAGGCCGAAGTTGATGGTCTTGGCATTGCGGCGCTGGTCCGGGCTCACCTGGTCGGGCGGCAGGTCATAGACCAGGGCCGCCGTGCGGGCGTGGATGTCCTCGCCGTTGCGGAAGGCTTCCAGCAGTGCCGGATCCTGCGAGACATGGGCCAGCACGCGCAGCTCCACCTGCGAATAGTCGGCCGAGACCAGCAGGCGGCCCGGCCCGGCGATGAAGCAGGAGCGCATGCGCTTGCCCAGCGGCCCGCGCACGGGGATGTTCTGCAGGTTGGGATTGCTGGAGGAGAGCCGTCCCGTAGCCGTGGCCTTCTGGTTGAAAGTGGTATGGATGCGGCCCTGCGGGTCCACCAGGCGCGGCAGGGGATCGAGATAGGTGGAGCGCATCTTCTCCAGCTTGCGGTACTGCAGGATGCTGTCCACCACCGGATGCTGCCCGGCCAGTTTTTCCAGCGTCTGCTGGCTGGTGGACGCCTGGCCTCCCTTGGTCTTGCGCGGCGCGGGGAGGCCCAGCCCGTTGAACAGCACATCGCCCAGCTGCTGGGCCGAACGGATGTTGAACTGCGTGCCCGCCAGCTCGTAGACATGGGCCGTGAGCTGGTCCAGCCGGCCCTGCACATCGTCGAGGAAGGCCCGGAAGGCTGCGGCGTCGATGGCCACCCCGCTCTGCTCCATGCCTGCCAGCACGGGCAGCAGGGGCATCTCCAGACGCCGGAACAGCTCCAGCAGGCCGTCCTTTTCCATGCGCTGCTCGAACAGCTGCGCCATGGCCAGTCCCAGACGCGCGGGGCCGGGGGCCGTCTCGCCCCTGCTCTCCAGTTCATGGCGCAGCACGGCGCCCCAGCGGGCCGAAAGACGGGGCCAGCCGTAATCGTTCTCTTCGGGGTTCAGCAGATAGGCGGCCACGCCCAGATCAATGCAGTCCCCCGCCCGCCCGGCTAGGAACTGCCAGCAGGGCGCGGATGTCAGCAGGCCCTTGAGGTCCGCCGTCACCAGGGTGCGGGCAGGGGCCAGCCACCGGGCCAGCTCCGCCACAGGACCTTTCCACTGCCATTCTCCCAAAGAACTGCCGTCAGCGCCTTCCACGGCAAGATAGGGGGCCTCGCGGTCGCCGTGGGCCCAGATCAGGGCCACGCGGGCATCTCCGCAGTCCGGCAGGGCCGATACGTCATCCAGCGCGGGCGCGGATTCCTGCGGCATGGCGTCCAAAAGGCTCATCTGACTGGTGGCACGACCGCTGCGGGCAGGCTGGGCCAGCGGCAGGGAGGCCTGTTCCGCAGCCGCCTTCTTCCCGGCTGCAGGCTGTGCGTCCTCACGGATGCTGCCCGCATCCAGGAACTCCTCGGGCAGGTCGGCCTCGGCGGCCTGCAGACGGTCCAGGGCGGCCAGCTCGCGCCGCAGGGCGAAGAGCTCGAACTCTTCCGTGAGCAAGGCGCAGGTGGCGGCATCCAGCGGCCGCACGCGCAGGTCGTCCAGCGTGACGCCGGGGCAGAAATCGCGTCTCAGGGTGGTGAGCTCGCGCCAGGTGAACATGTTTTCCAGATGCGCCTGCAGTTTGGCCTGCATCTTGGGCGGCAGCAGGACGAAATGGTCGCGGATGTCCTCAAGACTGGGGCAGATGGAGAAGATCTGGCGCGCGGTCTTGGGACCGATGCCCGGCACGCCGGGGATGTTGTCGCTGGTATCCCCGATGAGGGCCTGCACGTCGGGCCACTGGGCGGGCGTCACGCCGCTCTCTGCCGTGAAATCGGCCTCGCTCACCAGCTTTTCTTCCTTGGAGGCCGGGTCCCACATGTAGACGTTGGGGCCCAGGCACTGTTTCAGGTCCTTGTCGCCGCTGACGATGATGACGGGATGTTCCGCCGCGAAGCGCGCCGCCAGCGAGGCGATGCAGTCGTCGGCCTCGCAGCCCTGCGAGACTTCCAGCCTCAGGCCCAGGGCCCGCACCATGCGGTGGATGGGATCCAGCTGGCGTACCAGATCTTCGGGCGTGGCATCGCGGTTGGCCTTGTAAAGGGGGAATATCTCGTGCCGGAAGTTGGGGCCCTTGCCGTCCTGCACGAAGGCGAAATAGCGGGGGCGCTCTTCGCGCAGGATGCGCAGCAGCACGCGGCTGACCACTACCAGGGAATTGGTGGGGAAACCGTCGGAACGCTGCATGTTCCTGTTGGCAAAAAAGCCGCGATAGATGAAGGCCGAGCCATCCATGAGAAAGACGGGCTCTGCGGCAAGCCCGAGGCGTTGTTTCAGCGACATGGCAATCCGGGGTTGTAGGGTAAGCAAAAAAGGGGAAAAAGCCTGCGGGGGAGCGGCCTCCCTCCTTGCGTAGCTTCTGTCCTGCGCGTATACTATAGAGATGGAAACAAGTCCGCAAGTAAACCTGGACAGGGCCGGAGAGCGCCTGCAGGTCACCGTCTCCGGCAGCTGGGCCATCAATACGCCCTGGCCGCCGCAGTGTGCCGACGCCCTGCAGCAGCTGCGAGGCCCCGGCATCCGGCAGCTGCATCTCGCGGCGGCCTCCCTCGACGCCTGGGACAGCAGCCTCCTGGTCTTCCTCGTCCAGCTGCACAAGGCCGCCCGCGCCGCGCAGATCGAGATCAGCCAGGACCTGCCCACAGGACTGGCACGACTGCTGCACCTGGCCTTCGCCATCCCGGCCCAGGCAGGGGCCGCCCGCAGCGACCACCGGCAAGGGCTTTTTGCCCGGGTGGGCGAGGCGGTCATGGGCCTGCCGCCCCGCTGTGCGGATTTTCTGGAATTCCTCGGCGATGTGACCCTTTCCATCTGGCGTCTCATCCTGGGACGCGCCGGCATGCGCATGCAGGACTTTATAGAAGCCATGTACGAATGCGGTGTGCGCGCCCTGCCCATCATCTCCATCACCAGCCTGCTGTTCGGTCTGATCCTGGCCTTTGTGGGCGCGGTGCAGCTGACGCAGTTCGGCGCCCAGATCTATGTGGCCGGGCTGGTGGGCATCGGCATGTTGCGCGTCATGGGCGCGGTCATGGTGGGCGTGGTCATGTCCGGCCGCGTGGGGGCCGCCTATGCGGCCATGATCGGCACCATGCAGGTCAACGAGGAAGTGGACGCCCTTACCACCCTGGGCATCTCGCCCATAGATTTTCTGGTGCTGCCGCGCATGCTGGCCCTGATGCTCATGGTCCCCCTGCTCACGGTCTATGCCGACCTCATGGGCATCCTGGGCGGCTATGTGGTGGGCGTCTCCATGCTGGGGCTGAGTTCCGCCGAATACCTCAACGCCACCATGCAGATGGTCTCCTTCGTCCACGGGCTCATCGGCATCGCCTACGGTACGGTGTTCGGCATCATCATCGCCCTGGCGGGCTGCTATCAGGGCATCCGCTGCGGCCGCAGCGCCCAGGCCGTGGGCCTGGCCACCACCACGGCCGTGGTCCAGTCCATCGTGGGCATCATCATCGCCACGGCCGTCATCACCATCATCTGCAACGTACTGGGCATCTGACATGAGCACTCCCCGCCTGCGCGTCCGCGACCTGACCCTGGGCTACGGCTCCTTCGTGCTCATGCGTGACGTCAATTTCGATGTGGCCGCCGATGACATCTTCCTCATCATGGGCGGTTCCGGCTGCGGCAAGAGCTCGCTCCTGCGCACGCTCATGGGCCTCAAGCAGCCCCAGAGCGGCCAGGTGCTCTACGGCGATACGGACATCTGGGCCTGTACCGAGAAAGAGCGCCGCCGCATCCTGCGGCGTACGGGCGTCCTCTTCCAGGGCGGCGCCCTGTGGAGCTCCATGACCCTGGCCGAGAACGTGGGCCTGCCGCTGCAGCAGTACACCGACCTCGATGACGACGAGATCCGCGAGCAGGCCTCGCTCAAGCTGGCCCTGGCCGGTCTGGCCGGTTTCGAGGACTACTATCCTTCGGAGATCAGCGGCGGCATGCGCAAGCGGGCCGGTCTGGCCCGGGCCCTGGCCCTCGATCCCGAGATCCTTTTTCTGGACGAACCTTCCGCCGGTCTGGACCCGGTGAGCGCCCGCATGCTGGACGACCTGATCCTGGAGCTGCGCGACGCCCTGGGCACGACCTTCGTCATCGTCTCCCACGAGCTGGCCAGCATCTTCGCCATCGCCAGCAACGGCATCTATCTCGACGTGCGGACCCGGCGCGTCACTGCCCGGGGCAACCCCTCCGAACTGGTGCGCGACCCGCACACCGAGCTGCAGGCCCTGCGCTTCCTGACGCGCGGCGAAGCGGGCGGCCCCCAACAACAGGACTGAACCCACAGGATACGGCATGGCAAAACAATCATTCAAAACCGCTGTAGGGGCTTTCGTCATCGGCGGACTGGCGCTGCTGGTGGCGGGCATCATCCTTCTGGGCGGCGGCCGCATGTTCAGTGACGACATCGAATACGTCCTGTACTTCGACGGCTCGGTGAGCGGCCTCAATATCGGGGCGCCCGTGGTCTTCCGCGGCGTGCCCATGGGCCAGGTGACGCGCATCAGCCTGGAGGCCAACCCGCGCGACGCCAGCGTCACCATCCCGGTCTACATCCGGCTGGACGAGAACAGCATCGTCCGGGCCGGAGTCACCGGCGAGCTCACGGACAATTTCCGGCAGGAGATCCTGCGCCGCCTGATCCAGCGCGGCCTGCGCGCCCGCCTGCAGCTCCAGAGCCTCATCACCGGCCAGTACCGCGTGGAGCTGGACTTTTTGCCCAATACGCCCGCCAATTTCCGTTCCCCCATGCCGGACAGGGAGATCCCCACCCTGCCCTCGCCCATCGATACCCTGCAGCGTACCGTGGCCAGTCTGCCTCTGGAAGAGATGGCGCATACCACGGCGGGCATCCTGGAAAAGCTCAACGCCGCCCTGTCCGGCGATGCGCTGGAACGCGGCATCAAGGCCTTTGCCACCTCCTTTGAAGAAGCGCAGGCCCTGCTGGCCGGCATGCAGGAATCCCAGAAGACCCTGGCCCAGGCCCTGGAAAAGCTGAATGCGGCGGCCACGTCGGCCCAGCACGATCTGCCCCAGGCCCTGCAAAGCACCCGGGACGCCATGAACAACGTCTCCTCCGTTTCCCTGGCCACCAAGGCCGTGGTGGAACGCAATGCCCCCCTCACCCAGGAGCTGCGCCGCCTGATTCAGGAAAGCGCGGCTGCCGTCCGCTCCCTGCGGGCGTTCATGGACGTGCTGGAACGCAATCCCGAAGCCCTGCTCCGCGGCAAACAAGGAAGTCGCCGATGAACCATCTCCTCCGCCATACGACCGTTTTCCTGGCCCTGCTGACGCTCCTGCTGACCGCTTGCGGCCGCAGCGCGCCCACGCACTTCTATCTGCTGGACAGCGGCCAGCCCCCCCTGACCGCCGACAGCCTGCCCGCTGCCAGTCTGAGCATCGCACCGGTGAGCGTGCCTGACTATCTGGACCGCAACGGTCTGGTGCGCCGCAGCGACGGCCAGACCCGCCTGGAGGTCTCGGAACTGGACATCTGGGCCGAGCCGCTGGGACAGGGCGCCCGGCGCGTGCTGGGCGAAGTGCTGGCCGCCCGCCTGCTGCCCCGGGGCATCGACGTGATCGCTGCCGGAGACCGGCAGGGCGACATGGAACTGGCCGTGGCTCTGGAACGTCTGGACGGCGACACGCCGGGCACGGCCCGGCTGCAGGCCCGCTGGCAGCTTTCCCGTGGCGGAGAGGCGCTGGATCGCGGCATCTACGCAGCCAGCGAGGATGCCGGCATGAGCAGCGCCAGTCTGGTGGCGGCCCAGAGCCGTCTGTTGCAGGGACTGGGCGAACATCTGGCCGACCGCCTGTTGCCCCGCCTCAAGGCCGGACGCTAGCGACAGCGCGTTTTCCCATCATCCGGCCGCCCGCACAGGACCTAACGGCAAATGCGTACCGCCGGGCCGGTTGCACGGACAGGCCGGGAACTTGCGGGAAACGGATCCCCAAACCCATCACAGGACAAAAAAAGGGAGGCTTGAGCCTCCCTTTCCTTTTTATCGCATTGTGTCCCGTTCCGGTGCCCGCCCCGCACAGGCCGTGCCATCCCACTTCCCGCCGTTTTACCCTTCACATGAAGAACGCCGGTTTCGTGCAGTCAGAGCGGCTGCCGGGCATGTCTGCCTTCCGGTCCGGCACGGCCTTCCGGCAGCGTCATGGCCAGCATCCCCGAAGGGCCGTCCCGTACCTTAGAACGTGTAGCCGATGGTGGCGGAATAGATACTGGAAGCCCGCGCCCACACTGACGCCCGTACGGCCGTGGCTGGGGACCATGAAGTCCGCGTGCGCCTCGTTAGTGACCGGCGTCTCGTACCAGATGCCCGCACGCAGGGCCAGCCAGTCCAGGGGCTCATATTCCACGCTGGCGTTGAAATTCCAGCCGTCACGCCACTTTTTATGATTGATGGACTGGAAATCGGAATCGAAATAAATGTTCATGGAATCGTAGGTGGACCAGCGGGTGAAGACGGTCCCCACCTCGAAGCTCAGATTCTCCAGCGGGCGGTAGGCCAGGCCCACGGCAAAGGAATCGGGCAGATGCACCGTGCTGTGCACATCGGTATCGATGGTGTGCGGCACCTGTCCTTGGTCGGCCAGCATATTGCTATGATGCCGGGAAAAATCCGCCGAACCGGCGATATTGAGCGTGACCGGACTTTTGTAGGAAAAGCCCAGCGACAGCTCGTCGGTCATGCGCAAGTGCGCCCCCACCTGGGCCCCCACGCCCCAGCCCGTACCGTTGAGCGTCATCTTGCTGTCTTCCCCTCTGCTGGGGATGTAGCCGATATACTGCATGCTGGGAATCTGCTGTCCCATGGCAAAGCTGGCATGCATGATCTCCACGCCCGCCGAAAGGGACAGGACATCGTTGACCTTCAAGGCCACAGTGGGCACGAGGGAAAAGGTCTGGAAATTGATGTTGGTCAGGTTGTACCGTCCCGTCCAGTTATCGGCAAATTCATTGCCGAGGCCGAATCGCGAGAACAAGCCCAGGCCCAGCCAGAAGCGGTCGTTCAGCTGATGGGTGATATAGGCGTGCGGGGCAGCCCAGATATGGGGCTTGGTGGTCGTGGACGTGTGGCTGCCGTCGGCCAGATCCAGGTCGATGGTACCCATGGGCGCGATGGCGGCAAAACCGCCCATGACGTGCGTGCCCGGCAGCTGGGTGATGCCCGCCGCATTGTAGGCGATGGCCGAGGGATCGTCCGCGCGTCCCACCATGCCGCCTGCCAGCGAAAGACCTCGCGAGCTCCATTCCGTCAGGGCGAAACCTTCGGCCCCTGCCGTCGTCACCTGGCATGCCCACAGAAGGCAGACGGCAAGCACGACATACAATTTTTTCATAGATATCCCCCACAAAAATAGTCCGGGGCGCAGCAAAGGCTCCTTCCCCGCAACATGCAGTACCAATACAGATGTCTAGTGTTACGCTAGAGTGCAACGCTTTTGAAAGTCAAGCTGTTTTGCCGGGCTTCCCGACGCTGCCGCAGGGAACGCCAACGCGGCATGGCCCCGTACTTGTCCGGGGATACCGGACCACGGTATCGCGAAGATGCCCCGGTTGAAGCCGCTGGCGGAGAACCGCCGCTATGTCGGATGAAGGACTTTGATAAGGATGCCGGACCAGAGAAGAGGGCTCCCCGGGCCCTGATGAGAGTCCACTGATCCGTATGCCTGTATACAAAAAAGGGCCCTCCCCATATGGGGAAGGCCCTTCCGGCTGTCTTGCGGATAACGGCGCTTAGCCCTGCTTGATCATGACCTTGGCCGGGCGCAGCAGACGCTCGCCCAGCTTGTAGCCGCTCTGCAGAACGCGGGCCACGGCCCCGGCTTCCACATCGGCCTCGGCATCAAAGCCCACGGCTTCGTGCAGTTCGGGCGTGAAGGCCTCACCGGCCGTGCCCACGGGGGTCAGACCGTGACGCGCTACGGCTTCCAGCAGCAGCTTGCGGGTCATGGCCACGCCCTGGAGCATGTCCTTGCAGGCCTCGTCCTTGCTGCCGTACTGCAGGGCCAGATCGAGGTTGTCCAGCGTGGGCAGCAGGTCGCTCATGACCTTTTCCGCCGCATAGCGGATCTGTTCCTCGTGCTCGCGCTTCAGGCGCTTCTTGAAGTTATCCATCTCCGCGGCCGCGCGCAGGCGTGCGTCATCGGCATCGCGCCTTTCGGTGCAGTTGGGGCACACATGTTCGTGGCACAGGCTTTCCAGATTTTCCGGCAGGGTCTGCACGGCGTCCCCGGCATCCCCGGCCTCGGCACCGGCACAGGCCTCTTCCTGCGCTTCCGTGTTCTGCGTGTCCTTCATATGCATATCATCGTTCTCGTTGTGACGATCCATGGTTCCTCCCAGAAATGCACCAGCGTTGTGCCGGCTAGTATTGAGTAAATACGCACTGCCGTACTGTCAAGGGGCTGACACCCCGGCAACGGCCTCCTGCACGGAAGTCTCGACATTGGCGCACGCCTTCGCTATATTCGTCCGACGCGCAATTCCGCGCGTCCACGCGCCCTCCGGTGGCGTTCTTTTCTTGAGGTATATTCCATGATTTGCCGAATTTTGCACCTGCAGTCCGAGCAGGAATGGGTCAAGGCCTCGCAGTGGCTCGACGGCCGCTTCAACCCCGGCGACAGCGTTGAGGGCAGCGTGCGCGAGATCCTCGCCAATGTACGTGAAAAGGGCGATGAGGCCCTGATCGACTATACCCGCCGTTTCGACTGTCCCGAATTTGCCGCGCCCCTGCGCGTCAGCGAGCAGGACATCGCCTGGGCCGCCGCTTCCATCTCTCCCGAACATCGCGAGCAGATCAGCGAAGCCGCCCACAACATCCGCACCTTCCATAAAGAACAGCTGGAAAAATCCTGGTTCCAGACCCGGCCTGACGGCAGCATCCTGGGCCAGCGCGTGCTGCCCGTGGACCGGGTGGGCCTGTATGTGCCCGGCGGCCAGGGCGGCAACACCCCGCTGCTCTCCAGCATGCTCATGAACGCCATCCCCGCCCTGGTGGCCGGTGTGCCCCGCGTGGCCGTGTGCACCCCGCCCCGCAAGGACGGCACCATCAACCCGCACATCCTGGCGGCGGCCCACCTGCTGGACATCGACGAGATCTACCGTGTGGGCGGCGCCTGGTCC
The DNA here is from genome assembly GCF_050313065.1 of Desulfovibrio sp. SGI.230. Lineage (NCBI taxonomy): Bacteria > Pseudomonadati > Thermodesulfobacteriota > Desulfovibrionia > Desulfovibrionales > Desulfovibrionaceae > Desulfovibrio > Desulfovibrio sp. SGI.230. The sequence goes on along the minus strand of NZ_JBNPKS010000010.1, from coordinate 24,163 downwards.
ATCGGCGCCATGGCCTACGGCACCCAGAGCATCGACCCTGTGGACGTCATCGCCGGTCCCGGCAACATCTATGTGGCCACGGCCAAGCGTCTGGTGCAGGGCACGGTGGGCATCGACATGGTGGCCGGCCCCAGTGAAGTGCTGGTGGTGGCCGACAGCTCCGCCCGCCCGCACTGGCTGGCCGCGGACATGCTCTCCCAGGCCGAGCACGACATGCTGGCTTCCGCCATCCTGCTCACCGACGACATCACCCTGGCCGAACAGGTGCAGCAGGAACTGGAAAAGCAGTGCAGCCAGCTGCCCAAGGCCCAGATCGCGGGCAAGTCCCTCATGGACTGGGGCGCCATCGTGGTGGTGCCCAACATCATGACCGCCGTGGCCATCGCCAACCGTGTGGCTCCCGAGCATCTGGAACTGTGCGTGCGCGATCCCTGGGCCCTGCTGCCCCACATCCGCCATGCCGGGGCCATTTTCATGGGCCAGCACAGCCCCGAACCCGTGGGGGACTACTTCGCGGGCCCCAACCATGTGCTGCCCACCCTGCGGACCGCGCGCTTCTCTTCCGCGCTCTCCGTCCAGAACTTCTGCAAAAAAACCAGCATCGTGGCCACTTCGCCGGCCTTCCTGCTGGAAAACGCGCCTGCCATTGCTTCTCTGGCCCGTCTGGAAGGGCTGGAGGCCCACGCCCGTTCCGTGGAGATCCGCAGCAAGCGCTAGTGCCTTAAACAAACTGGATCAAGACTATGCGCATCACCACCAAGACTGAAATCAGCGCTTACCCGCTGCTGTCCCGCGGCAAGGTCCGCGACATCTATGACATCGACGACAAGACCCTGCTCATCGTCACAACCGACCGCATGTCCGCCTTCGATGTCATCATGGACAAGCCCATCCCCTACAAGGGCGTGATCCTGAACCAGATCACCCTGTTCTGGATGGACAAGTTCAAGGACATCATCCCCAATCATCTGGTGGAAAGCGATGTGGACCGGTTCCCCGCCGCCCTTGCCCCCTGGAAGGACGAACTTGAAGGGCGTGCCGTACTGGTCCGCAAGGCAAAGCCCCTGCCTGTGGAATGTATCGTACGCGGCTACATCTCGGGCTCGGGCTGGAAAGACTATCAGAAGACCGGCACGCTCTGCGGCTATCAGCTGCCTGCCGGCATGCGGGAATCGGACAAGCTTGAAACGGCCCTCTTCACGCCTTCCACCAAGGCCGAGCTGGGCCAGCACGACCAGAACATCAGCCCGGAAGAGGCCTCCCGCCTGCTGGGCGAGGACGTGGCCCGCAAGGTCCGGGAGACCACCCTGGCCATCTATGAAGCCGGACGTGCCTATGCCGCCAGCCGCGGCATCATCGTGGCCGACACCAAGTTCGAATTCGGTTTCGTGGACGGGGAACTGCGCCTCATCGACGAAGTGCTGACCCCCGACTCTTCCCGCTTCTGGCCCGCGGACCAGTACGAACCCGGCCGCAGCCAGCCCAGTTTCGACAAACAGTACCTGCGCGACTGGCTCACCTCCCAGCCCTGGGACATGCAGCCGCCCGCGCCTGCCCTGCCTGCCGAGGTCGTGGACGCCACGGCCCGGCGCTACCGTGAGGCCTACCACATCCTGACGGGCAAAGAATTCACCATCTAACCTGTGGTCACCGTCGCCAAGGCGACTTTTCTGGAGGATATTACATGCTGCTTCAAGGAAAAAAAGCCCTGATCCTGGGCCTGGCCAACAACAAGAGCATCGCTTACGGCATCGCCAATGCCTTCAAGGAACAGGGCGCCCGCCTTGCTTTCAACTATGTGGGCGACGCCATCAAAAAGCGTGTTGAGCCCCTGAGCGAAGAACTGGGAGGCGAGTTCACCTTCCAGTGTGACGTGACCGACGACGCCCAGATCCAGGCCGCCGCCGACCTGGTCAAGGAAAAGTGGGGCGAGGTGGACATCCTGGTCCACTCCGTGGCCTTTGCCAACCGTGAGGACCTGAGCGGCCGCTTCCTGGATACGTCGCGCGCCGGTTTCCATCTGGCCCTGGACATCTCCGCCTACTCCCTCACCGGCGTCTGCCGCGCTTTCGAGCCCCTGCTGCATGACGGTTCTTCGGTGCTGACCATGACCTACCACGGTTCCACCAAGGTCATCCCCGGCTACAACATCATGGGCGTGGCCAAGGCCGCTCTGGAAGCTTCCGTGCGCTACCTGTCCTACGACCTGGGCGAAAAGGGCGTGCGCGTCAATGCCTTGAGCGCCGGCCCCATCAAGACCCTGGCCGCTTCCGCCGTCTCCGGTCTGAAGAACATCTTTACCCGCGTGGAAGAGCACGCTCCCCTGCGCCGCAACGTGACCACCGCCGATGTGGGCGGTGCCGCCGTGTTCCTGGCCTCCGAGCTCTCCCACGGCGTGACCGGCGAAGTCATCTACGTGGACAGCGGCTTCAGCCAGCTGGGCATCTAAAACGACCATCAGGCGGCTGCCGCGGCAGCCAAGCCTTTTCTTGATGCTGACGGCCCGGCAACGGCGGGGCGGGACCATCCCGCTCCCCTGCCGGGCCTTCCGGTAGCAACGGACGAACTCCGGGACACCCCGGACAGTCTTTCAGGAGATCGTATGGATACCATCTTCATGCTCAATCTGGCCGGCATCGTGGCCTTCGGTGTGGCCGTGCTGGGCTTTTTTTACATGATGGGCAAAAAAAAGCGTGAAGAAGACAGGGACCGCAAGGACTAGGCCATGTGGCAAGCCCTGCTCGTCCTGCTGGTCATCGTCCTTGCCGTGGCCCTGTCCAGGGGCAGGGCCGGGACGCCTTTTCGTCATCACGCCCCGTGAGTGGGCAGCTGTGACCATCTCCGGCGGAAGATGGAGACGAAAAACAGCGATGATAACAAGCTGAAATAACAGCTAATTTTTTAGAGAAAAAATTTTTTTGCGAAAAGTGCGATTTTTTGCTTGCCAAAGCCGAAGGTTCTGCCTATAAAGAGCAGGTCTTCACGACACGGAGAGGTGTCCGAGTTGGTCGAAGGAGCACGATTGGAAATCGTGTGTACGTTAAAAGCGTACCAAGAGTTCGAATCTCTTCCTCTCCGCCACCGAGAAAATAGCCCGCTGAGCAATCAGCGGGTTTTTTCGTTTATGGTGTTGCCGGAGCAGGTGTCCCGGACCGCCCTTTTTCCACGCCTTCCCGTGTGCAGCATCCGCCCGGGCCGCCCTTTCACCTTCGCCCTTTGGTCTTCCCCTCCCCATCCGTTTGCAATCCCCGACGATATTTGTCACATTTTCTTCTTTCACACAGGGGGACGACCCGGCATATCCGTGCGACCGCTGGCCGCCGCCAGTGCCGCCCGCATCTCCAGCAATAGAGGGAACCGTCATGTGCGCCACCAGACATTCGGCCAATGCCGTCACCACTTCCGGCCCGGACAAGCAAGCGTCCTGGCTGTTCGACCTGCAGGACCATCAGCTGATCCAGCTGGTCAACAGTTTCGTGGCCGCCCGCAACATGTCCATGAGCCTGGCCCAGCCTGAAGAAGGCCTGCATCCGCGCGGCATCATCAAGCTGACCACGGACCCCGGCATGCGCATCGCCCGCGCCGTCATCATCCTGCTGGAGAGCCTGGAGGCCCGCGGCCCGCAGGAGCGCCTGCAGGCCCTGCGCCGTCTGCATGACGAGGTCCTCTACTCCGCCCTTTCCAGCCTGCAGAAGAATACGGCCCGCGTCCTGATCCAGATCATGAAAGACCTGGTCCGCGCCGCGCCGCACGTCCATATCCAGCTGCCGCTGGCCCACGATTTCTACCAGGCGGTGCGCGGCACGCCCCACGTCATCCGCTCGCTGCTGCGCCGCTATCATCTGCTGGAGATGCCCGAAGCCTGGAACCAGCAGGCCTTCGACCACCACGTCCATGATGCCAACACCAAGGGCCGCAAGAGCCCCACGCATCTGGTCATGGATGCCTGGCTCAAGGGCCTGCGCTTCATCACGGTGGTCTACTACAATACCGTGGACCCCGAAGCCGCCAGCGAACTGCTGCGCGCGGCCCGCATCATGGGCATCACCGTGCGCATCGGCATCGAGTTCCGGGCCACCTTCCATGACAAGCTCATCGAATTCACCTGGTCGCCGCTCAACGTCCACAGCAGCCGGGCCTTCATCAAATTGCTCCAGCGCCCGGACATCGCGGCCATCCTCAAGGAATACGCCACGGTGAACCAGTGGATGCGCCGGCATGTCCTGCGCCTGCTCCAGGCCTGGAACCAGAAGCACGCGGCCACCCTGGCCCGCAAGCTGGAAGTCCCGCCTCCGCCCCCGCTGGATGCGGACGCCTTTCTGGCTTTCGTGGGCCAGCGCCAGCCTTCGTCCCTGCATCTGGCCGAATACATCCTCCAGCAATGGCAGCCTGCCCTGGAACAGGCTCTGGAAGAGCTCCGCAACGATCCCCGGCGGAACGGCACGGATGAAGAAGCCGCCCGCCTGCGCGCCCGTCTGAAAGCCATGGAAGGCCTCATGCCCGACAGCCTGCGCCAGGAATGGCTGGGGCCGCAGGCCAACCCGGATATCCTGTTCCCCGTGGCGCCCCACAAGGATCTGCCCCCTGTGCTGCTGCGCGATCCCGAAGTCCTTTTGCAGTCCCTGGTGCCCCTGCACCCCTGCCAGATGATCCTGGGCCTGGAAGGGCTGAACGTACAGGACACGCTGGAACTGCTCTGGCGCGGCAAGGGGCTCATCACCCATCTGGAACTGTTCAACCTGCGCACCTGGTCCAAGGGCCAGCTGCCGCATATCGAGGCCATCAACGAGCTGCAGCGGGCCATCAACGAGGGCAGCCCCCTGCGCCTCAAGCAGGTTGTCCGCCGGATCGTGCAGGACGAACCCGCGGATTCGCCCCGCCGGGACCTGCTGCTGGAAGTGCAGGACAACCTGACCCAGCTGCGGAGTTTTTACGAGCTCTCGTGGCTCGGCTCGCGCATCGGCACGGACTCCACCAGCCGTTCGCACATGACGCACGGCATGGGCCTGGTCTTCACCGAGACCCTGCCCCCGCAGGCCCGGGCCGCCCTGCGCCATGAAAAGAGCGGCCAGCGCCTGACCCTGCCCGTGCATACCGACATCTACGGCTTCACCCATTATCACGAGCCCGCGACCCTGCCGCGCTGGCTCCGGACCCTGCGCCGCCTGCCCCTGCTGCACCATCTGGGCTGTCGCGTGGTCCGTGGCTGGGAGCTGGAAAAAAAGACCACCACCATCAGCCCCGACGGCGGCAACCTGGTGACCCTGGGCGGCGTGGACTCCCGCGGCATCAACGCGGAACAGCACGATCCCGTGAGCATGATGCGCGATGCCGCCACCCCCTGGAACGTCCACTACTTCAACAGCAATCTGGTGAACGTGCTCAAGGTGCTGCTGGGCTTCATCCCCGCGCAGTGGGCCTTCTGGTACGTGGACAGCTGGTGGATCCTGACCTGGATCGGCGCCCTGCTCTGGTTCGCCATCACGGCCGTGCGCAATGTCCTGCAATCCATGGTGGGCGGCGGGGCCTTCTGCCGCTCCATGCTCCTGCCCTGGAACCGCTATGTGAGCTGGAGCCGCATGGCGGACTCCCTGCTCTATACGGGCATATCCGTCCCCCTGCTGGAGGTGGTCGTCCGCATGTGGCTGCTGGAGGACTGGCTCGGCATCACGGTCCAGAACAACGAGCTGGCGGTCTATACGGTCATCGCCATGATCAACAGCGTCTACATATCAGGGCACAACATCTTCCGCGGCCTGCCCAAGGAAGCTGTCGTGGGCAACCTGTTCCGCAGCGCCATCTCCATCCCCCTGTCCATCGTGCTGGGCAAGGGGCTGCTGGTCTGCTTCGTCTGGCTGGGCATCGCCGACCCGGTGGGCGCCCTGCAGAACTGCGCCGCCATCGTCTCCAAGTGCTCCTCGGACATCGTGGCCGCCGTCATCGAAGGTTTTGCGGACCGTAACATGTATCTGCGCATGCGCACCCTGGAGTACGACAGCAAGTTCAGCCAGATATTCAACAATCTCGTGAAGCTGGCCCTGCTCTTCCCCCAGGCCACCATCCGGCGCCTGATGCAGGAGCAGCCCCGCGAGTTCTGGCAGCAGCTTTTGGAAAAGGACCCCAACGCCGCCCGGCAGGCCATCGTCCATCTGCTCGACCTGATGTACATGTGGTACTATCTGCCGCGTTCGCACGACATCTTCTGGCGTCGTCTGTCCGGCATGCCCACGGAAGAAGTGGAAGGCATCCTGGCCCTGCATTCCCTGCTGCGCCTGCAACGAGAGATCTCCAGCCAGGTCCTCGACGGGCTGCTGGGCGACAACTTCGCCAACGCGCTGGCCTTCTACCTGCGTCAGCACGACAGCTACCGCAAGGAGATCCGGTCCGAAGCCGCCCGCAGGAACCTGTTCACGGAGAAAGCAGCGTAACGCGTGCCGCCCTTGCGGGAAGCATCCCCTGTTCTCTCTTCCGGCGGTGTCCGTGAGTCCCCGGGGACTGGCGGACACCGCCGCGGCCCATCCGTCACGGACGGCGGAAAAGAGACATTGTTTCCTCTACCGGCACACACAGGGGCACAGGTGCTCCTGTTACCCGCCCTGAAAAACCTTTTCCCTTGGACGGCCGGACATCCTTCGAGCCGTCATGCCGTCCCGCGACGGCCCGTTATCAACCTCAAGGTCCGCTCCGGCGGGCCCCGTCCAGGAGCTTCCATGCATATCAGACAAGCCCGCCCCGAAGACCTGCCCGCCATCGCCGCTCTGGAGGCGCGCGGTTTTCCCCCTGCCGAAGCCGCATCGCCGGAAAGCTTTGCCGCCCGTTTTGCCGTCTTTCCCCACTGTTTTTTCGTGGCCGAGGATGACGGCGCCATCGTGGGCCATATCAACGGCTGCATGACCGATTTCGATACCTGCCGGGACGAGCTCTACCACGATGCCGGACTGCACCGTGAGGAGGCCCCGCATCAGGCCGTCTTCGGGCTGGTGGTGGATCCGCAGCGGCAGCATCAGGGCATCGGCGCGGCCCTTGTCCGCCATTTTCTGGAAGTGGCCCGGCAGCGGGGCAAGGAAGATGTGGTCCTCACCTGCAAGGAACGGCTGATCCCCTTCTACAGCTCACTGGGCTTCCGGCTGCTGGGGCGCTCCGACAGCCAGCACGGCCAGGCCTGCTGGTATGACATGCGCTGCCCGCTGTAACGCCCCAGAGGTCCCTCCCCCGCCATATTCCCCGGCAAGGAAAACGTTGCGTGCGGAACGAATCTTGCTTACTGTCGGCGACAGTATCGTGACATTACGCAACACGCAGTGAGGTTCCTATGAGCGCACGCAAGAAAATGGGCCTGCCCCTGCAAATGGGCATCGGCATGGTTTTGGGCATACTGATGGGCACGCTGGCCCCCAAGCTGGGCATCAGCGCCGCCTTCTTCAAGCCGTTCGGCGACCTGTTCATCAATCTCGTCCGCATGGTCGTCGTACCGCTGGTGCTGGCCACCCTGGTCTCCGGCGCCGCCAGCGTGGGCGATGTGGGCCGTCTGGGCCGCGTGGCCGCCAAGACGCTGGTCTTCTATTTCGCCACCACGGCCCTGGCCGTGGCCATCGGCCTTGTCCTGGGCAATATCTTCCAGCCCGGTGTGGGGCTCGACCTTTCCACCGCCAACCTGAGCGCCAAGGAAGTGGCCGCCCCCTCGCTGGTGCAGGTGCTCATGGGCATCGTGCCCCTGAACCCCGTGGATGCCCTGGCCAAGGGCAACATCCTGCAGATCATCTTCTTCGCCGTGCTGGTGGGCATGGCCATCAGCCTGTGCGGTGACAAGGCCAAGCCTGCCGCCGCCTTCTTCGACGCCATGAGCGAAGTCATGATCCGCGTCACCAGCATGGTCATGCACTACGCGCCCATCGGTGTCTTTGCCCTTATGGCCTACACCGTGTCCAACCACGGGCTGGAAGTGCTGCTGCCGCTCATCAAGCTCATCGGCATCATGTACCTGGGCTGCCTGATCCACGTCATCATCACCTACCTGCCCTGTATCCGCTACGCCGGTCTCAAGCCCGGCACCTTCTTCCGCGGCCTGAGCGCCCCGCTGCTCACCAGCTTCACCACCTGTTCCAGCGCCGCCGCCCTGTCCACCAACCTGACCTGTGTGCAGAAGCTGGGCGCCTCCCGCAGCGTCTCCAGCTTCTCCATCCCGCTGGGCAACACCATCAACATGGACGGCACGGCCATCTACATGGGCATCGTGACCATCTTTGCCGCCGAGATCTACGGCATGCCCCTGCCCCTGGACCAGCAGATCTCCGTGCTGCTCATCGCCCTGCTGGCCAGCGTGGGCACCATGGGCGTGCCCGGCGCGGCCCTGATCATGCTCTCCATGATCTTCACCCATGTGGGCATCCCGCTGGAAGCCATCGCCCTGGTGGCCGGTATCGACCGTGTCATGGACATGGCCCGTACCACCATCAACGTGCTGGGCGACGCCACCGCGGCCATCTTCATCTCCCGCACGGAGAACGACTTCGATCCCCAGCGGGGCGCCGCCCTGCAGGACGAATAAGTCCCGTCACCGCACAAGGACGTTTCGGGAAGAGGCAGGCCCCGTGCCATGCGGGGCCCCTCTCCCGGATATCCCTTTTCCGGCAACGTTCTTTTCCGGCATGGGCACAGACAGCGGCAGAAGGCCTCCGCCTCGTCCCCCGCTCAGTGTCCCTGCCGTTCCCAGCCCCGCCCGGCGGGGATTTTTTGTACCCGCTGCGCAGGCCATGGGGCCAGCCCCGCAGATCTTCTGCCCTCTCTGACCGGCCCTGACGGCCAGCGACACCAGCAGCAGGCATCAACACCCGGCATCCCGGCAAAGGAGCATCACATGGAATTGAGGACCCTCCGCTATTTTCTGGCGGTCGCGCAGGCAAAGACCATCTCCGCTGCCGCCGAGGCCCTGCACGTGACCCAGCCCACCCTGTCCCGGCAGATGCAGGAGCTGGAAGAAGAGCTGGGCAAGACGCTTTTCCTGCGCGGCAAACGGAGCATCACCCTGACGGAGGAAGGTACGTTTTTCCGCAAGCGGGCGCAGGAGGTCGTCAGCCTGCTGGAAAAGACCACGGCGGAGCTCAAGGCACCGGACGAGCTGCTGAGCGGTGACATCCACATCGGCGGCGGCGAGACCGACGCCATACGCCTCATCGCCCGGGCCGCGCGCCGCATGCGGCAGGATCACCCGCATGTGACCTTCCACATCTTCAGCGGCAATGCCGAAGACGTCATGGAAAAGATAGACCGGGATCTGGTGGATTTCGGCCTCTTCATCGAGCCCGTGGATCTTTCGGGCTACGAGTTCTTCCGTCTGCCGGTCAAGGACCGCTGGGGCGTCCTGATGCGCAAGGACGCGCCGCTGGCAGCCCGGCCGTCCGTCGCCCCTGCGGACCTGCGCGGCCTGCCCCTGCTGGTCTCCCGGCAGAACATGGTCAACAACGAAGTCGCAGGCTGGCTGGGGGAAACGCACGATGCCCTGCAGGTGGTGGCCACCTACAACCTGCTTTACAGTGCTTCGATCATGGTCGAGGAAGGCATGGGCTATGCCCTTTGCCTGGACAGGATCATCCGCCTGCCGGAAGACGGCCCGCTCTGCTTCCGGCCCCTGCATCCGGCCATGGAAGTGGGCCTGAACGTGGCCTGGAAAAAACAGCAGCTCTTCTCCAAACCGGCCAGGGTCTTTCTGGACTATCTGAAGGCCTCGCTCTGGGGCGGGCCCGCCGCGAAAGGAGCACCAGCGGCAGGGACGCCACAAGACGACCTCGCCACGGCATAGGCCTGCTCGCACAGGCTTGGGCCCACAGACGGCCGTGCCTGTTCATCCCGTCTGCCCGGAAGACGGGTACGGCACCAGGACCGCTGCCATCATGGCGCAGGATGGCAGACCATCCCCATCCCGTACAGGACGGGGATGCCACAGGAGGCCCCAGGGCAGCCAGGGGCGAGCTGATATGCGCTGATTTGGAGGGAGATGGGAGGAAGAACGGGCCGCCTGCGGGAACGACAGGCCTCACTGCCGCACAGGGAGGCCTTCGAAAGACAAGCCTCACCGAAAGGACACGCTCCCCCGCCGGCACCGCCGCAAGGACAGCAGGCAGGAAGCGTACGGAAACGCTCTGAAGGACAGGCCCGAATGCGGACTACAGGGAGACCAGGCCCAGGCGGATGGCCATCTTGGTCAGCTCGTTGATGGAGCCGGCGCGCAATTTGGTCAGTACGCTGTACTTGTGGGTCTCCACGGTCTTGGGGCTGATGTTGAGGGCATCGCCTATCTGGCGGACGCTGTAGCCGTCGGCCAGCAGACGGAAGATTTCCTTCTCGCGCGGCGAGAGCATGCCGATGTCCGGCCCGCCCTCGGCGGGGCTGAGGCGCTGGCGGTTCTGGCGCATGAGGGCCGCCATGCAGCCGCCGGGGTCAGCACAACTGAGGAAGACCTCCCCCTGCCGCACGGCATCGATGGCCTGGAGCAGGACGGACGGCGGATCGCTTTTGCAGACGTGGCCCATGATGCCCAGCTGGATGAGCTCCAGCAGATGCCGCTGGTCCTCGTGACCGGTATAGATGAGGATGCGCGTCTCGGGCCGGATCTGGAGGATGGCGCGGCTGGCTTCCACGCCGTTCATGCCCGGCATGGAGATGTCCATGATGACCAGATCGGGCGACAGGGTGGCGGCCAGGCCCACGGCTTCCTTGCCGTCGGGGGCCATGCTGGCCACGCGCAAATGGCTGTGGGGGGCCAGCAGGCTGCGGATGCCCTCCATGAGCAATTTGTGATCGTCCACCAGCAAAATGCGGCAAACGTCGTGCATGGCTACCTGCCTTTGCGTTATGTCCGGGCAGGCCTAGAAGAGGAACATGGTGGCCAGCCCGAGAAAGATGAAGAAGCCCGCGCCGTCTGTGATGGTGGTCAGGAAGATGCTGGAAGCCTGGGCCGGGTCGCGTCCCAGGGCCCGGAAGATGAGGGGGATGGAACCGCCGGCCACCGCGCCCAGCATCATGTCGCACAGCAGCGCACCAGCCATGACCATACCCACCAGCGGGTTGCCTGTGAAGCCCCAGGCGCCGCACAGCGCCAGCATGGCCATGAAAAGACCCGTGACCAGGCCGATCTTGGCCTCGCGCAGCACGGCCATCCAGGCTTTTTTGGTCTCGAAGCGGTCCGTGGCCAGCTGCCGGATCATGACGGCCAGAGCCTGCTGGCCGGTGTTCCCGGCCTGGTTGGCCACCATGGGCATGAGCACGGCCAGGGCGGCCATCTGGGCGATGGAGCCCTCGAACATGTAGACCACCGATGCCGAGAGCGCCGAATTGACCATGTTCACCACCAGCCAGGGCAGGCGCTTGCGCACGCTCTCCTTCCAGGGGGTGTCCACGCTTTCTTCGGGGTCGGCGCCCACCATGCCCAGCATGTCGGCGCTGGCCTCTTCGTGCATGATGTCCATGATGTCGTCGTAGGTCACCACGCCCATGATGTGCCCCTCGTAGTCCACGACGGGCATGGCAAGATAATTGTAGTGCGACAGCAGATTGGCCACTTCGCCCTTGTCCATGTCATAGGGCACGGAGACCACGCTCTGGCCCGACACGGCATCGCCCACGATGGTCCCGGGGCGCGCCAGCATCAGGTCGCGCAGCGAAAGCACCCCCACCAGTTTGTCGTTCTTGTCCACCACATAGGCGTAGTAGGGGCTTTCCTTGTCCTCCATCTCGCTGCGGATGTGGGTGATGGCCTCGTCGGCCGTCATGTTCTCTTCCAGCAGGATCAGCTCGGTGTTCATGACACCGGCCGCGGAGTCGGGGTCGAAGTTCAGCAGGTTGCGCAGCTCTTCGGAATCTTCGCGCGTCAGCTTGCCCAGCAGGACGTCGCGGTGTTCCTCGTCCAGCTCGTCCAGCACGTCGGCGGCGTCGTCGGGCTCCATCTCGGCGATGATCTGGGCGGCCACGTCGGCATCCAGGTTCTCCAGGACGTCCACGGCCACGCTGCCTTCCAGTTCGGCCAGGGCCTCGGCGGCGTCCTCCGTGGGCATGTGGCGCAGGGCGCAGACCTGCTTTTCCAGACTCAGGTTCTCCAGATGGTCGGCAAGGTCGGCGGGATGGACGAATTCCGCCTCGTCCCCCAGCTCGCGGCAGGCCTCGGGTATACTTATGCCATGTCCTTCCGCCATCCCGTCGTCTTCGGGGATCGGGTTCGCCATCTGCGGCCGGTCGTCTGCGGTCTGGATCTTCTCTTGTTCACTCATGGCAATCAGCTCCCTCGTCTGTACGCGTGCCGGGCCTCTGCCTGCCCGACGGACTTCTCCCACAACACGGCGGTATCATACAGCATCTTGGTGACAAAAAGAATGCTTTTTTGCTGCGCTGTTGTGAAAAAGCTCTCAAACTTGACGCGCCCCAACGGGCCATTTATCACTATGTAATGCCGTGCTTATGCGCAGGGCTTACCATGCACACCATAGACGGGACAAGAAGAATGTTCACACCCTGGAGCACGTTTTTTTCCGACGAAGGCCGACGCTATCTGCGTCGTTCCATAGAACTGGCCCTGGATGAGGACGGCCCCGACCTGACCGCCCAAGGCCTTTTTGCCGCTGACGCGCCCATGCATGCCGTCATCCGCGCCAAGGAAGATACCCACGTGGTGGGCCTGCCCGTCATCCACGAGGTCTTCGAGGTCATGGGCGCCGACCCGCACGTGGAGATGCTGGTGGCGGAGGCCTCCACCGTCCCGGCCATGACCGAGGTCGTCCGCATGGAGGGCCCGGCCATCGTCCTGCTCAAGGCCGAGCGGGTCATCCTCAATTTCATCACCCACCTTTCGGGCATCGCCAACCTCACGGCCCGCTATGTGCGCGAGCTGGAAGGCACCGGGGTCCGCCTGCTGGATACCCGCAAGACCACGCCCTGCCTGCGCTGGCCCGAAAAATACGCCGTCCAGGCCGGTGGCGGCTGCAACCACCGCAAGAACCTGGTGGAGATGCTCATGCTCAAGGACAACCACATCGATGCCGCCGGTTCCATCACCCGCGCCGTGGCCCGCCTGCGTGAGACCTACTCCCCCTGCCCGCCCATCGAGGTGGAATGCCGCACCCTCGACCATGTGCGCGAAGCCGTGGCCGCCGGGGCCGACCGCATCATGATGGACAACATGGGCGCGCCCCTGCTGGGCCAGGCCCTGGAGCTGGTGCCCGCCCACATCGAGGCCGAAGTGAGCGGCGGCGTGACCCTGGAGACCATCCGCGGCATCGCCCTCACCGGTCCCCGCCATCCCGATTTCATTTCCGTGGGCCGCCTGACGCATTCCGCCGTGGCTGCCGACTTCAGCATGACCCTGGCCAACGCCTGATCATCCCCAACCCAAAGGAAACCATGTCTCGATTCTCCGACGCCATTACGGCCATCAAGCAAGGACTGGGCGACCGCCTGTGCATCATGGGGCACCATTACCAGCATGATGATGTGGTGCGGCATTGTGATGTGACCGGGGACTCCCTGGAACTGGCCCGCCGCATCGAAGGTATCGATGCCGAGCACATCGTGTTCTGCGGCGTGTACTTCATGGGCGAATCCGCGGCCCTGCTGGCCAAACCGGGCCAGAGCGTGCATATGCCCGCCTGGGACGCCAACTGCATGATGTCGCTCATGACGCCGGCCGGGCTCGCCCGTACCGTGCTGCTGCAGTTGCAGGCCACAGGCCGCAAGATCGTGCCCCTGGCCTATGTGAACACCACCCTGGCCCTCAAGGCCGTAGTGGGCGAATTCGGCGGGGCCGTCTGCACCTCGGCCAATGCCCGCACCATGCTGGCCTGGGCCCTGGAAGAAGCCGGGCCCGACGGCGCCGTGCTCTTCATGCCCGACAAGCACCTGGGCCGCAACACGGGCCTGCAGCTTGGCCTGGGCCCCGATGACTGGCACGTGCTGCGCCTGAGCGGCAAAAACGGCCTGGCCGAGAGCGAACGCCGGCCCGGCAGTGCCGCCGCCTGCCGCCGCCTGCTGCTCTGGCCGGGCTGCTGCGCCATCCACGGCCACCTGCGTCCCGAAAGCGTGCAGGCCGCCCGGGCCGCCTATCCCGGCTGCCGCGTGCTGGCCCATCCCGAATGCCGTCCCGAGCTCATCGGCCTGTGCGACGGCTCCGGCTCCACCTCCTACCTCATCAAGGAAGCGGAAAAGGCCGCCGGCGAAGGCGGCACCCTGATCATCGGCACGGAGACAAACCTCGTCCACCGCCTGCGTGACCGCTTTGCCGGACGCTGCCGGATCGAGCCTCTGGCACCCGCCATCTGCCCCGACATGGCCAAGGTCACCGAAGAAAACCTGCTGGCCTGCCTGCAAGGCGTCGCTGCCGGCACAGCCCCCATCATGACATTGCAGGACGAGCAGCTGGCGCCCGCCCGGGCATCCCTGACCCGCATGCTCCAGGTATGCGCGGCCCAACGCTAGCGCAAGAAACAAGGAGTCAAGATGAGCTCGACACGTCGTCACGTCACCATCCTGATCATCGGTTCCGGCATCGCCGGTTGTACTGCCGCCCTTACCCTGGCCGATGCCGGGCGTGACGTGCTGCTCATCAACGCCGGTCCCGACCTGGACGACGGCAACACCCCTCTGGCCCAGGGCGGCATCATCTACAAGGCCGCAGATACCCCCCGTGACGCCGAAGCCCGCGCCCTGGAGCACGACATCCTCGTGGCGGGCCACCGCTACAACAATAACCGCGCCGTGCGCTTCCTCTGCCGTCAGGGCCCCGACTGCGTGGACAATATGCTCATCGAGCGCGCCGGGGTCGATTTTGACCGCAACGAGGACGGCACCTACAACCTCACCCGCGAAGGCGGTCACGGTGCCCACCGCATCCTCCACAAGGCCGACTATTCCGGCCGCGCCCTCATGGACGGCCTGGCCGCCCAGGTGAAGATCCATCCGCGCATCACCTGCCTGCACAACCATTCGGCCATCGACCTGCTGACCACCCACCACCACGCCAAGAACTCCCAGTACCGCTACAGCGTCACCAACCGCTGCCTGGGCGCCTACGTGCTCAATGCCGAGACCGGCGAGCCCGAGACCATCCTGGCCGACTGGACCGTCCTGGCCACCGGCGGCGTGGGGCAGGTCTTCCTGCACTCCACCAACGCTCCCGGCTGTGTGGGGGCGGGCATCTCCATGGCCTTCCGCGCCGGTGTGGAACTGGCCAACCTGGAATTCATGCAGTTCCATCCCACGGCCCTGTATGAGGAACGCAGCTACCGCCGTCCGCTCATCACCGAGGCCATGCGCGGTGAGGGCGCCCGTCTGCTGGACGACCGCGGCGAGGCCTTCATGCTCCGCCACGACAAGCGCGGCGACCTGGCCCCCCGTGACGTGGTGGCCCAGGCCATGGTGGAAGAGATGCTGCGCCGGGGCGTGCCCTGCCTGTACCTTGATGTGAGCGGCGTCAAGCAGGATCTGCCCACGCGCTTCCCCACGGTCTTCAACCAGTGCCTTGAGATCGGCATCGACATCCGCAAGGAGCCCATCCCCGTGGTGCCCGCGGCCCACTACTTCTGCGGCGGCATCCTCACCGACACCTTCGGCCGTACGTCCATGCCCGGCCTGTACGCCATCGGTGAATGCGCCTGCACGGGCCTGCACGGCGCCAACCGTCTGGCCAGCACTTCCCTGCTGGAAGCCGCCGTCTGGGGCCAGAGCTGCGGCCAGCACCTGGCGCGCATCACGGCCTCCGGCCGCGAAGCCATCCCCCGCGCCCTGGCGGCCGCCATCCCCGACTGGCGCCACGAAGGCAACGAACACCACGACGACCCGGCCCTGGTGGCCCAGGACTGGGCCAACATCCGCAACACCATGTGGAACTACGTGGGCATCTCGCGCTCCAAGGCCCGCCTGCGCCGGGCTTTCGAAGACATGCGCGACCTGGTGCGCCATATCCACGACTTCTACAAGGGCACGCGCATCTCCAAGCCGCTGGTGGATCTTTTCCACGGCTCCCAGACGGCCTACGTCATCACCCAGGCCGCCATGCGCAACAAGAACAGCATCGGCTGCCACCATCGCGTGGACTAGCCTTTCCCCCTCCCAGCGACAACGCGCCGTGGTCTTCGGGCCACGGCGTTTTCCGTTTCCGCGTCCTCCAGGCTTTTTTTCTGTACAAGCAGCCGAAGCCCGGCTATTTTGAAAAAAGCCCCACCCTCAACAGGGGCCATCCATCCTTTTTTCCAAGGAACTACTGCCATGTCGAAAACAGCGAAAGGCCTGTCGGCCGCACTCATCATCTGTGTCCTCGCCGTCGTGGGGGGATTGTTCGCCTGCAAGCCTCTGGTGGAACAGGCCGTCCGGGATGCCCTGCGCAATGTCAATCCCGACGCCACCATCTGCAGTATCGATACGGTGGACATCAATCCCCTGAGCTTCACCCTGAAACTCGGCAACATCCGTATCTCCGACCAGCGCACGTACGACACGGTCCTGAAAGAAGCCACCATGACGCTCAGCCCCCGCTTCGTCCTGGCCTGCGTGCCCTTCCTGCGGGACAGCATCCTGCCCGCCGCAGGGGACGCGCCCCTGTTCTCCAGCGCCACAGGACGTGATCTTACCGAGAAATCTTTGATACCGGGAGAGCCCATGACCTGCACGGTGGAGGCCCTCACCTCCGGCCCTGTGGCCATGGACGCCGCTGTGCTCAAGCGTCTGCTGAACGGGCAGCAGGTGCCCGAGGGTGAATTCATGATCTCCATCATCGCGGAGAAGGTCACCTACGGGCCCGTCCGCATCAGCAGCACGGCCCCCGAAACGCCGATGCAGAGCTCCGTCGCCGCCGTCAGCATCGAAGGCGTGGACCGCCGCACCTGGAAGCGGATGACTATGGATGCCACCGAGGTCATCATCCGGTCCGAAGGCGCGTTCAAGATGGGCAAGCTGGAGATCCGCGACATCTTCCTGCCCGACGCTGACTGGTTCGGGCGTTTCCTCAGCCTGGTCCGCCGTGCCGACGATCTCTCCGTCGAGGCATTCGAACCCCAGCTCGAAGCCCTGATCCTGGAAGCCGCGCGGCCCCGGAAGGATGCCGCCGGCAAGCAGATGATGACCCGGCCCCTCTTCGGTCAGCTGGCCATCAGGGATGTCGACATTATCGAATCGCCCGGCAGGACGAACGAGAACCTGTTCCATGCCAGCGATATGCAGTTCGACTGGCTGGGGCTCGCCCCCCATCATTTCAAGAGCAGCCTGACCTGCGACTTTTCCACCAAGCCCTTCCGCGAGATGTTCGCCATCCCGGGCAAGGAGCGCATCACCCTCAAGTGGCAGGACGATACCCTGGGAAAGACGGGCGCTGCCGGTAAGGACCTCCTGCGCCAGACGGGCCGCCTGAGCCTGGAAGGCCTGGCCGATCTGGACTATGCCTACGACTTTTTCAGTGAAGACCCGAGCATGATGGATGCCGCCGTCTCCGACCTGTCGCTGGATCTGCACGATCATGGTCTGACGGCTGTCCTGGCCTACAATATCGATCCCCGTCCCGAGGCCATGGAAGCCATGATGCCCCTGCTGGGCGCCTCTTTGAGCAGAGACCTCGGTGATCCCGCTGATGCGGAAGCCATCCAGACCTTCCTGGCCCGCCCCGGCAGCCTGTCCATCCGCAGCGAGGACCCGGCCCAGCTCATGCCCTGGATCCAGTTCCTCGATCCCGCCGCCCTGGGCCGCATGCTGGCGATCACGGCAACGCCCGGTGAAAAGTCCCTGCCGGAGCAGATGAAGGCCCTTATGGCCCGCTAGGGCCGCAGGGGCCCGCCGCTCCCTGGGCCCTGCCCTGACTGACAGGAACGCTCCCTTCGGGGAGCGTTCTTTTTTTCGTCCCTGCAGCAGAGTCCGGTGCCGGCAAGGCGCTCCCTCCCGCAGGGCTCGGGGGCATCATGGTGCTGGCGAAAAATCCATTTTTCAGCCATAGTCATCTGTGCGGCATCGGACAGGATGCCTCCTGCCCGCGCTGCCAAACTTTTTTGCCCATCGGGAGTTACCATGAAGACACTTTGGCTGAAAAAAGGGGAAGACCGCCGCATCCGTGCCGGCCACCTGTGGATTTTCAGCAACGAGATAGACAGCGCCAAAAGTCCCCTGCCCGACTTTGAGCCCGGCGAGAACGCCACCCTGCGCGACGCGCGCGGGGCCGTGCTGGGCAGCGTCTTCGTCAACCCGCATTCGCTCATCTGCGCCCGCCTCTACAGCCGCAAGGCCGACCTGCCCCTGGACGCGGACCTGCTGCGCCAGCGTCTGCAAAGCGCCCTGGGCCTGCGCCAGCGCCTCTACAACCAGCCCTGGTACCGCCTGTGCCACGGCGAGGGCGATCTGCTGCCCGGCCTGGTCATGGACCGTTTCGGCGACCACCTCACCGTGCAGGTCGGCACCTGGGGCATGGAAGCCCGCAAGGAAGAACTGCGCGAAGTGCTGGGCGAACTTTTGCAGCCCCGCTCCATCCTTTGGGACAATGATATCGCCGCCCGTTCGCTGGAAGGCCTGCCCCGCGAGAACGAGAGCGAGGGCCCGGTGCCCGACGTGCTGGAAGTTCCGGAAAACGGCTGCATCTTCCGGGCCCCCCTGCAGGGCGGCCAGAAGACCGGCTGGTTCTATGACCAGCGCCGCAACCGCCGCGAGGCCGCCCGCTACGCCGCAGGCGCCGACGTGCTGGACATCTTCTGCTACGCCGGCGGCTTCGGCGGGACGGCCGCCGCTGCCGGTGCCCGTTCCGTGACCTTCCTGGACGCCTCGCCGCAGGCCCTGGCCCTGGCCACGGAGAACGCGGCCCGCAACGCGCCCGAACTGGCCCGCACCAAGGCCATCGAAGGCCTGTGCGGCGATGCCTTCGAACGTCTGGCCGAGCTGGACGCCCAGGGCCGCCGCTTCTCGCTCATCTGCCTGGATCCGCCCGCCTTCATCAAGCGCCGCAAGGACTTTGCCCAGGGCCTGGCCGCCTACCGCAAGATCAATGCCCTGGCCATGCAGCTCTTGACGCCGGGCGGTGTCTTTGTAAGCTGTTCCTGTTCACACCACCTGCCCGCCGAGTCCCTGCGTTCCTGCGTGCAGCAGGCCGCCGCCCGCCGCAAGTGGCAGGCCCGCATCCTCTATGCGGGCGGACAGGGTGCGGACCATCCCGTGCATGCTGCCATGCCCGAGACGGCCTATCTCAAATGTTTCATCGCGCATCTGCTGCCGTAAGCGGCGCATAAAGGACGCATCATGCTCAACAAAAAACGCCTCCTGACCCCCGGCCCCACGCCCCTGCCCGAAGAAGTCCGCCTTGCTCTGGCCCAGGACATGATCCACCACCGCAAGGGCCAGTTCAAGGAAATCATGCAGCGCGTACAGGGCCACCTGCGCGAGCTTTTCGGCACCACGCAGCCCGTCCTGCCCCTGTCCTGCTCCGGCAGCGGCGCCATGACCGCCGCCGTCTACAACCTGTTCGCCCCCGGTGAGAAAGTGCTGGTGGCCGAAGCCGGCAAGTTCGGCGAGCGCTGGGTGGAGATTGCCCGCTCCCGCGGTCTGGAATGCACCGTGCTGTCCGCCCCCTGGGGACAGGCCGTCAAGGCCGAGGACGTGGCCGCCGCCCTGGACGCCGATCCCGACATCCGCGGCGTGCTGATCCAGATGTCCGAGACCTCCACCGGCGTGCTCCATCCCGTGCGTGAGGTGGCGGCCATCACCCGCACCCGCAACGTGCTCTGCGTGGTGGACGGCATCTCCGGTGTCAGCCTCTCTCCCTGCCCCATGGACCAGTGGGGCGTGGACTGCCTGGTCACCGGCTCCCAGAAAGGCCTGATGCTGCCCCCCGGCCTGGCCCTGCTGGCCCTTTCCGCCCGCGCCTGGGACAAGGCCGAAAAGACCGGTACCGGCTGCTTCTATTTCGACCTGTGCCGCGAACGCGACAACGTGCTCAAGAACCAGACCCGTTTCACCACGCCCGTGAACCTCATCGTGGGCCTGGACGTGAGCCTGAAGATGCTGCTGGCCGGCGGCCTGGATGCCGTCTACCGCAAGCAGTGGGCCCTGACCATGTTCACCCGTGCCGCCGTCAAGGCCATGGGCCTGGAACTGCTGGCGCCCGATGACTTCGCCTGGGGCATCACCAGCGTGCTGCTGCCCGAAGGCGTGGACGGCAATGAGGTCCTGCGCCTGGCTGCCGAAAAGCACGGCATCTACATGGCCGGCGGGCAGGACCAGCTCAAGGGCCGCATCGTGCGCATCGGCCACATGGGCTGGGTGGACTGGGCCGACGTGGCCGCGGGCCTCTACGCCCTGGAACGCAGCATCGTGGACGCCGGCGGCTACATCGGCGCGCGCAACTACCTCGAACAGGGCCTGGCCGTGTACCGTGCCGCCCTCGAAGTGACGCCCGGCACGCCCGTGAGCTGCCCCGCCGTCCGCTAGATCACAGCAGCGGCCGCTGCGGCGGCCGCACCGCTTTCGGGGCTGCCGGACGGCCCCCGGAGCGCATCAGCAGGAGAACAGCATGAGTCAGAACCAATGCGGCTGCGGCGGCAAGGGCCCCCTGCCGGAAGTGACCTTCTCCACCTTCGTCCTTTCCCTGGCGTCCGCCGCCCTCGTGCATCTGGGCGAGGTGGCCGACCCCGAGACCGGCCAGACCGGCCAGCAGCCGGAACTTGCCCGGCACAGCATCAGCATGCTGGAGATGCTGCATGAAAAGACCACCAAGGGGCTGGACGAACAGGAGCGCAAGATGCTGGAGAGCATCCTTTACGAATTGCGCATGAAATACGTCATCAAATGCGGCCCGGACAGCAAATAAAGGAGAGGGAGATGAAGATATTCAAAGTGGGTCTTGTGGGCGTCACCGGATACACCGGCATGGAACTGGCCCGGTTGCTGGCCAGCCACCCCCGCATGAAACTGGAGATGGCCTGTTCCCGTACCGAATCCGGCCTGCGCCTGGGCGAGTTCTATCCCTTCCTCGAAGGTCTGCCCGGTTCTGACGTGGTCATCAGCATCTTCGATGCCAAGGAAGCCGCCCGCCGCTGCGACCTGGTCTTCCTGGCCGTGCCCCACGGCAAGGCCATGGAGATGGCCGGCGAACTGCTGGAGGCCGGGACCCGTGTCATCGACCTTTCCGCCGACTTCCGCCTGCGTGACGTCAATGTCTATGAAGACTGGTATGTGCCCCACACCCGCCGCGAGCTGCTGCCCGAGGCCGTCTACGGCCTGCCCGAGCTCTACGCCGCCGAGACCGCCAAGGCCCGCCTGGTGGCCAACCCCGGCTGCTATCCCTCGTCGGCCATCCTGGGCCTGTACGCAGCCTTCAAGCATGGCCTGATCTCGCCGGACAACATCGTCATCGACTCCAAGTCCGGTACCTCCGGCGCGGGCCGCAAGCCCGTGGTGCCCTCCCTGTTCTGCGAAGTCTACGACACCTTCCGCGCCTACGGTCTTGGCAAGCACCGCCATACCCCCGAGATCGAGCAGGAATACAGCCGCGCCGCCGGTTGCGACGTGCGCGTCTCCTTCAACCCGCATCTGGTGCCCATGGTGCGCGGCATCCTGTCCACCATCTACACCACCCTGCGCAAGCCCGGCACCACCCTGGACGAAGTCCACGCCGCCTACTGCGAGACCTGGGCCCAGAGCCCCTGGGTCCGCGTGCTGCCCAAGGGCAAGCTGCCCGAGACCCGCTTCGTGCGCGGCAGCATGTTCTGCGACCTCGGCCTGGTGGTGGACCCGCGTACCAACCGCCTCATCGTGGTCTCGGCCATCGACAACCTCTGCCGCGGTGCTTCCGGCCAGGCCCTGGCCAATGCCAACCTCATGTGCGGCCTGCCCGTGGACTGCGGCCTCAACGCCGCGCCCATGCTGCCCTAGCCGAGGCCTGCCATGTCCCTGAGCTCTCCCTATCAGGACCCCGCGCTCTGCCGCGCCCTGCTGGACCGCCTGCAAACGGCCCTGGACGGCCGCGAGCTGCGCTTCATGGAAGTCTGCGGCACGCACACCGTGTCCATCTTCCAGAGCGGCCTGCGTTCCCTGCTGCCCAAGGAAGTCACGCACCTGTCCGGGCCGGGCTGCCCCGTCTGCGTCACCCACGACGCCGAAGTGGCCGCCTTCCTCGATCTGGCCGGTCGTGACGACGTCATCATCGCCACCTTCGGCGACCTGCTGCGCGTGCCCGGCCCCGGCGGCCGCAGCCTCAAGCACGCCCAGGCCCAGGGGGCCCGCATCGAGATCGTCTACTCGCCGCTGGACGCCCTGAACATCGCCGCCGCCAATCCCGGTGACACCGTGGTCTTCCTGGGCATCGGCTTCGAGACCACCGCGCCCACCGTGGCCGCCACCCTCATGATGGCCGAGCAGCGCAAGCTGGACAATTTCTGCGTGCTTTCCCTGCACAAGCTGGTGCCGCCCGTGCTGCGCGCCCTGCTGGACGACAAGGACGGCTGCGGTGTCCAGGCTTTTTTGCTGCCGGGGCACGTCTCCACCATCCTCGGTCTGGAGCCCTACGGTTTCCTGGCCTCGGAATACCGCGTCCCCGCCGTGGTGGGCGGCTTCGAGCCCGTGGACATCCTGCAGGCCCTCTGCATCATGGCCGAACAGCGCCGCGATGACGCCCCGGCCGTGGTCAATGCCTACCAGCGCGCCGTCAGCGACCAGGGCAATCCCCGCGCCCGCGCCCTGCTGGAGACCTACTTCATGCCGTCCGACGCCCTGTGGCGCGGCCTGGGCCCCATCCCGAACAGCGGCCTGGCCCTGCGGCCCGCCTATGAGCGCTTCGATGCCATGAAGCGCCTCGACATCACCCTGCCGGACGTGCCGCCCCTGCCGGGCTGCCGCTGCGGGCAGGTGCTCAAGGGACGCATCACGCCGCCGCAATGCCCCCTGTTCGGCAAGGCCTGTACCCCGGCCAGCCCCGTGGGGCCCTGCATGGTCTCCACCGAAGGCAGCTGCGCGGCCTACTTCAAGTATATGGCTTAGGAGCGGGATCTCTCCGGTTGCCCATGCCGCGCACATCCTGAGCGCCGACATGGACAGCCGCAACATCCTGCCTCTGGACAGACGGGGAAGGGGCACCTTCCCCGTTTTTTCCGGCCCGCGCCGCAGCGACGCCCGGCCGTAACCCCAAGACTCCCGGGATCATCATGGACGATCGCATTCTGCTGGATGCAGGCAGCGGCGGACGCGCCTCGCAACGGCTCATCTCCCAGTGCTTCATGCGCCATTTCTCCAACCCCCTGCTGGACCGCATGGACGACGCCGCCCTGCTGGACATCAAGGGCCCGCTGGCCATGAGCACGGACTCCTACACCGTCACGCCCCTCTTTTTCGCCGGGGGCAGCATCGGCACCCTGGCCGTGCACGGCACGGTCAACGACGTGGCCATGCTGGGCGCCCGGCCCCGCTACCTGAGCTGCGCCTGCATCATCGAGGAAGGTCTGGAGCTCTCCATCCTCGACCGCGTGGTGGCCGACATGGCCGCGGCCGCGCAGACCGCCGGCGTGCACATCGTCACCGGTGACACCAAGGTGGTGCCGCGCGGCATGTGCGACAAGATCTTCATCAACACCACCGGCGTGGGCGAGATCTTCGCCTCCCCCGTGCCCTCCGGCCATGCCGCCCGTCCCGGCGACGCCGTGCTGGTCAGCGGCGCTCTGGGCGATCACGGCCTCACCGTCATGGGCAGCCGCGAAGGCCTGTCCTTCCTCACCGACGTGGCCTCGGACTCCGCGCCCCTCAACCACATGATCGCCGACATCATCTCCGCCTGCGGCGAGGTCCACGTCCTGCGCGATCCCACCCGCGGCGGTCTGGCCACCACCCTCAACGAGATCGCCGAACAGTCTTCCGTCTGCATCGACATCGAGGAAAGCCTGCTGCCCGTGCACGAGAGCGTGCGCAACGGCTGTTCCTTCCTCGGTCTCGATCCGCTCTATCTGGCCAATGAGGGCAAGTGCATCTGCATCCTGCCCCAGGACAGGGCCGAAGCCGCCCTGCGCGCCATGCAGGCCAGCCCCTACGGCAAGGAAGCCGCCATCATCGGCCGCGTGGCCGAGGACGGCAAGCCCGGCCAGGTGCGCCTGCGTACCCGTATCGGCGGCCAGCGCCTGCTGGGCATGCTCGAAGGCGCCCAGCTGCCGCGCATCTGTTAGAAAAGAAA
>NZ_JBNPKS010000009.1:0-100886 GCF_050313065.1 Desulfovibrio sp. SGI.230 | reverse complement strand
AAAAAAACTTTTGCTCAGGTCTGTCTGCCGGTCCCCGCCGCTGTCTGGAGAGGGGCAGGCGTGGATGTTGCGGGCTGTTTGGTTCGATCCCGTTTACCAAGGGCGGGAGAGGAGGGGGAGCAATGGGCCGGGGCGCAGTCCGGCAGGCGGCACGGAATCAAAGCAAAGTGCTTGGTATGTGATATTTTATAAAATAAAATCGGATGGTTCCCCGGATTTTGGGCTTGCGGCCCGCGGGCGAGGGGCCTATAGTCGCGGACCTCTGCGGAGCTGTTCCGCTGTTTTCTGGCCTTAGAGGGAATGAGGTGCGTCATGTCAGAACATACGCTGCACTATGGTGATATTTCCTGGACCATGCCGGTGGCCGACAAGAACCTGGCGGCCGTGCTGGAGTCCAATCCTGTGTCCTTGCCGGTCATGGAACCGGATCAGGCCGTGCGTGAGGCCCTGCGCCATCCCATCGGCTCGCCCTGCCTGAAGGACATCGTCAACCCCGGCGAGAAGATCTGCCTGCTGGTGCCCGATGTGACCCGCTTGTGGCAGTCGCCCGCGGTCTACGTCCACGTGATGGTGGAAGAGCTCAACGCCTGCGGCATCCCCGACAGCGACATCCTCATCGTCACGGCCACGGGCACGCACCGTGCCCACATGGGCGACGAGCAGGCCCGTCTGCTGGGCGAGGACATCTGTCGCCGTATCCGCGTCATCGACCACGACTGCCGCGATACGGCCCATCTGGTGCACGTGGGCGATACCAGCCGCGGCACGCCGGTGTGGTTCAACAGCTACGCCATGGCCTGTGACAAGATCATCATCACCTGCGGCGTGGTCTACCACTTCCTGGCGGGCTTCGGTGGCGGCGGCAAGATGCTGCTGCCCGGCATCGCCGGTTACGAGACCATCCAGCGCCATCACAAGCAGGCCCTGAACCCCGGTTTCGGCAACGGCACCAACGCCGACGTGCGCAGCGCCAACATGGCGGACACCAACATTTTCCATGCCGACATCTTCGAGGCCGCGGCCATGGCCCGGCCCTGCTTCGGCCTCAATGTGGTGGTCAATGACGATTACCGCATCATCAAGGCCTTTGCCGGTGACTGGGTCCAGTCCCATGCGGCGGCCTGTCGTCTGGTGGACAGCATGGAAGGCGTGACCATCCCCGAGCGTACGCCCCTGGTGGTGGCCAGCGCGGGCGGCTACCCCAAGGACATCAACCTTTACCAGACCATCAAGCTGCTGAGCAACGCCCTGAGCGCCGTGCAGCCGGGCGGGACCATGATCCTGCTTTCCCGCTGCTCCGAAGGCTTCGGCAACCCCGATGTGGAGACGCAGATCTGCGCCTACAGCGACATGCAGGCCCGTGAAAAGGCCCTGCGCGATACTTTTTCCATCGGCAGCTATGTGGGCTTCCTCTTTGCCGAGGCGGCCGAGAAACACAACCTCATCCTGGTGACGGACATGGATGCCGCCCTGTTCGGCAAGACGAAGATGCATGTCTGCCATAGCCTGGACGAGGCCCTGGACAAGGCCCGCCATTTCCTGGGACAGGAGCTGGACGTGCGCACCATCATCATGCCGCACGGCGCCTCGACCCTGCCCAAGCTGGCGGTCTAGCGACCACAGGCTGGCGTGGGCACCTTCGGGTACCCGCGCCGGTTGAAACCGGGGCCCCGCCGGATGCGCGGTCCGTACGCGGGCTGTGTTATCCGGCAGGGGCGTCTGGCAGGGGACCCGCTTCCCGGAGGAGAGCCCTTTTTTTATGCGGAAAAGGGGGCTCCGGCAGGGCGGCAAGTTGTGAAAAACGACGCAGGCGGAGTGGTCTGCGGATTCAAAAATCCCGCCAGCCCAGAATTGGCGCGGACTTTGGCAAATTGCCTGTCTTGGCGCAGACTTGTGATTTTTTACAATTATTTCAAAGTGTTGTAAAATACTTACAAAAACTCTGTGTTGACAGTTGGGGCACCTTTTGCCATCTTGAGCGGGCAGAAGCGCTGCTACGAGCTTCATCGGGAATCCCGTGAGATCCGGGAGCGGACCCGCCGCCGTAAGTCGCAGAACCTGCTCCCCCCGTGTGCCACTGGCAACCGCCGGGAAGGCCGGGAGCAGGGTGACGAGCCGGAAGACCTGCTTCTGCCGCTTGTCCATGGGGACAGCCTCACGGCAACGGGTTTTTGCCGCTGGGAAGGGACGTCATGACACTCTGTCGACGGGCGTCCGTATCTTTTTTCCACCTTTTTTTCGCGATTTTTCAGGGCCTGAGACCTCCCCTACAGGGAGGGTCTTTTGTGTTGACCCTAAAACGGGTCAGGAAAACAAATATCTTTGGATCTGGAGCAGGAAAACATGCTTGCGAGCATCATCAAGCGGGACGGGACCGAGGTCGCCTTTGATTCCGTCAAGATTCTCAATGCCATTACCAAGGCCAACAAGGCGTCCGGCGAGGACATGTCCCCCACGGATCTCCTGTTCGTCACCGAAAAGGTCTGCCGCAAGCTCGAAGCCCAGAACCTCCGCCATGTGGAAGAGATCCAGGACGTGGTGGAAGAGACCCTGATCCAGTACGATTACGCCAAGACCGCCAAGGCCTACATCCTGTACCGCGCCGAGCACACCAAGCGCCGCAACGCGGAATCGTACCTGATGGAGATCTACAAGACCCTGACCTACGCGCCCGCCATCGAAGAAGACATCAAGCGCGAGAACGCCAACATCGACGGCGATACGGCCATGGGCACCATGCTCAAGTACGGTTCCGAAGGGGCCAAGTATTTCACCGACAACTATGTCCTGCCCAAGGACGCCTCGGCCGCGCACATCAACGGTGACATCCATATCCATGACAAGGATTTCTACATGCTCACCGAGACCTGTTGCCAGATCGACCTGATCCCGCTGTTCCGCAACGGGTTCTCCACCGGTCACGGCCATCTGCGCGAGCCCAATTCCATCGAGAGCTATTCCGCCCTGGCCTGTATCGCCATCCAGGCCAACCAGAACGAGATGCACGGCGGCCAGAGCGTGCCGCACTTCGATTACGCCATGGCCGGCGGCGTGGCCAAGACCTTCCGCAAGGAATACCGCCATGCCTTCACCGCCTTCGTGCGCATCAGGACCGGCATGGATGCCGCCCAGGCCGAGGAATTCAGCCAGCAGATCCTGCTGCCCGTGATGCCCGCCATCCGCATGGCCGATGTGGACGAACTGGGCAAGCGCATGGAAGGCCTGGTGGCCGAGAACGAGCGCGATCTGGTGCGTGCCGCCCATGCCTACGCCGCCGAGGAAGCCCTGCGCATCACCGACCGCCGCACCTACCAGGCCATGGAAGCCTTCGTGCACAACCTGAATACCATGAATTCCCGCGCCGGTGCGCAGGTGCCCTTCAGCTCCGTCAACTACGGCACCGACACCTCCGCCGAGGGCCGCATGGTGGTGCGCAACCTGCTGCTGGCCACCCAGGCCGGTCTGGGCAGCGGCGAGACCTCCATCTTCCCGGTGCAGATCTTCAAGGTCAAGGAAGGCGTCAACTACAACGAAGGCGACCCCAACTACGACCTGTTCAAGATGGCCATCAAGACCTCGGCCATGCGTCTGTTCCCCAATTTCAGCTTCCTGGATGCGCCGTTCAACCTGCAGTACTACAAGCCCGGTGACTACAACAGCGAAGTGGCCTACATGGGTTGCCGCACCCGCGTGCTGGGCAACGTGTACGACCCCGACCGCCAGGTGACCTGCGGCCGCGGCAACCTCAGCTTCACGTCCATCAACCTGCCCCGTCTGGGCATCGAGGCCAAGGGCGATCTGGACCGCTTCTTCCAGCTGCTGGACGATCAGATCGACCTGGTGTTCCGTCAGTTGCTGCACCGCTTCGACATCCAGTGCTCCAAGAAGGTGCGCAACTATCCCTTCCTGATGGGCAACGGCATCTGGCTGGATTCCGAAAAGCTGGACTGGGACGAGAGCGTGGCCGAAGTGCTCAAGCACGGCACCCTGACCGTGGGCTTCATCGGTCTGGCCGAGACCCTGGTGGCCCTGACCGGCAAGCATCACGGCGAGAGCGAAGAGTCCCAGAAGCTGGGCCTGCGCATCGTGGAACACATGCGCAAGCGCTGCGATGACGAAGCCGTCAAGACGCATCTCAACTTTACCCTGATCGCTACGCCTGCCGAAGGTCTGAGCGGCCGCTTCGTGGCCCTGGACCGCAAGAAGTACGGCGTCATCAAGGGAGTTACGGACCGGGAGTACTACACCAACTCCTTCCACGTGCCCGTGTATTTCCCCATCAAGGCCTTCCGCAAGATCGAGCTGGAAGCGCCCTACCACAGCTTCACCAATGCCGGTCATATCACCTATGTGGAGCTGGACGGCGATACCTGCAAGAACCTGGAAGCCTTTGAGACCATCATCCGTTTCATGCACGACAAGGGTGTGGGCTACGGATCCATCAACCATCCGCTGGACCGCGACCCTGTGTGCGGCTATGTGGGCGTCATCAACGGCCAGTGCCCCCGCTGCGGGCGCAAGGAGGGCGAGGCCGTGAGTCAGGAAACGCTCAAGATGCTGCGCCGCAAGTATCCGCACATGCCCAACTGCTGCCGTTAGTTTCCGTCACTTTTTACCCCAAGAGGAGGAGCCTGGACCATGCTGATGAAATCTGAACTGACCGAGACCAAAGCCGAAGTGAAAATGGTGGGCGAAGGCGTGGCTTTTGAACGCGTGCGCCGCATCACCGGCTATCTGGTGGGGACGCTTGACCGTTTCAACAACGCCAAGCGTGCCGAAGAACGCGACCGCGTCAAGCATGCCTAGGCTCCGCATCAGCGGTATTGTGGAAGAGTCCATCGTAGACGGTCCCGGACTGCGCTACGTGGTCTTCACCCAGGGCTGTCCCCATCATTGCCCGGGCTGCCACAATCCGCAGACCCATGACTTCGACGGCGGAGAGTTCCGGGATACGGACGACATCCTGCGTCAGTTCATGGAAAACCCCCTGTTGTCGGGCATCACGTTCTCCGGCGGGGAGCCTTTCGTCCAGGCCGAGCCCCTGTGCCACCTGGCCGATGCCGTGCACGCCGCCGGCAAGAACGTCTACGCCTACAGCGGTTACACCTGCGAGGAACTCTACAGCCTTGCCCAAAAGATCCCGGCCGTGGGCCGGTTGCTGGACAAGGTGGACGTGCTGGTGGACGGTCCCTATGTGGAAGCCCTGCGCGATCTGGAGCTGGATTTCCGCGGCAGCTCCAACCAGCGTGTCCTGGACAGGGCCGCCATCGAAGCCCTGCGCCCCGTGGAGGCGTGATTTTTACCGGGGTTTCAGCTGGGGGAAGGAAGGGGCGTTTTTTGTAAAAACTGCCCCTTCCTTCCCCCAGGCCCCCATCCAACCCCGAAAAAACTTTTTTCAGGTCTGCATGCCGGTCCCCGTCGTTGTGTGGTGGTAGCTGGCGTCGCAGCCCGTATGTCAAAAGCCTGCCTTGCGCAGGCTTTTTTGTTTTGGGCGTTCACACCGGGGATACTAGGAATGCAGGAGCGCAAGGACAGCTCGCGCCATGATGCAAGCCCGGATCAGGCATCCGCAGGAGAAGAGGAGGTGTCCCTGTGATGCGCTCTCCGGAGGCTTGGGGCGAACAGCTCCGACATCCGAAAACGTTATGGCGCCGTTCGTCGTCATATGCATGAAGGCCGGATGACGATCTGCCGTCAAAATGGGGATGTGAATTTTGTCGGAGTGCTGGCTGCGGGAAAGAAAAGGGCGTTTTTGTAAGAGCTGGCCTTCTTTCTCCCAGTCCCCCGTCCAATCCCGAAAACATTTTTCTCGGAGCTGTGTACCGGTCCCCCTCGTTGTGCGACGGTGACCGACTTCACAGCCCGTACGTCAAACGCCTGCCTTGCGCAGGCGTTTGTTTTTTGGCGCAGGCTGGGCTTGCAGGGGACTTGCCGAAAGAAAAAAGCCCGGATGCGACATCACAGACAGCGTGGGGCAGCATGCGCCTTCCACAAGAAAGCCCTCCGGGCCTGCAGGCCAGGAGGGCTTTCTTGTGGAAGTATGAGCGGTTTTTGAAGGAGGGAGGGGTGCAGGGGAGGGAGGGAACTTTTTTCCGCAAGGAAAAGTTCCCTCCCTCCCCGCATATCCTCGTTAGTTCTTGAAGGGCGAGATGGCGCGCAGGGTCTTGATGACCTGGGGCATGTTCTCGACCACGAAGTCGATCTCTTCTTCCGTGGTGTAACGGGAGAGGGAGAGACGGACGGAGCCGTGGGCGTAGGTGAAGGGCACGCCCATGGCGCGCAGCACATGGGAGGGTTCCA
The DNA here is from genome assembly GCF_050313065.1 of Desulfovibrio sp. SGI.230. Taxonomy (NCBI): domain Bacteria; kingdom Pseudomonadati; phylum Thermodesulfobacteriota; class Desulfovibrionia; order Desulfovibrionales; family Desulfovibrionaceae; genus Desulfovibrio; species Desulfovibrio sp. SGI.230. Next base: position 94,586 of record NZ_JBNPKS010000009.1, on the reverse strand, counting down.
GGCTGCCGGAGGTACAGGCGGAACCGGAGCTGGCACAGATGCCCAGCTGGTCCAGCATCAGCAGGATGGCTTCGCCTTCCACGTTCTTGAACGCGATGTTGGTGGTGTTGGGCAGGCGGTTCTCGGGATCGCCGTTGACCATGCAGTCAGGGATGGCGGCCAGCAGGCCCTGTTCCAGCTTGTCGCGCAGGCGGGCCACCTGGGTACGTTCTTCCTGCATGTGCTGCCCGGCCAGCTGGGCGGCCATGCCCAGACCGACGATGTAGGGCACGTTCTCGGTACCGGCACGGCGACCGCGTTCCTGGTGCCCGCCGCGCAGGAAGGGACGGAAGCGCACGCCCTTGCGCACATAGAGCACGCCGATGCCCTTGGGCGCGTGCAGTTTGTGGCCGGACAGGGAGAGCATGGAGATGGGCTGCTTGCCAAGGTCGATGGCTTCCTTGCCCACGGCCTGCACGGCGTCGGTATGGAAGAGCACGCCCTTTTCGGCGGCCATCTCCGCCATGCGGCTGATGGGGAAGACGTTGCCCACTTCGTTGTTGGCGTACATGATGGAGACCAGCGCCGTGTCGTCGGACAGGGCGGCGGCGTATTCGTCCAGATCCAGACGGCCCTTGTTGTCCACGCCGAGCAGGGTCACGCGGTAGCCCTGGCGTTCCCAGTACTGGGCCACGTTGAGGATGGCGGGATGCTCCACGCGGGTGGTGATGAGGTGGCGCTTTTCGGGCTGGGTCTGCAGGGCGGACCAGATGGCGGCGTTGTCGCTTTCGGAACCACAGGACGTGAAGATGATCTCGTCGGGATGGGCGCCCAGCAGGGCGGCCATGCGTTCGCGGGCTTCTTCCACGGCGCGGCCCACCTGGCCGCCGAAGGTGTGCATGCTGGACGGGTTGCCGTACAGATCCGTGAGGTAGGGCAGCATGGCTTCCCGGACTTCGGGAGCCACGGCAGTGGTCGCGTTGTTATCGAGATAGATGGTCTTCATGGCTAGGCTTCCTCGACGACGATATCGGCTTCCACATGTTCACGCAGGACACGTTCCACCAGGTTGCGGATGGTCACTTCGCTGGAGCGGCACTGGGCGCAGCGGCCGCGCAGGGACACGACCACGCGCTTGCCGTCCACGTCCACCAGCTCGATGTCGCCGCCGTCGGCGGCCAGCTGGGGACGGATCTCTTCTTCGATGGTCTTCATGACCAGCTGCATGCGCTGCACGTTGGTCATGCGGGGCTTGCTGACCGGGCGCAGTTCGGTAAGGGGCTTCTGCTTGAGCTCGGCGGCCAGGATCTCGGCGATCTGGTCCTGGCAGTCACCGCAGGCGCCGCCGGCCTTGGTGTAGTTGGTGATCTCTTCCACGGTCTTGAGGCCGTTCTCGCGGATGGCGCGGATGATCTGGGCATCGGTGATGCCGAAGCACTTGCAGACCAGGCGGCCTTCCTCATGGGCGTGGGGCACGGGCGTCTCGCCCTTCCACTGGCGGATGGCGGCTTCCAGAGCTTCCTGGCCCATGACGGAGCAGTGCATCTTTTCCTTGGGCAGGCCGCCCAGGGCTTCGGCGATCTCCTTGTTGGTGAGCTTGAGGGCGTCTTCGGCCTTCATGCCCTTGACCATGTCGGTCAGCACGGAGCTGGAAGCGATGGCGCTGGCACAGCCGAAGGTCTCGAAGCTGGCCTTTTCGATGATGCCTTCATCGTTGATCTTCAGATAGAGCTTGAGGGCGTCGCCACAGGCCAGGCTGCCCACTTCGCCGATGGCGTTGGCATCTTCCATGGGGCCGGCGTTATGCGGACGGAGAAAATGTTCATGGACGGCGTTAGTGTAGTTCCACATGATGTTCTCCCGGATCCTGGCAACAGGATCTTTCTGATTCGATGATGTTTTGCAGGGTCTGGTGGCGCAGGAAGTCGCGGACGTGTTCGTCCAGCTGATGCCAGAAGGCCCTGGTGGAGCAAAGCCCCTCGCGCTGGCAGACTTTGCCGCGTCCGAGGCAGGAAACGGGGGATATCTCGCCTTCCAGATGCAGGAAGACATCCTCCATATTGATTTCTGACGGTGGTTTGGACAGGGCATAGCCCCCGCCGGAACCGCGTACGGCACGCAGGATGCCCAGCGGCTTGAGGGCGCGCACGATCTGTTCCAGATAGCCGGGGGAGATGGATTCCTCCTGGGCTACCTGCCCCAGCTGGAGCAGGGAGTTGTCGGGCTGGGCCGCCAGGCGCAGCAGGAAACGGAGACCGTAGCGGGTTCTGGTGGAAAACTTCATAGCAGCCTCGCTCAGGAGTTTTGACCCTGCATGACGAAGTCGTAGGGGGTTTCCTGATAAACGTAGTAGTTGAGCCAGTTGTTGTAGAACAGGTGGGCATGGGCCCGCCAGTTCATGCGCGGCAGCTGGCTGGGATCGTCATTGGGATAATAGTGGCTGGGCACATGGGGGTTCATGCCGCGGGCCAGGTCCCGGCGGTATTCCGCGTCCAGGGTCCCGCGGTCGTATTCCAGATGACCGGTCATGAAGACCTGGGAGTGATCCAGGCTCTCCACCAGGGTCAGGCCCGCCTCGTCGGATTCGGCCAGGATGCGCAGGTTGGGCGTCCGGCGCACGTCTTCGGCGCGGACTTCGGTGTGGCGCGAATGCGGCGCCGGGAAGTCGTCGTCGAAGCCGCGGAACAGGCGGCAGTCTGGGTGCAGGACCTGGTGGCGGAAGATGCCCGAACGCTTTTCAGGCAGTTCGTACTTGGGCACACCGTAAAAGTGGTACAGGGCGGCCTGGGCGGCCCAGCAGATGTAGAGCGTGGAGAAGACATGCCCGTTGGCGTAGGTCATGATGTCCAGCAGTTCCTGCCAGTAGTCCACCTGCTCGAAGGGCAGATGCTCCACGGGAGCCCCGGTGACGATCATGCCGTCGAAGCTGCGGTGGCGGATCTCGCTGAAGGTCTTGTAGAAACGCTCCAGATGCTGCAGGGGCGTATTCTTGGACTGATGCTCCGCCGTGCGCAGCAGGGTGATGTTGACCTGCAGGGGCGAGTTGCCCAGCAGGCGCAGCAGCTGTGTCTCGGTGGCGATCTTGGTGGGCATGAGGTTGACGATCACGATGTCCAGCGGACGGATGTCCTGGCGGACGGCGCGTTCGTCGGTCATGACAAAGATGTTTTCACTTTCCAGAGCGCTGCGTGCAGGCAGGTCGGCGGGAATCTGGATGGGCATGGCTTCCTCGTTGGTCAAGATGTGTTCCGGAATAAAACATAGTTATCTGCTATGTTTTTGTCAAGGCTATTCCGGGGATTTTTGTAAGGATTTACCGGGGCAGGCGGACGGTGTGGCAATGCAGGGCGGCGTGGCTGCCGGCGGCTTCCTGCGCCTGGCGGGCCAGATGCTCCAGCGCGGCGCAGCAGGGGACGCTCATGCGCAGCAGGGTGACGCTGGCAGGGCGCATGGCGAACAGGCGGGCCAGACGTTCGGCATAGTCACCGTTGTTGTCCAGCTTGGGGCAGGCGATGACGGGGATGCGGCCCTGCAGCCAGTCCGTATGCAGACCGGGCAGGACGAAGCCGGAGCACTGGGCGGCCAGCAGGACGTGGGCCCCGCTCAGGAAGGGAGCCTGGGGCGGCAGCAGACGCAGCTGGATGGGCCAGCTGGGGGTACGGGCACGCAGGCTGTCGGGGATGTCGTTGTCGGCAGCGGAAAGGAGAGGCGTCAGGGCGGGAGCGGCAGCGATGTTGCCGGGGGCGGCGAACGTGCGGGGCCGGCTGCCGGGGCAGCCTTGCGGACGGGCCTGGCCATCGCGGGCGGCCTTGGCCGCCAGGGCCGCCGCTTCGTCAAAGGCTTCGGCCTCGCGCATGACGATGCGCAGGGCTCCACGGGGACAGTTCAGGCAGGCGCCCAGGCCGTCGCAGTAACTGTCGCGGATCAGGCGGGCCTTGCCGTTTACGACGGCAAGGGCACCTTCGGCGCAGTCCAGCACGCACTGGCCGCAGCCGTCACATTTTTCTTCGTCGATCTCGATGATGGGACGTTCCATAACACCTCAGGCTTTCAAAAGGATATCTACAAGTTCTTCGGCATCGGCGGCCACCATGTCCGCTCCGGCGGCCTGTACCTCGGCCGCGCCGCGGAAGCCCCAGGCCACGCCTACGGCCGTCATGCCCGCATTGCGTGCCGTCATCATGTCCACGTCGCTGTCGCCCACATAGGCGCAGTCCTGCGGGGCCACGCCCATGGAGGCAGCCATCTGCAGAAGGACCGTGGGGTCGGGCTTGAGGGGGGCGTCATGACGGCCGCCGCGCACCGCGTCGAAACGGATGCCGGGAAAATGCAGCGGGACCAGGGCACAGGTAAGGTCTTCCGGCTTGTTGGAGAGCACGGCCAGCCGGAGCCCGGCATCCTGCAGGCGGCCAAGGGCCGCGACAAGACCGGGATAGGGCGTGGTGCGGATGCTGAGGTGGGCGGCATAGTAGCGGCGCCCTTCTTCGGTCAGGGCATCCAGACGTTCCTGCGGTCCCTGGGCCACCACGGATTCGGGCAGGGCCCGGCGCATGAGGATGGGGAAGCCGTTGCCGACCATCCGCCGGTAGGCGCTGACAGGATGGACAGGGTAGCCGTGGGCGGCAAGGACGGCATTGCAGGCGCCGCCGATGTCGGCAAGAGTGTCCAGCAGGGTTCCGTCCAGATCAAAAAAACAGGCTTTCATGTGACCTCCGAAAGATGGGCCGGGCAGGGTGGCCGTCAAGGCAGGACGCAGTATAGCCGCAAAATCATCCGGCGGCAAATGTCATGCCGTTTTCACAAGTCGTGGATAGCCTGCAAATTCTGGACATGGATACGGGCTGTTTGCTATTCTGGAGTCCGGTGGCGGATCTCGCTGCCGTCTGATTTGGGAGGTTATGTATGCCCCGACACGTTTTGACTCTCAACGATCTTGGTGAAGAAGGCTCCTGGCTGCTGGTCCAACAGGCACGCGGGATCCCTGATGCGAAGAGCCGTACCGACTTCATGACGGAACGCACGGCTGTGCTGCTGTTCGCGCAGGATTCGTTCGCCGAGCGGCTGTGCGTTTCGGCGGCTGTGCGGCAGATGGGCGGGTCCCTCGTCTTCCAGGGCGCCACGGGCGGCTGGAAGTCCGAGGTGGAGCGTTACCAGCGCCAGATGCTGGCCGTCATCGACTATTTTGTGGACTGCATGTACGTCTACGGCATCCCCGGTCTGGCCACCTCGGTGGACAGGGACCTGGTGCAGTTCCCCATCATCAATGCCGGCAGCCCTGATGCCCATCCGGCTCATGTGCTGGCCGACGTGGCCTGCATGCTGCGCTATACCCGGGACGATCTCAAGAAGGCCCGCGTAGGCTGGCTTGGTTGCACCAACGGCACCCTGTTCTCCCTCATCGAGGCCCTGCGCTATTTCCCCTTCAGCCTGCAGGTGGCCCTGCCGCCGCTGGAGGACCGTCCCACGCTGGAGACCTATGCCCGTCATTGCGGCGTGAAGGTGGACTTTGTGGATACGCCCCAGCAGGCCGTGGAAGGCTGCAACTTCGTCTATGCCGGTTGCCGTTCGGGACTGGATGACGAGCTGGCGCAGCAGTGGAAGGTGGATGATGCCCTGCTGTCCCATGCCGACCAGAAGGCCCGCGTCCTGCTGGGCACCAGCCCCATGCAGGCCATCGAGGTCGCCAGCGACATCCTTGCCAGCCCGGCATCGCTGCTGCTGTTGCAGTCGGAAAACCGCCTGCGCGTGCACAAGCGCCTGCTGCACTGGGTCTTTTTGGAAAACGAACGGGTCATCTAGCCCCCGATCATCCTTCAGATGTTCACGATGGCTGTCCGGTCTTGCCGGGCAGCCATCTTTCATTTTTTGGGGTCCTTTCCCCTTCCTGGGCGGGCAGCTCGTTCCCTGGGGCTTTCAGCGAAAGGGGATCTCCAGACGATGCCGGATGATGGGGCGGGGGGCTTCGTTCTCCGGGATGGCCAGAGCCACGGCATAACCATCCCGGCCGATGGCGCAGGGGGCCCACCAGTGTTCGCCTTCGTCCGGAAGGGCTTCCTGGATGCTGGCATGGTGCCCTCCGCTCTCAGCGGAGACGAGCACCCTGTCCAGACCGGTGCCCAGCCCCTTGCCGCATGCTTTCATCACCGCTTCCTTTCTGACCCACATGCGATAGAAGCCGCGGGCATAATCGTCCGGGGGCAGCGCATCGAGGGCCAGGCGTTCCCGGGGATGGAAAAAGTCCGCGATACCGTGTGCATCCACAGCGCTCCCCGTCCACTGGATGTCACAGCCGATGGGGCAGCCCTCACAGACGGCCAGCAGGGCTTCCGTACCGCTGTGGGAGATGCTGAAGGGAAGGTCGCGCCAGCAGGGTTTTCCCCACGGACCGTAGGAGAAAACGATGTCGCAAGCCCGGACATCCGGCCTGTGGGCGGCAAGGATGGTCTTTGCGCAGGCCCGGCAGAGAAGGAAGCGGCTGCCGTCGCGGGGCCTGCAGAAACGGGCCCCGCGTTCCAGCTCCTCGGGGGAAAGAAGGGGGCGCGCCCAGGAAATGCCGTTCTCCGCATGGGCCAGGCTGAACCGCCAGAGATGGATGGCGGCCGAGCGGTACACACGTTTGCGGCCGGAACAGAGGACACCAGTGGTCATCAGAGGAACTCCCGGAAGCGGATGGTGACATATTTGAGCATGCCGAAGAGCTGCACGATGGCGATGTTCACACGCGTAGACAGCGTCAGGCCGCTCAACGGCAGGCCGTGGAAGAAAGGAGTTTCGCTCACGGCGGCGAAACGGGGGGACAGGGAGGCCAGGGCCGGGACCTTGTCGATGCAGAACGTCATGGGCGCATTCCTGTTGCCGGAGCGGGCCACATAGCGGTTGCTGATGCGCATGCCGAGGGAGGACACCGCATCGAAAAAAAGCGTCCCCCCGGGAAAACGCCCGCTGAGGAAGGGCAACAGCGCCCCCATCAGGTCCGTGGGCTGATAGTGGAACACTCCGGCTGCCAGAAGGAGGACGCCCCGTTGCCCCGGGGCCTCCACGGCATCCGGCCAGAGGGGATCGAAAATGTCCCGTGCCAGGAGCCTGTGCCCTTTGGCAGGCGGCAGGAGCGCCTGCCGGGCCCGGATGACTTCCGGCAGGTCCACATCATACCAGACAGCCTCGGCAGGGGGCTTGCGGTAGACGGCGGTGCTGAGGCCGCAGCCCAGGTTGATGATGGTTCCTTCGGGGTGGCGGGCAAGGAAGTCCCGGACGGTGCGATCGATGTTCATCTCGCGGGCCAGGCAGCAGACCTGGCCGTATTCCTTGAAGGATCTCCTGATCTCCGAGAAATCGAAGTCCAGTTGTTTCAGAACGTCCACGGCGACGGGGTCGTAGGCGGCCCGCGGGTTGGCCCGGCAGGGAGTGGCGCAGCACCACAAGGGGATGAGGAGCGTTCTGGCGATATCGTCCGTGAGGCACGCTTCTATTTTCATGGCAGCTCCGTGGATCGGCATCCGTTTGGGGCTCAGAACGAGTACCGGACGCCGAGATAGAGATGGTCGTTCCTGTCATACTGGCCAAGGTCGTTGCGGCGGTCGCCGCCAAAAAGCATGTAGCCGGCCAGGAAGTGCAGGTCGTCGCTGTATTCGTATTCGGAAAAGATCTCCACGCAGTAATCCCCGTTGCTGGCGAAAAGCTCCCCGCGTATGCCGGCCGTCAGGCTCTCGTCCAGGAATTTGTCGGAGACGGACCAGCTGATGCCGTAGCGGTCCCTGTCCTTGCCGGGCACGGCATCGCCGTCGTGGCTGAAGAAGAAGGCCTGGAGGTTGACGTTCAGGTTTGTCAGAAAATTCCTGTCCCATCCGAGGATGGCCTCGTAGTCCGTGCGGCGCTCCACCGTGATCTCGTCGGACTGGAAGGGATAGCCCGCCTTGATGGTGAATTCGCCCCGGAAGGTGGAGTCCCACAGGGATACGGCGGTATTGATGCCGAACGCCGTATAGGGCTCGTAGATCTCCTTCACCAGGGCCTGCATGCGCTGCCTGTCCAGACTGGCCGTGTAGAGAGGCTTGTGCTCGTAGCCCCGGTAAAAAAGGAAAGCCACGTCATAGCCCGGGCGGAAAAATTTGAGCCGCGCTGCCGCTTCCGGCTCGAAAGGGCCGTCCTCACGCTGGCGGCGGACGAAACCCGCACGGGCGTACTGGCGCAGGGTTCGCAGCGAGCTGTCTTCCCAGGGCGAGCCGTATTCGGGCAAGCGGCTGAAACGGGGGAAGGGGATGAGCACAAGGTCGAGCAGGCCCGCGCCGTCGAGGTTGGCCCGCAGGTCGACGGCCCCCACCGAAAGCCTCTGGCTGCTGCGGGCTGTGGCGATGGGGTTGCGGAAGTCCACGGGATTGATGATGTCGAAGGTGCTCAGGCTGTCGGCTTCTCCCCAGCGTATCTGCTGCATGCCGATGATGAGGTCCAGATACCGGGAGTCCAGGGTCACATAGGCCTCGCCCAGTTCGGGCGTCACGATGTGTTCCTCGGAGTCCCGGCGCCCGGGCACGGAAAGGTCGGCATCCACATGCCCGCTGACGTAGCCCCGTATCCAGGAGTCCTGGTTGATATTGGCTTCGAGCCGGAAGCGCTGGGCCGCGGACAGGGGGGTCGCCTTGTAGGGCGACTGACGGTAGGTCGTTTGCAGACTGCCGGACAGTTTCAGCCAGTCCGGCATGAGGGGCCTGTCCCCGTCCGCTCGGGAAAGGGAGGGGAAGAGCAGCAGGGCGGCAGCCAGCAGCATGGCCGCGGTACGGAAGCGGACAGAGCGGCACAGGCGCATGCCTTCGGCTGCGGGGCGGGGAAAACTGGCAAAGGGCATGGTGGGCGATCCGACGGGAAAGGTTGTGGAGAAGGTCTGCCGGGGCGGGGAACCGGGAAGGGCCGTGGAGGCCCCTCCCGGAAGGACGGAACTAGCGCTGCAGGGCGCTGTGCTCGAAATAGGCGTCGCTCAGGCCGACGTCATAGCGCAGGTTGGACCAGTCGATGACGGTGAAGGAGCCTTCCCTGGGGCGTTCGACGCGCATCTGCGTCACGGTCCAGATCCCGTCGATTTTTTCCTGGCGGGAGAAGAAGAGTTTTTTCACCAGACGGTCTTTCTTGTCATAGTAGTCCGCCCGCAAACGCAGCAGGGTATCCTTGCGCACCCACTGCACCTGGCGGGAATACTGGGTCTCTTTCCCCTTTTTGGGGGTGCGCTCCAGGACATAGCAGTCGATGCCGTCCACGTTCTCCTCGCCTTGCAGCAGGTAGTCGTACTCGTCCACGTCATCGAGGTTCTGGATGTCTTCATTGGAGAGGTCACTGCGCATGAATGAGGCGAACTTGCTGGAACCGCTGATGCGGCGGACAAGGCTCTCGGCCGGCAGGTAGACCCACATGTCGTCATCCTGCTCCAGGCCGCGGTAACTCCAGACGAGATATTTGGTGCCGTTGACGTCGGCGGGCCTGTCGAACACGATCAGGCTGTATTCGTCTTTGCCGTCCTTGCCGAAATGCTTGGAATAGGTCTTGAAAGAGCGCGTCAGCACCTTGCCGCCGCGGTTGATGCTCATGACGGCTTCGCTGTAGGAGTCCTGGCTCGTGTCGACCTGGTCCATCCGGACGGCCAGATCGTAGCCCGCCTTGACGGGGTCTGTGATCGCGGGAGCGGCCTGGGCGCTGCCGGCAAGGAGCAGCGTGCAGAAGAAAAGGGCAAAGAGTCTGTGCGATGCGATGGTCATGGAGTTCTCCTTTCGGGATGATGGTGATGCTCAGGCACGGACCTGCGGCTCGTGTTCCTTGCCCAGGGGCTTGAGGAAGGAGAGCAGGGCCGGGGAAAGGGTGAGGTCGGCGAGGCAGCCCCAGAAAAAGGCCGCCGCCCCAAGGATGCCGAATTGCCCCGTGGTCCTGACGGCAGAAAGCGTGAAGACCAGGAATCCCAGCATGAGGGATATGGTCGTGAAGGTGACGGGCTGTCCTACCGTGCGCACGGTCGCCAGCAGGCTTTCACGATAGGTCCCCTTGCGGGCGAACATGCGCTGGAAGGTGACGTAGAAGTGGGTGGTGTCGTCCACGCATACGCCGATGATGACCGAGGAGAAGATCATCAGGACAAGGCTCAGGTCGATACCGGCAAGCCCCATGAGGCCCATGGGCATGAGGATGGGCACGATGTTGGGCAGCATGCTGATGCAGCCCAGCACCACGGAGCGCAGGCACAGGATCATCATGAGGCCGATGGTGATGACGGCGCTGGCAAGGCTGGCGGCCTGGCCGGAGCCCACATAATCGGCCACGGCGGTCAGCCAGGCCATCTGGCCCGTGTATTCCACGCGCAGCCGTCCGCCCAGCCGGTCGCGGACGAAGGCATCCATCTCCTGCATGAAGGCCCGTACTTCCTGGGTGCCCATATTCCGTGTCTGGATATGGATGCGCGCCACATCGCTGAGCAGGCTCAGCTCCCTGTCCAGGTTCTTCCCGCCCGACGTTTCGTAGAAGAACAGGTACTGGCCGGCCAGTTCCTGGGAATCCGGCAGGCGGTGGAAGGCCCCGTCATCCCCGTGCAGGACTTCATTGATGCGTTTGATGATGTCCACGATGCTGTGGGTCTTGACGGTGCCGGGCAGGCTTTCGGCGTGGCGCTGCAGGAGCTCCATGTCCTGCAGGAAACGGAGCTCGCGGGCGCCGTTGGCCTTGCCGCTGTCCACCATGATCTCCAGGGACATGGAGCCGCCCATGAAGGTATCGAAAAAGTCGGAGTCCCGGCGCAGTTTTTCCGAGGTGCTGATGTCCTTGACCGTGTTCGTTTCCACCACGACCCGCTGGTACAGGCAGGCCCCGGCCAGGGACGTCACGAGGAAAAAGACGATCACGAGACGCGCATGATCGATGGACCAGCGGGCCAGTCCTTGCAGGGCCGCATCGAGGCGGCAAAGCAGACGGTCATGGACGCCCCGCCGGATGGTCGCCTCCTGTTCCGGGCGGATCATGTAGGCGATGGGCGTCAGCGTGATGGCCAGGACGAAGGCGATGGCCACGCCGATGGCGGAGTAGATGCCGGCCATGCGTATGGGGATGATGTCCGTGGTGAGGAAGGAGAGGAAGCCCATCATGGTCGTCAGCGACGTGAACAGGCAGGGGATGAAGACCTCCCGCATGGTCTCGACCATGGCTTCATGATGGACGGTCCCCCGACTGCGGAGCAGGTGGTACCCGGCGATGATGTGCACCGTGTCCCCGATGCAGACGGAAAAGAGCATGGTGGGCAGCATGATGTCCATCATGGAAACGGTCCAGCCCGCCAGGCTGATGATGCCCATGGTCAGGATGATGCTGATGCAGATCACGGCCACGGGAGCGATGACGGCCCGGATGCCGTTGCCCATGCGGAACAGCAGCAGGGCCTGGAGCATCAGGCAGACCAGGGTCAGCTTGACGGTCTCCTTGCGGGTGATCTTGTCGCTTTCGTAGTCCTGGACGGGCGGCCCGGCCAGATGGGTTTCCAGAGAGGCGAATTCCGGCCGTTGCAGGACGCGGTACACTGCCGGGGCGATGTCTTTGCGCGGGTCGTCGGCCCCGTCGGGATAGCGTTCGCATTCGAGCACTATGGTGGCGATGGTGGCGTCGGGCGAGATCAGGACGTTCACGAAGTCGTCCAGGGCCAGAGCTTCTCTTTTGAATGCCCTGATGGCCTCGGGATCATCAGGGATCTCTTCGAGGCCGGGACCCACAATGACCTCGTCCCCGTGAGCGCGGATGTATTCCGCCGACCCCAGCCACTTGACCTCCCTGATGTGGGGCACGTCCTTTTCCAGGGCCAGCGCCAGGGAATCCAGGAGTCGCAGCGTGTCACGGTCGAAGATGTCCCCGCCGTTCCTGACGGCCACATAGACGAAGTCTTCATTGCCGAAGAGCTCCCGGAAGCGTTCGATGGCCACGACGGCGGGATCGTCGTCCGTGAAGAAGGATTCATCGGAGTTGTCGAAGCGGAGGTCACGCATCAGGAAAAGGGACCCGAACGTGAGCACGGCCACCAGCAGAAGGACGCCGTAGCGCCAGGTCTCCAGAAAGCCGACGAATGTGCGGGCGCGGGTCAGGGCGCGGGACTCCTTCATCGGGTCTGCTCCAGCATGCGGCCGAGTTCCTCACGCAGGAGCATCAGGAAGGTGTCCTCGTCCTTTTTGAGGAAAAAGTGGTCGCCCGGCAGGATGTGCGCGGCGAACGCCCCGCGGGTCTGTTCCCGCCAGGCCTCGAGGTCCTGCCGGCAGACTTCGTCATCGGCATCCCCGGAAAAGACGCACAGGGGCACATCCAGGCAGGCATCGCAGACATAGCTTTCGTCCATGGCGAAATCCGCCCGCAGCAGCGGCCGGAACATGCGCATGAGATCCGGCTCGCGCAGGATCTCTTCCGGGGTCCCTGCCAGCTGTCGCAGTTCCGCGTCGAAAGCCTCGTCGGGAAGGTCGCTGAGCAGTTTGCGGGGCGGCATGTGGACGGGGCGGCTCCCCGAGACCAGCAGCAGAGCGGGCGGACGGCCCTGGAGGACAAGGCGGCGCGCCACCTCGAAGGCGATCTTGGCCCCCATGCTGTGGCCGAAAAGGATGCAGGCACCGTCGAACCAGCCGCGGCCTTCCTCGGCTTCGAACAACGCATCGGCCAGGCGGTGGATGCTGTAGTAGCGCGGTTCGCGGAAGCGTTCCTCGCGACCGGGCAGCTGTACGGCCCGGACATCGGCCAGGCCCCGGAGGTTCCTTTCCCAGTTGCGGTAAAAAGAGGCGCCGCCTCCCGCATGGGGAAAACAGAACATCTTCGGCCGGGCGGGGGAGGCGCCGGCGTGCCCGGAAATCTCCTGCGGCCCCGCGAGCCATTTGCCAGTATCCATGGTTCCTCCTTGTCGTCATGCTGCCCGTGCCGGGTCGTCCCCGGCACGGGCAGACCGGTTAGGCGTGTTTTTTCAGTAGACGGGCCAGTCTGGCGGCGATGGCATCCACGCTGCCGGGATCATGGAGCAGGTTCCAGTGGTCGGCATCCACGGCCAGCTCCTCGAAGCCCGATCCCGCCAGTCCGCGCCAGTAGGCCGTGCGGGCGTCGTCCTCTTCCATGCTGTTGCTGCGGACGTAGAGCACGGGCAGGCCTTCCAGGGGCTGCGGCGCATAGGAGCGCAGGGCCCTGAGGTTGGCGTCGATGATCTCCATGACCCGTCCGGCCATTTCCAGGTCGTCCTTTTCCACGGCAAGCTGTCCGCTGCTGCGCAGGGCCTCGGCCAGGACGCGGGCCCGTGCGGGGGCGTCCAGTGCGGCCAGGTCCCCTTCGCTCATGCCCAGGGCCGCAAGGGCCTTTTGGGGCGCGGGGGCCACCAGCCCGAGCAGGGCGGCAGGATCATGGGCGCGGCTGTCATAGAGGCTGTCCCAGGCGGGCTTTGAAGGCGGATCGAGCAGGACCAGCGGCAGCAGGTGTTCTCCCTGGCCGCCGGCCAGCAGACGGCGGGCCGTTTCCCAGGCCAGGAAGGCCCCCATGGACCATCCGCCCAGCAGCAGGGGCCGCGGGAGCCCCTCCACGGCCTCCAGGGCCGCGGTGACCATGTCCGGGAAGGCGGTACGCAGGGGACCACCATCGAGGCCGGCGCTCTGGAGGGCATGGAAGGAGACCTCTCCGAGCTTGGCGGCCAGCGGGGCATAGGCGTTCACGAGGCCTTCCACGGGATGCATCATGCACACGGTCGCGGGGCCGTCAGCGTCATGCAGGCAGACCAGTTCGCCGGCAGAGGCACCCGGGGCCCTGTGGTCCACGAGGGCGGCCTGTGCGGCCACGGTGGGGGCCTGCAGCAGGTCACGCAGGGTCAGACGGCAACCGAACTCCCGCTCCAGCTGCCGGAGCAGCTGGAAAGCGGAGAGGGAGTCCCCACCGCTCAGGAAGAAGCTGTCCGTCACGCCCACGTCGTCCACCCTGAGGACGTTTTTCCAGATGGCGGCCACGGCCTGTTCCGTCCTGGTCCGGGCGGTGACGCCCGTACGGGGGCGCTGCCGTACGGCACCGCCTGACAGGCGTTTCCTGTCCACCTTGCCGTTGCGGGTCAGGGGCATCCTGTCCAGCAGCGTCCACGAGACGGGGATCATCCAGGCAGGCAGGTGCCCGCGCAGATGGTCTTCCAGAGGACGGGGCGTGAAGCGTGCCACGGACGACGGGCCTTCGCTGAGGATGACCTCCAGCCCCAGACGGCTTTCCAGGGAGGCGGGGGGCATCAGGAAGGACGGCCGGGAAAGGCCCGCCTCCGTCAGCGCCTTCGTCCACAGTTCACGGGTCAGCAGCGGCTGCTCGGGACGGAATTCCTCGTCCCGGGCGCTGTCGAAGCCCTGCTGGAGCCCCATGCTCAGGTCGAAGGGCAGCTGGAAGACGGTCTCCTCCTGCATGAGCAGGATCCCGGACGGCTTGAGCAGGCCCGCCAGGTACTTCAGGCTCCGCCTGATGTCTGCCGCGTCATGCAGGACATTGCCCGCAAGGATGAGGTCATAGCCATGCGGCTCGAAGCCCATGAGGCGGGGATCCTCATCAAGGTCCAGCAGACGGTAGTTGACGAAGGGATAACCGGCGAACTCCTCGCGGGCCCTGTTCAGGAAGAAGGGGGAGATATCCGTGAAGTCATAGGTCACGCCGTTGTCCGGCAGGCCGGGCAGGACGAAGCGCGTCACGGTGCCGTAGCCGCCGCCGACTTCGAGGATGCGGAAACCGTTCCCGGAAGCCGCCGCCAGCCCGGTCACCAGATCCGCCGTCAGCCGGTTGCTGGCGCCGAAGATCTTCTGGTAGAAGCCGGGCACTTCCGCGGACGTGTAGAATTCCGCCGAGTGCACGTCTTCCCTGAGGATGGCGGGGAGCTCGCGCACGGTGCGGGCCAGCAGGGCCATCTCCTGCGGGCTGTAGCCCAGTTCTCCGGCCCTGTCGGCGCAGAAGGCCAGGCAGGCTTCCCTGTCGGGAGCCGTGCCGCGACGCTGCCATACGCCGTCCCCGTCCCTGTCCGCGAGGCCCAAATCGTGCAGGGCCTTCACGGCCCGCGCCAGCCAGCGCCCGTAGCGGGGACTGATGCCGCTGTCGTGCAGGAAGGTCTCCGTGTCACGGTAGCCGTGCCCGAAAAAGCCGAGCTCTTCCAGGGCCGCGGTGACGGCAGCCGCATAGAGTTCCTTCATCTTGTCCCAGACAGGCAGGAAGCGTTCCTCGTCAAGGCCTTCCCGGCCGTCCGCCCGGAGCGGGAGCCCGTCCTCCAGACGGCTTGCGGCGCGTTCTTCCCGCACGATCTCGCCCCGGTGTCCGGGATCGGCTTCCACATAGGCTGCCAGCGACAGCTCGCCTTCCGCGCCCTTGTGGAGCAGGACGGCCGCATTGTTCACCGCAGGATGGGCTTTGAGCACGGATTCGATCTCGCCCGGTTCCACGCGGTAGCCGTGGATCTTCACCTGCTCGTCCTTGCGGCCGAGGAATTCGAGGGTGCCGTCGTCGTGGTAGCGTGCCGTGTCTCCCGTGCGGTAGAGGCGGGGATGCCCGTCCCCGGCCGGCAGGAAGGCCCCGGCCGTCTTTTCGGGATCGTTCCAGTAACCGAGGGCCAGGCCGTCTCCGCTGATGTAAAGGTCTCCGGCGACCCAGTCGGGACGCGGCTGGAGACGGTCATCCAGGACGGCGAAGGCCTGGTTGGCCAGCGGTCTTCCGTAAGGCACGGAGGCCCAGCGGGCATCGTCCGGGCCCGTCTCGTGGAAGTTGGACCAGATGGAGGCCTCGGTGGCGCCGCCCATGGCCATGACCCGGATGCCCGGGACGAGCTGCTTCAGGCGCGGCGGCAGGGACTGCGGGATCCAGTCGCCGCTGAAGATGGCCAGGCGAAGGGGCAGGGGCTGTCCTTCCCCTTCGGCCGCGGCATCCGCCAGCAGCTGGCCGAGGGCCGGGACGGAGTTCCACAGGCTGACCCGGTGCTCATGCAGCAGCCGGACCCAGGCCTGGGGCTGCAGGCTCTCTTCCTCGTCCGGGATGACGACGGCGCCGCCGGCTGCCAGCAGGCCGAAGATGTCGTACACGGAAAGGTCGAACGACAGCCGGGCGAGGGCGAGGATGCGGTCCCCGGCATCCACGCCGTACCGCCGGTTGACGTCAAGGATGGTGTTCATGGCCGCCCTGTGGGAGATCATGACCCCCTTGGGCGTCCCCGTGGAGCCCGAGGTGTAGATGATGTAGGCAAGATCGTCGGGGGCGATGTCCACCTGCGGCGGGAGCTCGTCCTCGCCCGCTTCGGCCAGCAGGTCTGCCGCCACGAGGCGGATGCCTTCAGGCAGGGGCGCGGCGTCCGAACGGCCCACGACGACACGCACGCCGGCATCGGCCAGGATGGTGGCGATACGGGCATCGGGCTGGCCGGTGTCCAGCGGCAGATAGGCGGCCCCGGCGCGCTGGATGCCCAGGACGGCCACGACCTGTTCCCAGCCTCTGGGCAGGAGGACGGCGACCCGGTCGCCATGCCGTACCCCGGCCGCGTCCAGTTCCCGGGCCAGGGAGCGGCTCAGGCGTTCGGTCTCGCCGTAGGAGAGGGTCCTGTCCGCACTGATGACGGCGGTGGCATCAGGCCGGGACCCCGCCATGCGCAGGAAGGGGGCGAACATGGGCTCGCCGGGCATGTCCAGGGCCGTATCGTTGACCGCCGCGCGTACGGCAAGCTGCGATGCCGGGAGGCGTACCGGCACGGCATCGCCCCAGGCCGCGTCGTCACGGGAAAGGCGGCGCAGGGCCTCGGCGTAGGCTTCGAACATGGCATCGATCATCCCGTCAGGGAAGAGATCGCGTACATAGTCGAAGACGATGCGCAGCTCGCCGTCCACTTCGAACAGCTGATGGTCGAGCCAGACCTGCGGGGTCTGGGAGATGCTGTAGACCTCGTGCCCCATCTGCCCGAGGGCAAAGGTGCCGGAAGAGGCTTCCATGGACAGGGCGCTGGTGAAGATCACGGGCATGATGCCCGCCGCCGTGCCGCGTCTGCGGCCCAGTTCGCGCAGGACGCGGATGCCGCTGAAGGAACGGTGTTCCATGTCGTCCCACAGGCGGCTCCACAGCCGTCCAGCCCGGGTCTCGAAGCTCCCGCCCTGCGTCAGGTCCACCGCCAGGAGGCTGTTGGAGGTGAATTCGCCGACCAGGGCATTGACCTGGCGATGCAGGGGCAGGCGGTTGAACAGGGTCAGATTGATGCAGAAGCGCTTTTCTTCGCTCCAGCACCCCAGAACTTCGGCGAAGGTCGCCAGGGCCACGGCCGTGGGGGCCAGGCCGCGGGCGTCGCCGCGCTGTTTGATGCGCTGCCAGGTCTCCTTGTCGAGGGTCGTCATCCTGCGGCTGAAGACGGGGCGGTCGATGGCGGCAGGGCTGGTGGCCAGCGGCAGCCGCGGCGCGGCGGGCAGGTCATCCAGACGGGCGAGCCAGTAGTCGCGGTCCCTGGCATAGATCCCGGTGGCCCTGTAGCGTTCCTCGGCCAGACGGTAGTCCCGGAAGGTGATGTCCAGCACAGGGAGCTTGTCCTCCTGGCCATTGTAGATGAGCGAGAGCTCGGCGAGCATCTGGCTGATGCCGTGGAAATCGCTCAGGATAAGGTCGAAGCTGAGGTGGATGCGCAAGGCATCATCGGGCAGCAGGGAAACCTCCACCCGGAAGTTGGGCCAGCGGCCCACGTCCAGGACTTCGTGGGACATCTCCATGCGGATGCGCTCGAAGTGGGCCGCGGCTTCCTCCGGGGAGCTCTGGCGCAGGTCATGCCGCCGGATGGTGTAGTGCGGGACTTTCTCCAGCACCTGCTGGCGTTCGCCGTCGAGGATGATCGTACGCAGCATGGGCTGGCGGAGGATGAGACGGTTCCAGGCCTCTTCATAGCGGTCGGCGTCCAGGCCCCGTGCCTGGGCTTCGAAGTAGAAGTGGCAGCTGACGCCGCCGAGGGCCAGGCCGGACTGGTCGCGGCCTATCCAGTAGGCCTGCTGCATGTCCGAGAGAGGGAAGGGCTCGAAAGCCTCTTCCGGCGCGGGGACGAGCAGGGCCGAAAGGCCGGTGCCTTCCTCCTTCGTGGCGGGGGGGCCGGACTGCACGGCCGGTGCCGTTTCCTCTTCGCCGGAGGCCGGGCCGAGGTCACGGGCGAACCTGGCCGCCATGGCCTGCACCGTAGGCGTGGCGGAGACTTCGTGCGGCGCGATGCGGATCTTCAGATCCCGGCTGATACGCTGGAACAGGTCGAGACTGATGAGCGAATCCATGCCCAGGCTGGTCAGGTTGACATCCTCGGGGATGGCATCCTCTTCGAGGCGCAGGAAACCGGCGATCTCTTTCTTGAGATAGGCGCGCAACCGTTCTTCCCTTCCGCTCATGGGAAGGGCGCGCAGTTCCGCGGCAAGCCTGCTGTTGCCCGCGGTCTCGGCCGGGCGGGCGGCAGCGGCGGCGGGGCTGTGCCGGAGCTCTTCGTACATGGCGGCGCCGGCAGTGGCCTGCAGGATGGGCAGCATCCGGTTCCAGTCCATGCGGGTGACGACCTTGCTCCCCTCGCCGGACGCCATGAGCCTGTCGAGGACGGCAAGTCCTGTGGCCGTATCGAAGCCCTCTACGCCCTGCTGGCGGATGCGGTCGAGGATGCCCAGACGCACCACGGTCCCCAGCTCGCCCCAGGCTCCCCAGTTGATGCTGAGGCCGGGGAGGAAGTCAGCGCGGCGGGCAGCCACGAGGGCGTCCATGAACGTGTTGGCGGCCACGTGGTTGGCCTGGCCGTGCGTACCGAAGACCGAGGCGATGGAGGAGAAGACCACGAAGTGGTCGAGCGCCAGATCGCGTGTCAGTTCATGCAGGAACCAGCTGCCGTCCACCTTGGGGGAGAGGACGGTATTGAAGCGGGCCCAGTCGAGACGGGACAGGGGCGCGTCGTCCAGCAGGCCGGCCAGATGGAAGACGCCCGCCAGCGGCATGGCAGAGGGCAGCAGATGCGTGCCGAACGCCTCGGCCAGGGCGGCCCTGTCCGTCACGTCCACTTGCAGGAGGCGGACATCGCATCCTGTTGCGGCTATCTTTTCCACCGCGGCCGCGCCGGCGGAACCGGCCTCAGGCAGGCGGCGTCCCAGCAGCCATACCTGTCCGGCACCGCGGGCAGCCAGGTGGGCGGCCAGCGCCAGGCCCAGGTCGCTCAGGCCACCAGTGACGAGATAGGCCGCCTCCCGGCGGATGCCTTCGTGCCTGGGGGCAAAGTCGTTGCGTACGACGACCTTGCCGATATGGCGTCCTTCGAGCATGTAGCGGAAGGCGTCCCTGGCGGCATCCATGGTGAAGACGCGCCGGGCTATGGGGGTGTAGTGCCCGGCGGCAAAACCTTCCATGACGGCGGCGAAGATGCCGCGCATCTGCGCCTCGTCCTCCTTGCCCAGTTTTTCAAGGTCGACGATGTGGTATTCGATATCGTTCCGGATGGCCGCCACCTGTGCGGGCGTGCGCAGATCGGTCTTGCCGATCTCGATGAAACGGCCGCCTTCCGTCAGGCAGCGCATGCTGCTGTCGGCCAGCTCGCCGGTAAGGAAGTTGAGGACCACGTGCACGCCCTGTCCGCCCGTGGCCTTGAGGACCCGGGATTCGAAGGCCGTGGAGCGCGAGGAGAAGACGTGCTCTATACCCATGGAGCGCAGCAGGGCGCGTTTGCGCTCCGTGCCCGCCGTGGCAAGGATGACCGCGCCGCGTGCCCTGGCGATCTGGATGGCGGCAAGGCCCACGCCCCCTGTGGCCGAGTGCAGCAACACCCGTTCGCCGGGCTGGAGGCGTGCCGCATGGACGAGCGCCTGCCAGGCGGTCATGAAGACGGTGGGGATCACCGCAGCGTCGGTGAACGGCATGCCTTCCGGTATGGAGGCCGCAAAGGCTTCCCGGGCATAGACGTGGGAAGCGAAGGGGCCGTACACGGTGGTGAAGACCCGGTCGCCGGGGCTGAAGCGGGTCACGCCTTCACCAACGGCGGAGACCGTGCCCGCGCAGTCGAGCACCAGGGTCCTGATCTTGTCGGCCACGCCCATGGCTACCATGACGTTCTGGAAGTTCATGCCGTAGGCTTCGGCCGCGATCTCGATCTCGCCGGGCCCGGGAAGACGCCGCTGCAGCGGGGCGACCCGGATGTTCTCGATGCCCGCGCCGCCGAGATCCAGATGGTAGGCCTGCGTTTCGGGACGGGCCAGCGGGGCGTTGCGCACCTGGCGGGCGGCAGGCAGGCCGCGTACCAGACGGGGGGCCAGCAGGCTGCCGCCGCGCAGGGCCAGCTTGTCTTCCTTGTATCCGCGGGCGGTCAGCAGGCCGCACAGAGTGGGAAGCTGGGCCTCGGGAGCGGCCACGGGGTCCATGTCGATGATGACCGGCGCGATGTTGCCCAGTTCGTTGGCCACGGATTTTTCCAGGCCCCAGAGCAGGCTTTGAGCGGGGACGGGCTGATCCGAAGCGCGGGCGGCCTGTGCCTGGCAGGTCAGCACGGCCAGGCGCACGGACGGGCCGTCCTCCTGTGCCGCCAGAGCCTGGGCCAGATGCAGGAAGGCCTGGGCCGTATGGTTCTTGAAGGGAGCTTCGCCGCCGCTGCCCAGGAAGTCGGTCTCGTAGCAGTCCAGGCCCCAGAGGAACACGACGCCCCGGGGCGTACCGCCCTGCCGCCAGTCGCGGATCAGGCGGGCGAAGGCATCGGCATCGCCGGGATCGACGGCAGCCATGTCGTCAGGATGTCCCGTACCGGCGCAGGCCGCGAGCATGGCCGTAGCGCCCTGCTGTTCCAGCGAACGGGCGAGGGCACGGGCAAAATCCGTATCGCGACCGGCCAGGATGAGCCAGTGCCCGGCAGCGTCCCCGGCTTCCGGCATCAGGGCCTGGCGCCAGACCACGTCATAGCACAGGTCGGTATGCTGCCGCTGCCCGGCCTTGAGCAGTTCCAGCGTCTCCTTGTTGGTACGGCGCATGGTAAGGTTGACGATCTCGCAAACGGGCTCGCCTTCGGGGGTGAAGATGGTGAAACTGGCAGAGAACATCTCCTGCCGGAAGCTGTCGCCTTCCTTCATGACGGCCCGGCACCAGACCGTTTCGGGCGCACGCCCGTGGAAGATGACTTTTTCCACGCTGAACGGCATGAAACCGTCGCCCGTGAGGTCATCCTCGGTGGCGGCAAGAGCGGCGACCATGCTTTGCAGGCAACTGTCGAGCAGGGCCGGGTGGATGATGAAACCGCCTTTTTTGCCGCGTTCGGCGCTGTCCAGGGCCACTTCGGCCACAGCTCCGCCCCGGGTGCGCCACAGGCGCCGCAGGCTGCGGAAGGCCGGACCGTACTGCACGGCCCCGTAGGCATCGAATTTTTCGTAAAAGGCCTGTACGTCCACCTCGTCGCAACCTTCACGCAGGCGGTCCAGGTCGACGTTTTCGGCAGAGCGCTCGTGGGCGGGGGCGAGCTGGCCGGAGACATGCTGGTGCCATTCCCCCTGTCCTTGCCCGGCGCCCCGGCTGAAGATCTCGAAATCGGCCCCGTTTTCCGTGGGAGAGACAAGGACCTGTACGGTGCGTTCGCCTTCGTCGAGCATGAGGGCCTCGCGCAGCACCACATTCTCGAGCCGGATACGGTCCGTACCGAAATGATCCATGCCCGCGGCGGCGGCCAGGTCGAAATGCGCCGTGCCCGGAACGACCACGATGTCGAAAACGCGGTGCTGGGCCAGGAAGGGTTGCAGGGTGCCGCTCACCGCCGCCGTATACTGGCTCACGGCCAGGGGGGAGGAGAGGCGCCGTCCCAGCAGGATATGGCCCGTGTCGTCTTCGTCCGGTGCGTCCGTCCGGGCGGGCGCGATCCCGGTACTGAAGGCCTGGCGGCTGCCGTTGCCGTTGCGGGCGATGATGACATGTTCGTCAAGGTCGCCGTCGGCGGGGGCAGGGTAGCAGGCCGTCCTGTCGAATCCTTCCGTGTCCAGCAGGCGGGTCCAGCCCTCGGCGGTCAGGAAGGGATTGTCGCCGCGCAGTTCCCCGTCACGCAGTTTGTCGAGCAGGCAGCCAAAGGATATCTCGAAGCCCATGGCCGGCCGGGGCAGGGTGATCTCCCGCAGGAGGAGCAGGCCGTCCGCGGCCAGCACGGCGCTGATGTGGCGCAGGGCGGCGGTCAGGTCGGCAGTGGCGTGCAGGACATTGGCGCAGACGACGATATCGAACTCGTCGGCATGGAAGCCCTGAAGGAACGGGTCGCGGCTGATGTCCAGCGTGGCATATTCCACGAAGGGGAAGGCGGCGAAGCGGTCCCGGGCCCGGGCCGTGAACAGGGGGGAGACGTCCGTATAGACATAACGGGTGCGTCCTGCGGGCAGGACGGGCAGCAGGGCCGAGGTCGTCCCGCCCGTGCCGGCGCCGATCTCCAGGATGGAGAGGGCGCGGTCCATGGGCAGGGCATCGGCAAGAGCCTTCAGGCTCCTGGCCATGATCCCGTTATAATAACGGCTTTGCGGGGTATCCTGGTAGATGCTCTCCACGGCGTCAGGATTGCCGCCGGGGAACATGACCTGTCTGGGATCCTTGCGGCCTCCCAGTATCTCGCGGAAATTCTCGCCGCAGCGTTTCATGAACGAGAGCAGCGGGATGTTGTCCAGGACAAGGTCCTGACGTTTTTCATGGCATCCTTGTGGCATGGTCATTTCTCCATGTTTCCTATGATTGACGGTCAGAGAGGCCGGAGGCCTCCTGCCGGTCGAGCAGGCTGGTCACACGATCCCTGAGATCCCTGTCCGGAGCGGCCGGGCGGCCGTAAGAGCCGGCGGCGTCACGGGCCAGGAGGCCTTGTTCGGCCAGGTTCTCCAGCAGGCGCGGAAGAAGCTGGTCGTACCGTTCCGGCAGGCCTATGCGTGCGGCGATGTCCCGGGCGGTATGGAAGCCCTCATCCGGGAAGGCCCCCAGATCCGTCAGGGCCTCGAGGGCATAGCCGGAGCAGAAGGTCTCGATCATCCGGGCATGCTCCCGGTATTCGGTGCCGTCGGGGCGGTCGTCTTCAGCGCCGGAGGCGGATTCGGCAGCCCGGGTCAGGCGCTGCCAGATGTCGTCCTGCGAGGCGGCCGGGGCGGCGGTGCTTCCGCTGGCTATGCCGCGGAACGAGTCGTCCACCCAGTGGCGTTCCCCCTGGAAGGGGTAGAGGGGCAGGTGGAGGCGGCCCCAGTGCTGGTCCTGGGCAAATGCTGCCCAGTCCACATCCGCTCCACTGCGGTAGAGGGCGGCCAGGGCCTCGCATGTCTGGCGCCATTCCGGGGTCCCGGCATGCATGGCGGCGACCCAGACGCCGTCTTCCCCGCTGTTCTCCAGGGCCTGCTCGCGGCGGCAGAGGGCCGTCAGCACGCCGGACGGGCCCAGCTCCAGCCAGGCCGCGGGAGCCATGTCCCGCAGCGTGCGGAAGCCGTCGAAAAAGCGCACGGTGGAGCGGATATGCCGCACCCAGTAGTCGGCCCCGGAGATCTCGGCAGGCCCGACCAGCCGGCCGGTGACATTGCTGACCACGGGCAGGCCGGGGGCGTCATAGGCGATGCTTTCGGCCACACGGGCGAAGTCGTCGAGGATGGGATCCATCAGGGAAGAATGGAAGGCATGGGAGACCGGCAGGTGGCGGATGCTGATGCCCAGGCTCCCGGCCTTGTCGGCGATGCGGGCAAGGTCTTCCAGCGGGCCCGACAGGACGGTCTGCGTGGAGCCGTTGACGGCAGCGATGCCTGTCCGTTCCGGCGTGCCGCAGGCGGCGAGCAGGGCGAGGACGTCCTTTTCGGAGGCCAGCACGGCGCTCATGCCGCCCCCGGCGGGCAGGGAGGCGATGAGGCGCCCCCGTGCGGCCACAAGACGTGCGGCATCCTCCAGGCTGAACACGCCTGCCAGGGTCGCGGCCACATATTCACCGATGCTGTGCCCGGCAGCGGCCAGAGGCTGGATACCGAAGGACTGCCACATCCGGGCAAGGGCATATTCCAGACTGAACAGGGCCGGCTGGGTGAAGGCGGTGTTGTCGAGCAGCGCGGCCTTGTCGGCGTCCCACATGACGCGCAGCAGGGGCTCGGGCAGCAGAGGGTCGAAAAGGCGGGCGCAGCGGTCGAGCTCCGCACGGAAGCACGGCTGCGCCTGGTAGAGTTCCTTCCCCATGCCCGAACGTTGCGCCCCCTGACCGGTGAAGAGGAAAACGGGCCTGTGTTCGTCGCCCGTGTTCGTGGTGGTCCACTCCTCGTGCGTCATCGCCGCATCAAGGCCGGAGCGCAGTTCTTCCAGGCTCTCGCCTACCACGGCGAGACGGACGGCGTGATGTTCCCGGCCTTCCTGTGTGGTATGGCAGAAGTCGGCCAGATCGAGACCGTCGGCATCCTGTCCGGCCAGGAATTCCCCATAGCGTCCTGCCAGTTCCTTCAGGGCCTTTTCGCTCCTGGCGGAGACCACCATCAGAGGGTTGGCGGCAGCCCCCGCACTGCGGGAGCTTTCCCGCTGCGGCGCTTCCTCGAGGATCAGGTGGGCATTGGTCCCGCCCACACCGAAAGAGCTGACGGCGGCACGCCGGGGGGAGAAGCCCTGCGGCCAGTCGATGGCCGTCTTGTTGACGAAGAAGGGGGTGGACGCGAAATCGATACGGGGGTTGGGGCTGTTGAAATGGCAGGTAGGGGCAATCCGGGCGTGCTTGATGGAAAGGATGGCCTTGATGAGGCTGGCCACCCCCGCCGCCACTTCCAGATGGCCGACGTTGCTCTTGACCGATCCCAGAGCGCAATAACCGCGTGCGGGGTTGTTGCGGGAGTAGATGCGGTTCAGGGCCTCGACCTCCAGCGGGTCACCGAGATAGGTGCCGGTACCATGCCCTTCCACATAGGCGATGGTGGCGGGATCGACGCCGCTGACGCCCAGGGCCTCGGCGATGACTTCGCTCTGGCCTTCGAGGCTGGGCGCGGAATAGGCGACCTTGGAATTGCCGTCGTTGTTGATGGCCGTCCCCAGGATGACCGCGTGGATGTCGTCGCGGTCGCGCAGGGCGTCTTCCAGGCGTTTGAGTAGCACGACGCCCACGCCGTTGCCTGAGACGATGCCTTCCGCCTGGGCGTCATAGGGGCGGCAATGCCCGTCAGGCGAAAAGATCATGCCTTCCTGGTAAAAATGGCCGTGCTCCTGCGGGATGTCGATGCCGCTGGCGCCGGCAAGGGCCATGTCGCACTCGCCGTTGAGCAGGCTCTGGCAGGCCAGATGCACGCTGACGAGGGAAGTGGAGCAGGCGCATTGCAGGTTGAAGGCCGGGCCCCGCAGGTTGAGCTTGTAGGAGACGCGGGTGCACAGATGGTCGCGGTCCGTACCGATATGGCCCTGCATGAAGCGCGCCGTGCCGTAGTCCGCCAGGTCGGCGCACATATAGTTGACGTAGTAGGTGCTCAGGCGCGTGCCGCCGAAGACGGCGACGGCGCCGGGATAGGTATAGGGATTGTAACCGGCATCCTCCAGGGCGTGCCAGCAGGTCTGCAGGAACTGGCATTGCTGGGGGTCGATGCAGATGGCTTCTGTCGGGGTGTAGCCGAAGAAGGCGGCATCGAACAGTTCCGCATCTTCCATGATGCCCGCGGCCCTGACATAGGTGGGGTCGGCTATGGTCTCCGGATGGATGCCTGCCCCGCGCAATTCGTCGTCCGTGAAAAAGGTGATGGACTCGGTCCCGCTGACGAGGTTTTTCCAGAATTGCCGGGTATCATTGGCACCGGGGAACCGGCAGTCCATGCCGATGACGGCGATGGCGTTCTCCGGGACCTTGTTCGTTTGTGGATGCATGGCATGCCTCGTGCGCATGGCGCTTTTGAAGGGTTGGTGAAAGGATCAGCGTCCGGTCCGTTGCCTGGAGCGGGTGCGCATGCGCCGTTCGGCCCGGTCCATGCCGCGGTCGAAGGCGGAGGCGCTCCCGCCGCCTTCCGGCGCGGATATCTCTTGCGCGGTCGTGCGCGGCGTCCTGTTGTCCAGCCAGGCTGCCAGTGCACGGATGCTGGTGTGCTCGAGCAGGGTCATGAGCGGGATATCCGTGCCCAGGCGTTCCCCGAGGGCGGCCTGTACGGCGACAAGATCAAGGGAACTCAGGCCCATTTCGAAGAAGCGGCTGTCGATGCTTATGTCGTCGCGGCCCAGGACATGCGCGATGGCTCCGGCCACCAGCCGTTCCGTCTCAGATCCGGGCTGTGCCCCCTTCATCCGGGGGAGTTCCTGGTCGGGGTCGAGTACGAGGCTCTTCCTGTCGACTTTGCCGGAGCTGGTCAGGGGAAGGCTTTCCCGCATCAGGATCATGCCGGGGACCAGGAAGGAGGGCAGACGCTCCGCCAGCCATTGCTGGAGCTCTTCCGGCGCCGGAGACGTGCCGGGCCGGCAGGCCACGAAAGCGGCCAGCACCTGGCCCGCCTGCCTGCCCCTGACCGTCAGGGCGGCGGCCTGTTCCACGAAAGGATGCTCCATGAGGGTGTTCTCCACCTCGCCCAGCTCGACCCGGTAACCGTTGATCTTGACTTGATTGTCCTGACGGCCGAGGAATTCGATATTGCCGTCGGGCATGTAGCAGCCCAGGTCACCGGTGGCGTAGAGGTCTTCCCCTGTGCCGGGGTGGCGTATGAAGCGCTCGGCCGTGCGTTCGGGATCCTTGAGGTACCCGTCGGCAAGACCGTCACCGGCGATGTGCAATTCGCCGGGGACCCAGTCCGGGCAGTCGCTACCGTGGCGGTCGAGGATGAAGAACCTCTGGTTGGCCAGCGGTTTGCCGTAAGGGATGCTCTTCCATTGCGGCAGGACGTCTTCCACGGGGAAGAAATTGGACCAGATGGAAGCTTCTGTGGCGCCGCCGAGGCTGAAGAGCCGCAGCTCCGGCCAGAAGGCCCTGATGCGTCCGGGCAGGCCCAGGGGGATCCAGTCCCCGCTGAGCAGGGCGCAGCGCAAGGGCGGCAGGGCAGCGGGATGATGCTCCAGATGGGCGGCAAGGATCTGGAGGAAGGGGGGGACGCTGTTCCAGATGCTCACCTGATGCCGGTGCATCAGCTCCAGCCAGTGGGCTGCTTCCAGACGTCTGGCGGGATCCGGCAGGACCAGGGCCCCGCCCGCGCCGAGCAGGCCGAACATGTCCCAGACGGACAGGTCGAAGGTGAAGCGCGAAAGGGCAAGGACCCTGTCCGAAGACCGCAGCCCGGTCAGTTCGTTGACGGCCCTGATGGTGTTGACGGCGCGTTCGTGGCGGATCATGACCCCCTTGGGAGCGCCCGTGGAGCCCGAAGTGTGGATGACGTAGGCCAGCGCGTCAGGACGGCTGACGCATCTTTCGAAATCAAATTCGGAATTCGATTTCAATAAATCCTCATCCATGACCATGACGGGCAGGCCCGCGGGCCAGGGCAGGGACGCATGGCGGCGCTGCACCAGGACGGCCCCGGCCCCGGAATATTCGAGCAGATGCTTGAGGCGGGCAGGGGGGACAGCGGCATCCACGGGCATGTAGGCGGCTCCGGCACTGCTCACGGCCAGGGCCGCGACCGCTTCTTCCCAGCCGCCGTTGCTGACGACGGCCACAAGGCTGCCCTGGCCGCAGCCCCGGGCCATGAGCCTGCCGCAAAGGGCCTCGGCAGCCCTGCCCAGATCCCGGTAGCTCAGGCAAAGATCGCCGTCCGCCAGGGCCAGGGCCCCGGGGGCATCTCGCAGGGAACGGGCAAAAAGGCTGTCCAGCGTCCCGCGGCCCGCATGGGGGAACTCCCGGGTCGTGGCGTTGGCCGTGCGGCGGCGTCCCAGCTGTTCCTGCGGCAGCAGGGGCAAATGGGTCTGGTGCCAGATCCTGTCGTCCCGGGCCAGCATCCGGAGCAGGCGACAATAGGCGGAAAACATGCTGTCCACGAGCCCTTCGGGGAAGAGTTCGTCCACGGCATCCCAGTTGAACTCAAGGCAATCGTCCACCTCGCGGACCTGATGGTCGATCCAGACTTGCGGCGTCTGCGTGATGTTGTAGACCATGCGCCCGAACGTGCGCAGGGCCGGATGGGTGCCGTGCTCGTCGCCGAAGCCGATGGTACTGGTGAAGACGATGGGGATGATGTCGGCGCTGGAACGGCCCGTGCATCTGCTCCATTCGCGGATGACCTCCACGCCGGAGAAGGTGCTGTGATCCATGTCGGCCCACAGCTGGGCCTGCAGGGTCCGTGCGCGCCGGAGGAAGGATGCCGTGCCGTCGAAAGAGCAGGCAAGCAGGCTCACGGACGTGAAGTCGCCCACGATCTCCCCGACTTCGGGATGCAGGGGCAGCCGGTTGAAAAGCGTGACATTGAGAGTGAACTCGTCCCGGCTGCTCCAGCGGGCCAGCACCTCGGCATAGCAGGCCAGCAGCAGGCCGGAGACCGTCAGCTCGTGCGCGGCGGCCTTTTGGCGCAGGTCCGCCCAGGTCTTCCGGTCGAGCTGCGCCGCATGGCGGACGAAGCGCGGGCGCTCCACCTGCGCGGGCGTGACGGCCAGGGGCAGGTCCGGCGCGGGCGGCAGGGCGGCGACACGCTCCAGCCAGTATTCTTTGTCCTTCCGGTAGCGCGGGCTCTTCCTGAAGGCTTCCAGTGCCAGCACATAGTCCCGGAACGAAAGGTCCAGGGGGGCCGGTTCCCGTTCAGGATACCGGTAGAGGCTTTCGAGCCCGTTCATCATCAGGTTCATGCTGTGCAGGTCGGCTACCAGCAGGTCCAGGCTGATGTGCAGGCGGATGGGACCGCCCGGCATCCGGGTGGCGGCCACACGGAACAGGGGCCATTCCTTCGCGGAGAGCACTTCATGCCCCATGCGTTCCCGGCATTCCAGCACCATTTGTTCGGCAGCCCCGGCATCCAGGCCCGTCGCGTCCTGTACCGTGACGGTGAAGGGCGGCACCTCGGGCAGGATGCGTTGCCGTCCGTCCTCCATGATGACGCAGCGCAGCATGTCGTGATGCCGGATCAGTCTGTTCCAGCAGGCCTCCCAGCGGGGAAGGTCCAGATCCTCCGTTTCCAGCTCGAGATAGACGTGGCAGGAGACATTGCCCAGCACGAGGGCGCCTGTCCGGCCCACCCAGTAGGCCTGTTGCATGTCCATGAGCGGGAAGGGCTCATGACGGGCGGCGCTGTCGGGAAGGATGACGGGCAGGTCCCCGTCCTGAGCCCTTTTCCCGGCGTCGAGCAGGGAGGCGATCCGGGAGGCCAGGGCATCGATGGTAGGCTCCTTGAACAGCAGGCTGCGGTCCACCCGGATGCGGAACTGCTTTTCCAGCGACTGGAACAGGTCCAGGGCCAGCAGGCTGTCCACGCCCAGCTCGATAAGGTTGGCATCGCCGGGCAGGCTCGCGGCGTCGGTCCGCAGGATGGTCGCCACCTTGGCACGGACGGCCCGCATGACGGCATCCCGGCTGTCCCGGCCCGCGCTGTCCGCTTCGGGCGATACGGAGGCTTCGCTGTCGTCCGCTGTGGCGGGGCAGAGCGATCGCAGCAGGGGCGGCAAACGGTCGCTGTCGTAGCCTGCGGCATAGCGGGGCCAGTCCATATGCAGCACGGCGGCCCTGCACACGTCGCGGGAGAGGAGGCGTTCCATGACGGCAAAGCCTTCCTCGGGCGCAACGGTATGGATGCCTAAACGGGAAAGGGTGCGGAGGTCGGCCTGACGTGCGGCCATGCCGGCATCACGGAAGGCGCCCCAGTTGATGCTGAGGGCGGGCAGGCCCAGATGGCGGCGGTACAGCGCGAGCTCGTCAAGGAAGGCATTGGCCGCCGCGTAGTTGCCCATGCCCATGGGGCCGAGGAAGGAGGCCGTGGAGGAGAACAGGACGAAGGCTTCCAGCTGGTGGTCCAGCGAGAGCCGGTGCAGGTTCCAGGCGCCCTCCGCCTTGGGGGCGAGGACCCGTTTGAAGCGCGACGCATCGAGGCGGAGGAGCCTGTCGTCATCCAGCGTCCCGGCCAGGTGCCAGATGCGCTTCAGAGGCGGCATGTCTTTCAGGGCGGAGTCCACGGCATGTCGCAGGGCGCTGCTGTCGGACACGTCGGCCAGGGCCAGACGGACAGTGCAGCCCTGTTGCCGCAGGTCTTCCAGCAGGGCCGCTTCCTCCGCCGCAGGCTGGCGGCGGGCCAGCAACAGCAGGTGACGGCAGCCCCGGCGTACGCGGTCGGCGCACAGGCGCAGGGCTATCCCGCCCAGGCCGCCGCTCACCAGTTCCGTGCCGGAGCATGCGGGATGCCCGGTTTGGACGGCGGCGGGCCAGCGCAGGATGATCTTGCCCGTGTGGCGCGCCTGCATCATGTGCCGGAAAGCAGCGTCATGGCGGTCGGCGGCAAAGACCGTGACCGGCAGCAGGGCCAGCTCTCCCCGGGCGCATCCCCGCATGGCACGCCGGAAGATCCCGGCCATCAGGTCGGGCCGGTCGCGTCCCAGCTCCACTAGATCCAAAGGACGGTAGCGCATGAGGCCGCGTCCGGTCCGGTAGTCGCCCGCCTGGCGCAGACCGCTCTTGCCCAGCTCCACGAAGCAGCCATTGTCCGCCACCAGCGTGAAGGAGGCTTCCTGCGTCTCGCCGGCCAGGGAGTTGAGGATGATGTCCACCCCCCTGCCGCCGGTGGCATCCAGGACTTCCTGGGCGAAGGCGGTGGAACGGGAATCCATGACCAGTTCCGCCCCGAGCGATCGGACCAGCTCCCGTTTGGCCGGGGTGCCTGCCGTGGCGAAGATGCGGGCACCGGCCCTGCGGCACACTGCCATGGCGGCGAGTCCCACACCGCCGGAGGCCGCGTGGATGAGGACGGTCTGTCCGGCGCGGATGCCGGCAAGCTCCTCAAGGCCGTAGCAGGCCGTGATGTAGGCGACGGGCAGCGCGGCGGCCTGTTCGAACGAGATGTCCGCGGGCAGGGGGCAGGTCATGGCGGCAGGCAGGGTGATGTGGGTCCGCAGGCAACCATAGGCGCTGACCGCCACGCGATCCCCTACCTGGATACCGGAGACGCCGTCACCCACAGCGGTGACGATGCCGGCCCCGTCACTGCCCACGGCGGTCTCTTCGCCGGGGTAGATGCCCATGACCATCATGACGTCACGGAAGTTGAGGCTGGAGGCCGCAAGGGCCACTTCCACCTCGCCCGCTTCCGGGGAGCGGCGTTCCAGCGGCTGCCAGCGCAGGTTGTCGAGACCGGGACCTTCCATGACGAGGGCCCGGGGGCCTGTCGCTCCGTCGTCCCGGCCGTCGTCCGCCCTTTCAAGGCGGGGCAGGAGGCGGCGGCCGTCACGCAAGGCCTGACGGTCTTCCCCGTCTTCGCAGGCAAGGGCCCGGAACAGGGTATCGTCGGCCTCCGGGTGCTGGAGATCCATGAGGCGCACGCGCAGGGCGGGATGCTCCATGCACACTACCGGGCCGAGGCCCCAGACGAGGGACTGGCCGGGCAACGGCCGCTCATGGGCGTCGGCCGCAATGTCGGGGCCGAAAGTCCCGCTTGTGAGGGTCACGAGATCGAGGCGGGCCTCCATGTCCCGTGCCCGCGCCTGCCGGACGATCTCCAGCAGGGGCAGCACGCTGCGGTCATAGGTCCCGTCAGGATCAGCCATGCCCGGGACGCCCAGGGGCCAGGCATCCACCACATGCAGGCGGCCCTGTCCGTCAGCAAGGGCATCCAGAGCCGCAGGAAGGCCGTCCCGTTCCGCATGGGAAAGGACGCGGCAGTGGCAGCCGTCAGATTCCAGGCGCGCCGCAAGTGCCTCGGCCAGGGGGCCGGGATCTGCCAGTACGAGCCAGCGCCCGTCCAGCCGGGCCCGGCCGGGGAGCTGTTCCCCCTCGATCCAGCGGACAGCGTAACGGGCGGCCTCCGGGGAACCGGCCTCTTCCTCGACGCTTTCAGACGGCAGGGCACTCATGCGCAGGCCTTCCATGCGACCGACGGCTTCGCCGTTGCCGTCGAAAAGGCTGACGTCCAGCAGGAACGTGCCCGTATCGCCGGGATCCCCGGCCGGGCTTTCCCGCAGCTCCAGCATGACCTGCACATCAGCGGGGCACTGTTCCGGCAGGTCCAGATGCCGGCAACCCGCCGGGACGAAGATCCTGTCCGTATCCCTGTCCTGCTGGGGGATGCAGGAGAGCACACCCTGCAGGCAGGCGTCCAGCAGGGCGGGATCCCAGCCCCAACCGTCGTTGGAGTTGCCGGAGGAGACACGGGTCCAGGCCCTGCCCCGGCCGCTGCGGATCTCCCGCAACAGGCGGAAGGAAGGCCCGTACGAGACGCCAAGGCCCTGCATGGCGGCATAATAGGCCGCTATGTCCTCGGGCATGTCCTCGTCGCTTGCCGGTGCCGCCGCAGGCATGGAGCATGCCGGGCCTTCGATGCCGGCTCGCGCGGTCCTGTGCCAGGCCCCGGGCGCTTCGGGGGCGGTAGAGGTGAAGAGCTCCATGACGCCCCGTTCCCTGTCGCCTTCCAGGATGAGCTGGAAAAAGACGTCCCGGTCCCCGTCCAGCGGCAGGGGACGAAGCAGGGCCACATGACCGAGACCGCAGTCCGCGCCGTATTCCCGGGCGGCGGCCGCGCGCAGGAGCTCGAGGAGCAGGCTGCCCGGGGCGATGCTCCTGCCCGCTACCCGGTGTTCCCGCATGCGTTCCAGTTCCTTGCCGCCAAGGCGGCCCCCGTAAAGGATCTTTCCTTCCGCAGTTGTGAAGCGTTCGCGCCACACGGGATGGGAGAGGGCTTCACGGCCGGTGCCATCCGTGCCGGTGCTGTCTTCTTCAGGCCAGAAGCGGCGGCGCTGGAAGGGAGTCAGGGGAAGCCGGACGCGACGGGCGCCCAGAAGCAGGGCTTTTTCCTGGAGGGCGTCCAATGCCTTGTCGTCACCGGCCATGTAGGCCAGGGCCACCCGCTGGAGTCCGTCATCCATGAGGTCGCCGGGCACGTCCCGCGCCTCCGTATGTCCGGAAAGCAGCATCCCCTCGGGCATCCCGCCCCGGGCAAAGGCGTGCAAAGCCTCCCGGAGCGCGCCGGTCGAGGTGGCGCGGACGGCCAGCCGGACCTTGTCCTGGCTGCGTGAGGCCCTGGCCGTGAAGCAGATGTCGGCAAGGGAGGCGGACGGGGCCTCCAGCGCTCGGGCCATGCGTCCGGCAAGGGCACGCAGCATGGTCCCGGTGCGCGACGAAAGGACGAAAAGATCCGGCGTGCCGTCAGGCAGGTGGCGGGAATTCACCGGCTCTTCAGGAGCCTGCATGATGACGGCATGGGCGTTGGACCCGCCGATGCCGAAGGAGCTGATCCCGGCGGCGCGTGGTCTTTCCGCATCCTTCCAGTCCGCAAGGGCCGTGTTGATGTAGAAAGGGCTGGCGTCGAGGTCCAGGGCCGGATTGGCTTCCTCGAACAGGGGGTGGGGCGGAATGTGGCCGGTATGGACGGCCATGACGGCCTTGATGAAACTGGCGATGCCCGACGCGGCATCGGCATGGCCGATGTTGGCCTTGACCGCGCCGAGGGCGCAGAAGCCCCTGTCCTGCGTGAAATGGCCAAAGGCCTTGCCCAGGGCGGCGAATTCGATGGGGTCGCCGAGGGCCGTCCCGGTGCCGTGGCTTTCGACAAGGCCGATATCACGCGCGGAAAGTCCCGAGAGGGAGATCGCCTCGCCGATGACGGCGGTCTGGCCGAATTCGCCGGGCGCGGTATAGCCCACCCGCCGGGAACCGTCATTGTTGACTACGGAGGCCAGCACCACGGCATAGATGTGGTCGCGGTCGCGCAGGGCATCTGCCAGCCGTTTCAGGACGACGACGCCCGCCCCGCCGGAAAAGACCGTGCCCGAGGCATTTTTGTCAAAGGGGCGGCAGTAGCCGTCACGGGAGAAGATCATGCCTTCCTGGAACAAGTAACCTTTCTCCTGGGGCACATCGATGGCCACCCCTCCGGCCAGGGCCATGTCGCACGCGCCGCTGCGCAGGTTCTCGCAGGCCACGTGCACGGCGGAAAGCGAGCTGGAGCAGGCCGTCTGCACGCACAGGCTGGGCCCGTTCAGGTTCAGCTTGTAGGAGACGCGCGAGCACAGGTAATCCTTGTCGTTGCCCACCAGGCACTGGAAGGCTTCGGCACCGTTCCCGGCTTTCAGGCCGCGGCACGCATGTTCCAGATAGGCACTGATGCGGCTGCCTGCAAAAACGCCGACGCTCTTGCCTTCCAGACCGCCGCCGGGCAGGGGCGTATATCCGGCATCCTCCAGCGATTCCCAGGCGCATTCCAGGAAGGTGCGCTGCTGCGGGTCGATCTTTTCCGCCTCGCTGCCGGCATAGCCGAAAAAGGCTGCGTCGAATTTGTCGATGTCCCCCAGGCTGTAGGTCGCCGGGACGTAGTTCGGGTCGCGCAGCAGGCCGTGATCCACGCCCGCTGCGGCAAGGTCTTTCCGGTCCAGGAAGGTCACGCTGACCTTGCCTTCGCAAAGGTTGCGCCAGTATCCGTCGAGGTCGGGAGCACCGGGAAAACGGCAGCTCATGCCGATGACGGCGATCGCTTCGTCAGTGATGTTCATGCTGTCCATGACTTTCTGTCCTGCGGCATCTTTCGCTGCCGGTTACGAATTGCTTTCCGTGCCGGGAAGGCTGTCCTGCGGGCCGAAGTTCCGGGGCGTGACGGCATGTGCCGGGCCGGGCCTGCGCATCTGCCTGCGCAGCCGGGCACGCCGTCCGGCCATGGACATGGCGTCCTCTGCGCTGTCCTCCCCGCCCTGCGGGGCCAGGAAGGCGGCAAGATCCCTGATATTGGGATGGGCGAAGATGTCCGTGATGGCCACCTGCCTGTGGAGGAGTTCGCTGATGCGCCGCTGGAAAAGGACCAGCTGCAGCGACGTGGCGCCGAGATCGAAGAAGTTGTCCAGCACGCTGACCGTCTCCTTGCCGAGCATGTCCCGGATGATGGCGGTGAGCTGTTCTTCGGTCTCGCCCTCGGGATGCACGCATGCCGGTCCCGCAGCGGGGCCGGCCCCCAGCGCGGCCAGCTGCCTGCGATCGACCTTGCCGTTGGCGGTGAGCGGTATGGCATCGATGACCGTCAGGGTCTGGGGCACCATGTAATCGGGCAGCCACTGCCGCAAAAGACCTTGCAGGTCTTCGGGCGAGAGCCCCCCGGCCGCGGCCTGGTGGGGAAGGGATTCCGCTAGGGCACGGGTGAAGTCCCAGCCCGGTTCGCGGGTCACCGCCCCCCCTGTCAGGCAGTGCAGGTAGCGGTGCCCGGCTCCCAGGGAGAAGCTGCCGCGCAGCCTGTCGAAATCCAGCGCGCCTATCTGGCACAGACCGGCCCGCTGTTCCATGGCGGTCTCTTCCAGCAGCTGGCTCATGAGTCCGGCTTCGATGAGGACGAACTCTTCGGACCTGTCCCCGTAGAGCGGACGGATGGCCTCCATGTCGGCCACGAGGAACAGGGCGAAGGCACTGTGGGAGAAGATGTCGGCATTGTGGCCGGGGAAGACGGTGGCCGCATCTTCAGGGGCATCGGCCATGCGGACGAGGGCGTTTTCCAGCGGATGATAATAATAGCAGCCGCCATCCAGCTCCCGGATCCTGCCGGGCCTGACCAGGACATAGACCTGTACGGCATAGGTCCAGCCCGCGGAACCGTAGCGGTGCCTGACTACCGGCCACTGGGGGATGTCCAGGCCGCGCAGGCAGCCCAGCAATCTTTCGAACGCTTCCCGTTCCATGGGGGCTTCGGTGAAGCGGCGCGACGAGATGCGGCGGGAGAACAGGGACAGGCTGGTGGCCTCGTCCTCCGTGGCGAGACCGATGCGGGGCAGGCTGTCGAGGTCCTTGCGGAGGTTGTGCCCCGCCTGTTTGTAGGCCAGGCGTTCCACGTCATCCACAAGGGTGATGCCGGCGTCCCTCATGCTCCGGTACCGGGCTTCGCGGGCTTCCGGGCTTTCATCGGACGGTGCCGGCATGACTGCCTGCGGTGCGGGAGACACGAAGCCGGCGAGCCTGTCGCCCTTGTCGCTCCTGAGGGCGATGACGGCGGCATTGCCCACGCCGGGGAGGGCGTTCAGGGCCCGTTCCACCTCGCCCAGCTCGATGCGGAAACCGTTGATCTTGACCTGGCTGTCTTTGCGGCCGAGGAATTCCAAAGTGCCGTCAGGCCAGTAGCGGCCCAGGTCGCCCGTGCGGTACAGGGCCTGCCCGCTGCGGGGATGGCGGAAAAAGGCCGCGGCCGTTTTGGAGGGATCGTTGAGGTAGCCGCGGGCCAGGCCCGCCCCGGTGATGTACAGGTCACCGGCCACAAGATCCGGGCAGGGGCACAGGTCCTGGTCGAGGACAAGATATCCCTGGTTGGCCAGCGGACGGCCGTAGGGGATGCTGTGCCATTCTGCCGGGATACGGTCCACGATCTGGATGTTGGACCAGATGGCGGCTTCGGTGGCCCCTCCGAGGGCGGCAACGGTCATGTCCGGCCACAGTGCGTGCATGCGGTCCGGCATGGCAAGGGGGATCCAGTCGCCACTGAGCAGGGCCAGGCGCAGTCGTTCCGGCCTGTCTTCGGGGTGGTCGTCCAGATAGTCGAGCAGCAGCTGCATGAGCGAAGGGG
Organism: Desulfovibrio sp. SGI.230; assembly: GCF_050313065.1. Classification (NCBI taxonomy): domain Bacteria; kingdom Pseudomonadati; phylum Thermodesulfobacteriota; class Desulfovibrionia; order Desulfovibrionales; family Desulfovibrionaceae; genus Desulfovibrio; species Desulfovibrio sp. SGI.230. The sequence goes on along the minus strand of NZ_JBNPKS010000009.1, from coordinate 58,029 downwards.
TGCTGTTCCAGACGGTCACGCCCTGTTCCCGCATCAGGCGGCACCAGGCCGCGGGATCCCTCTCCTGTCCGGGAGCGGGGATGACGACGGCGCCGCCCGCTCCCGTGACGCCGAAAAGGTCGAACACGGAAAGGTCGAAGGACAGGCTGGCAAGGGCGATGACGCGGTCACGGGGCCCAAGGCCCAGACGCTGCCCCAGGTCCGCCAGGGTATTGTGGGCTGCGGCATGGCTGACCATCACCCCCTTGGGCAGGCCTGTGGAGCCGGAGGTATAGATGACATAGGCCAGGCCCTCCGGCGATACGTCCGTATCCGGAAGGGGCGCCGCGGCGGGGGCCGCTTGTTCCGGGAAGGCGCGGAGGACGGGGACGGCCTCGCTGCCGCAGGCTTCGGCCCTGGCTTCCAGGCCGGGCTGCACGAAGCAGAAGCGGACACCGGCATCCTTGAACATGTAGGCGATGCGCTTGTCCGGCAGGGAGGGGGACACGGGCAGATAGGCGCCCCCGGCCCGCAGGATGCCCATGACGGCCACGACCTGTTCCCAGCCCTTTTCCATCATGACGGCCACGATCTCGCCGGGACGCAGACCCCGCGAACGCAGCCCGTTCCCCAGCAGGCGGGAGATGGATTCGGCCTCGGCCCGGGACAGGCTGACGCCTTCGCCGATGACGGCGGCCGGGGCTCCATCCCGGGAGGCGTGGTCCAGGAAGGGGGCGAACAGCGTACGCGGCGGGATGGCCGCTTCTGTGGCATTGGCCGCATGGCGGACGTCTGCCTGTGATGCGGGCAGCCGGTGCAGGGGCACAGGCTGCTGCCAGAGAGCGGCATCCTCGCACAGGGCCGTGAGGAAGTCGCCGTAGACGGTGAACACGGCATCGAGCATCCCCGAGGGGAACAGGTCTTCCACCGCATCCCAGGTATAGACGAGCTGGCCCCGGTATTCGCAGACCTGATGGTCCAGCCATACCTGCGGCGTCTGGGAGACGGCATAGGCCAGCTTCGCTCCCAGGCCGTCGGCCGCGGCGAACGGATCGTCACCGCTGAGGGGCAGGGCGCTGGTGAAGACGACAGCGGAGCGGGAGGAGGTCATGTCCTCGCCGTGATCCTTTGCCAGTTCTCGCAGAACGTCCACGGCGGAGAAACGGCTGTGTCCCATGTCCCGGATCAGCTGCCTGCCGAGAGCCGTTGCGTGCTCCAGGAAGGTGGCGCCTTTTTCCCTTTGGACTTCGAGCAGCAGCAGGCGGGTGAAGTCCCCCACCACGGCCCCCATTTCCTCATGCCGGTACCGGCGGTCGAAGGTCGTGAGCATGAGGCAGAAGTGCGGTTGCGCCGTCCAGCGGGAAAGGACGAGGCTGAAGGCCGCCAGCAGCAGGCCGGAGGGCGTGAGCCCCTGTGCGCGCCCCATTTCCTTGAGGCGGGCCCAGCGTGCGGCATCCAGCATCGCCGTGCGACGATGGAAGCGGGGGGTGCCGAGGCTTTGCGGCGTCCGTGCCAGAGGCAGCTCGGGACCTGCGGGCAGGAAGGGCAGGCGCTGCAGCCAGTACTCCCTGTCCGCCTGCCAGGCGGGCGTGTCCTTTTCCGCCTCGGCCGCCAGGACGCAATCCCTGAAGGAAAGGGCCAGAGGGCTTTTTTCCATTCCCGGGTCGGCATACCAAGCGGCGAGATCCTGCATCAGGATGCCGAAACTGTAGGCATCGGCCACCAGCAGATCCAGCTTGACGTGCAGGCGTATGGTAGCGGCATCCAGACGGCTTGCCGTGATCTCCAGCAGAGGGGCCTTGTCCGTGGGCAGTACCTTGTGGGAAAGCTGTTCCCGTTTCTGCCGGAGGACGCGTTCCTTCTCCTCTTCGGGCAGGGCGGAAAGGTCTTCGAGCGGGATGCGGCAGGCAGGGACCGCAGGCAGGACGCGCTGCCGTCCGTCAGGCGTGATGACGCAGCGCAGCATGTCATGCCGCCTGACGAGGGCATCCAAGGCTTTTTCCAGCCGGGGGACGTCCAGTCCCGTGAAGTCCGCTTCCACATAATTGCTGCAACTGACGCCACCCAGCGTCATGCTGCCGTCCCGTCCGATCCAGTAGGCGTGCTGCACGTCCGTCAGGGGGAAGGGCAGGTGCCTGTCTTCGGGACGGGCAACGATGTCCGTCATCTCCTGAGGGGCGGGAGCGGTCTGTTCCTGCAGGCGCAGACGTTCCCGCAAGGCGGCCAGGGTGGCAGTTTCCATGAGCAGGGCCGGAGGCAGCGTCATGCCGAGGCGTCTGCTCAGGCGTTGCGCCAGCTCCATGAACAGCAGGGAATCGAAACCGGCCCTGACCAGGGGCGTCTCAGGGGACAGGGGGACGTTTTCGGGCAGGCGCAGGACGGCGCGGGCCTCGCGGGAAAGCAGCGCCAGGAGCTCCGCATCGTCAAGACGGTCCGCACGCGCCGTCTCCTGCATGACGCACGATACGTCGGGGATCTCCAGCGGGGCGGGAGAGCGGCGTGCGGGCAGGGCGGCAGGGGCGTCTGTCATGTCCGTGCCGCCGAACCAGAAGCGCTCGCGTGCAAAAGGATAGGTCGGCAACGGTATGCGCCGGGCAGCGCTGCCCGCATGGACGGCAGTCCAGCGCACGTTTGTACCGCGTGTCCAGCAGCAGGCCAGCACCGCGGCCATATGCTGCGGCGTCGCGGCGGCATCGGGAGCGAAGGCGGGGAGCAGCAGCGGCGTGTCCGCGGTATTGCCGTCGGGAAGGTCGCCGGGACGCATGGCCAGGATGTCGGCGGATGGGGCAAGGCGCCGGGCCTGGGCGATGGCATGGGCTTCTTCCGGGGTTCCGGTCGTGGGGGCATATGCCCGCCAGAAGGCGGGATCGCGGGCTTCTTCGGCGGAGATGAGCCTGCTGCGGCCCAGATCGAACAGGGGGAGGGAGACGGTCCCGGCTTCCGGGGCGCGGACCTTGAACTGCGGGATGGGGGCTCCATCACCTTCAAGGGCCCGGTACAGGGCAAGGCCTTCTTCCGGGTCGAGATGGCCTGCAAGGCAGGCCGCCACAGACACCGTCGCCGGTGTGCAGAGGATGGCCGCAGGTTCGCCGAGCATACGGCGCCAGGCTTCGGCCGTGGCCATAAGAGCCAGGAACGCCCTTGCCTGTCCATCCGTCTCCGTCCCGGAGGGCAGCTGCTCCAGCAGTGCGGTGCGGGCGGAGGCCAGCGGCGGGACATCCGGGAGGGAAGCGTCGGGGCTGCCCGTCATGCTGTCGAGGAAGAAGACCACCGGACGGTGCGGCGCGCTGTCCGGCACATGGCCCATGAAGGGCACGGGCATCCCCGAGGCGAGCTGTTCCAGCCCCCGGACGATATCAGGGCCCGCGAGGGCCGCACGGCAGGGCAGGAAGGCCCGGCCGGTGCCGCAGGTCAGGCAGGCATCGGCCATCTCCCGTTCCGGTGCCCGGGCAAGGTGTTTCCTGTAGTCTGCCGCCAGCTCCCGCAGCTGGCCTTCCGATGCGGCCGCCAGCGGCAAGACGGGGAGAGGTCCGGGGAGCGTGCCGGAAGGCGCGTCTGTCAGGGGAGCTTCTTCGAGGATGACATGGACATTGGTCCCGCCAAAGCCGAACGAGCTGACACCGGCCCGGCGGGGACGTCCCGGGGTCCGGGGCCACGGGGTGGTGGCGACGGGGATGGCGGCCGGGATGCCGTCTGTCCTGATCTCAGGATTGAGGCGTTTCAGGTGCAGGTGCGGCGGGATGGCCGCGGCCTGCAGGGAAATGAGGACGCGGCAGACCCCGGCAAGACCGGCGGCAGCCTCAAGGTGGCCGACGTTCGTCTTGATGGAGGAGATCAGCAGGGGGCGATCGGCCTCCCTGCTGCCGCTGTAGACATCGCTGATGGCGCCGAATTCGATGGGGTCGCCCAGGGGCGTGCCGGTGCCGTGGGCTTCGATGCCGTCGATGTCCGCGGCCGTAAGCCCGGCGTTATGGAGAGCTTCGCGCAGCAGGCGGGCCTGGGCCCGGCGGCTGGGGGCCGTAAGGCCGTTGCTTCGGCCGTCCTGGTTGACTGCCGAGCCGCGGACGATGCCCAGGATGGGATCCTGGTCGTTCAGGGCCTTCTCCAGCGTTTTAAGAACGAGCACCACGCAGCCTTCGGCGCGGACATAGCCGTCGGCGTCGGCGGAAAAGGTCTTGCAGCGGCCGTCCGGGGCCATGAGATGGGCGTCGGTGAAGATATCCTGTCCTTCGCTTCCGGCCAGGATATTGACGCCGCAGGCAAGAGCGGTCTCGCATTCGCCGTCCCGCAGGCTGCGGCAGGCCAGGTGCAGGGCCAGCAGCGAGGACGAGCAGGCGCTGTCTACGGCCATGCTCGGGCCTTCGAACCCGTAGAAATAGGAAAGGCGGTTGGCCGCGATGCTGTGGGCGTTTCCCGTCCCCACATAGGCGTTGAGGCTCTGGCCGCACTGGAGACGGCGGTTCTCGTAATCGGAAGAGCTGATGCCCGTGAAGACGCCTGTGCGGCTGCGGCGCAAGCTGTCCGGCGCGATCCCGGCCCGCTCCAGGGCCTGCCAGGAGACTTCCAGCAGCAGGCGCTGCTGGGGATCGATCTCCACGGCTTCGCGGGGAGAGATACCGAACAGAGCGGCATCGAAAGCGCTGATGTCGTCCAGAAAACCACCCCAGACAGCCCTGTCCCCGTCTTCAGGAGCGGCCGTACCGTCCCGGTGGGCGGGGTCGCGCCGGGTGATGGCATCCTTGCCGCCGAAGAGCAGTGCCTCCAGAGCCTCGGGGCTGTCGGCGCCCGGCAGACGGCAGGCCATGCCGATGATGGCCACCGCTTGTTGTCCGGCGCAGTGCGCGGGCAACGGGGCTTCATCGGAAAGGTCCCCGGCCATGAACGACGCCAGCGAGGCGATGTCGGCATGGTCATAGAACAGGGTCGCGGGCAGAGGACGGCCGCAGGCCTGCTGCAATTCCCCGGTCAAGGCTACGGCCGTGGCCGATCCCATGCCCAGGGAGCTGAACGGCGTGTGCAGGCCCACGCTGTCCGGGGAAAGCCCCAGGCGCGCGGAAAGGCCGTCACGCAACCAGTTTTGCCAGGCCTCGCGGGAGGCGGGGGCATCCTGCTCCTGCGGGGGACGAGTCCAGGCGGGGGCCCCGGCGCGGGGCTCTTCCCGCCATTCCGCCAGTACGGGCAGTTCGCCGTGAAGGTAAAGATGGCGGCACAGGGACTGCTGGATCTTGCCGCTGGTGGTCTTGGGCACGCCATGCCGCTTGCAGAGGACGACGGCGCAGGGGGAGATGTCGAATTCTTCGGAAAGGCTGCGCCGGATGGCCGCCAGCGTCGCCTCGTGGGCTGTCGCGGGCAGGCGGGTCTCGAAGACCATGACCAGCCGTTCGCCGGCATCGCTGTCGATGCCGAAGGCGGCAGCGCCATTCTGCTCCAGCCCCGGCACGTTCTGCAGGACGCATTCCTCAAGGTCCTGCGGGAAAAAATTGCGGCCGTTGAGGATGATCATTTCCTTGCATCTCCCGGAGACGAAAAGATGCCCCCCGGACATGAAGCCCATGTCACCTGTCCGCAGGAAGGGCCCTTCGCCGGATCCGGCCAGCACGGCATGCAGGACGGTCTTCGTGGCTTCGGGCTGTTCCCAGTATCCCGGAGAAACGCACGTCCCCCTGATCCAGATCTCGCCCAGCTCCTTTTCTTCGACCTCCCGGCATGTCTGGGGATCGACGATGCGCACGTCGTTGTTACGCCCGGCCGTGCCGCAGGAAAGCAGCGGCATGGCATCGGCGTGCTGCTCCTGCAGGAAGCGTATGCGGCCTGCGGCATATTCCTGCTTGTCGAGAAAAACGGCAAAATCGCCGTCATTTTTCCAGCAGCCTGTGGTGAACAGCGTGTTCTCCGCAAGGCCGTAGCAAGGATAGAAACTGGCAGGATCGAGACCGGCGGAACTGAAACGCTCCAGAAAACGGCGGATGGTCTTCAGGCGGATGGGCTCGGAGCCGCAGTAGCAGACGGAAAGCGAACTGAGATCCAGCTCCCGGAGCCGATCCTCCGGGATGCGGTCGCAGCAAAGATCATAGGCAAAGTTGGGGCCGCCCGTCAGCTGGGCGCGATAGTGGGTGACGGCGCGCAGCCAGCAGAGAGGTTGGCGCAGGAAGGCCATGGGAGGCATGGTGACGCACAGGCAGCCCAGATGGAGCGGCGTCAGGATGCCGCCCACGAGGCCCATGTCGTGGAAGGGGGGCAGCCAGCTGACGGTGGGAATATTTTCCCGGAGCCGCATGTGCCCGGCGATGCTGTCCAGATTGGCCATGATGTTGCCGTGAGTGATGATGACTCCTTTGGGGCTGCTGGTGGAGCCGGAGGTATATTGCAGCCATCCGGGCGTATGCGCAGTCAAAGGAAGTTCCTGCCAGGACCGGGACAAGGCATCGTCGGTCTCATCAAGGCAGATGATCCGTATGCTGTCGGCAAAATGGACGCGTTCGGCCAGTTCTTCCACCGCCTTGCGCAGACGTGCGGAAGTGATGAAGACGCGTGAGCCGGAGTCTTCCACAATGCGGGCCAGACGATTGAATGTGCGGGCCATGCGGGCCAGGCCCGGAGGTGTCATGGGAACGGCGATGGCCCGCGCGTACAGGCAGCCGAAAAAGGCCGCGATGAATTCCAGGCCCGGCGGCAGCATCAGCAGGACGGGACGGCCGTCGCCCTGACCTGTGGCCTGGATGGCCGCGGCAATGGCACGCGCCCGCATGTCGAGGCGGCTGTACGAGCAGAGCTCGGCATTTTCCGCTTTTCCGTCGGGAAGAAAACTGAGCGCCGGAGAGTCGGGGTGGCTCAGGGCTTTTTTACGGATGCCGTCGATGATGGAGACGAAGGCATCATCTCCGGTCTTGCATGTCGTACCGGGACACTGCGTCGCCATGTTCCCTCCTTTTCTGGGTGGGCCAGAGCAAAGGGCATCCCGTGGGCACGGCGGACAGACCGGCGCAAAGCTCCGGTCATGCAGACCGGTAGCGGATAAGCGCACGAAGGAGCGGGGCCGTTACACCGGGGGGTGTTTGTTCTGGCAAAGTGCCCTGGAGCGTTCAGCTGGAAGCTGGCCCCGGGCATACAGGACAGCAGGGAGCTCCGCAGAAAGGAGCAAAGGAGGATCTTCTGGATATGATGCCGGGGAGAATCATGGAGGGCAGGACGGTGAGGGACACGGGGAGGCGTTTGCCGCGGGGCAGGCTGGATGCGGCGGAGAGCGAGCGGGAGGCAGGGTAGTGCATGGCAATGGGGTCTGGCTGAGGGTGTGGGAGGTTTCTTGATAAGACATATTGAAAAAGAATTTCAAAGTCAATAAGGAAAGCGTAATTCTTCAAAAAAATTATATTTTCGTAAAAAAGTCGTGCCTCCTCGTGTAAACGGAGGCACGACATGCTGAAAATCATCGGGGGGCTTGCTGATGGTACGGCGGGCTTCGCCGGGAGCAGACAGGGACAAAAAAAGCCTGTCCCCAAGGACAGGCTTTTTTACGTGCAATGTGTGTGTCGCAGCTAATCCGCCGCGATCTCGTACTGGTCCAGTTTGTCCCAGATGGCGGTGATGACCAGGGCCATGACCGCGGCCAGACGGGCCTGGATCTTCTTCAGGATCTCGGGCGTGATGCGGCTGTCCTCGTCATAGCCCAGGCGGCGGCAGAAGAGCACGGGGCACTGGTGCTGCTTTTCCTGCGCCAGCAAGGGCATGTAGGCGGCAAAGGGGCCGTCCACGAAGGCATTGAGGCTGTCCTCGGAGACAGGCACGGCCTGGGTATGCAGGCTGGCGCCTTCGGCTTTGGCCGTGGCGGCCAGCAGTTCGCCGGTGCGGCGCAGATAGCCCACCAGCACGCTATTGGGCGCGTGCTGCATGAGCCCGGCCGTGACCGTGGCATGGACGAAGGCCCGCCACTCGGCGCAGAAGTCGGGCAGGGCGCCGGGCTCCGTCAGGCAGGCTTCGGGGATCTCCGCACCGAAAGCCAGATTGACGATATGCTCGCGCTTGCTGTTGAGCTCAAAGAGGATGCAGGCGGCATCCATGCCCTGGGCGGCGGTCAGTTGTTTCTTGGCTGCCATGACGGCCTCACTTCTGGTGATAGCGGGAAAGATAGACCTCATAGCCGTGGGCGCGCAGCTTGCAGGCCGGGCACTGGCCGCAGCCGTAGCCCCAGGGATAGCGCTCGCCGCGCGTGCCCTCGTAGCAGGTATGGCTCTGCTCGAGGATGCAGTCCACCAGCGGCATGCCGCCCAGATCTTCGGCCAGGCGCCAGGTATCGGCCTTGTCCAGCCACATGAGCGGCGTATGCAGCACGAAATGGCTGTCCATGCCGGTATTGAGGGCCACCTGCATGGCCTTGATGCTGTCGTCGCGGCAGTCCGGGTAACCGGAGGAGTCGCTCTCGCACACGCCCAGCACCAGATGGCGGATGTTTTTGCCGTAGGCCCAGGCTGCGGCGTGCATGATGAACAGCAGGTTGCGGCCCGGCACGAAGGTGTTGGGGATGCCTTCGCCTTCCTGCTCGATGGGCATGTCCGAGGTCAGGGCCGTGTCGGCCAGCTGGCGGAACAGGCTGATGTCCAGCAGGGTGTCGGGCCCCAGACGGTCCTGCCATTCCGGCTTGAGGGCCGCGATGGCGCTGCGGACCTTGCCGCGGCATTCCAGTTCCACGGAGTGGCGCTGGCCGTAATCGAAGCCCAGCGTATGGACGCGGGCAAAGCGGGAAAGGGCCCAGGCAAGGCAGGTGGCCGAATCCTGGCCGCCGGAAAAGATGACCAGGGCCTGCTGGTCGGAAAGGGGAGGCTGATGGGACATGATCTTATTTTTCCTCCGGCCAGAAGGGGCAGACGCGGGCCGGGGCATAACCGGCCATGAAGGCATCCATGAGGGTGCCGAAATGGATGCGGTTGCGGGGCTTCATCTTCTGGGCGTCAGGGCAGTCGGCAGGGAAGAAGCGCAGGGAATTGCGGTTGCCGGTGTAATTTTTCAAGGCTTCGGGGCGGGAGAGCACCTCGGCCCACATGCCGCGCCGTTCCTTGATGGCTTCGGCCTGCAGGGCCAGCAGCCAGTCCTGGTACTCTTTGTCCAGCCCCTTGTGGGGATAGAAGAAGGCCGCGCCTTCACGCACCATGATGCCGTTGAGCGAGCGCCCGTCCTTGAGGCGCACGTCCGCGACGATGCGGCCGTACTTGTCCTTGCCTTCCTTGTCCACGGCAAAGAACCGGACCTCCTGGCCGCGGGCCAGACGGGTGAGCAGTTCCCGCGCTTCGCGGGCGTAGAACTGGGGCTTGCCCTTGCGGGGCTTGAGCTCCGGCGTGTCGATGCCGGCCAGGCGCACGCGGCTGCGGTTGGTCAGCTGCATGGTGTCGCCGTCCAGACAGGAAGCCACCGAGGTCTTGCCCCGGACGGCGATCTGTTCCAGATGGGGCAGGGCGTCCGTCTGTGCGCGGCCCGTGCCGGGGAAGGCCCCGGCCACGAGCACGCAGCACAGGAAAAGGATCAGGCAGAGGCTACGCAGCATGACTAGTTTTCGTAGTAGGAACGCAGGGGCTGGCTGCGCACGGGATGACGCAGCTTGCGCAGGGCCTTGGCTTCGATCTGGCGGATGCGTTCACGGGTGACGTTGAAGAGCTTGCCCACTTCTTCCAGGGTATGGTCGCTCTTTTCGGCGATACCGAAACGCTTGCGCAGCACCTGTTCTTCGCGGGGCGTCAGATCGGCCAGCACGGCCGCCAGCTGTTCGGACAGCTTGGTATTGATGACTTCCTCGGCGGGGGCCACGGCCTTCTTGTCCTCGATGAAATCGCCCAGGCTGGAATCTTCCTCGTCGCCGATGGGCGTTTCCAGCGAGATGGGTTCCTTGGCGATCTTGAGCACCTTCTTGACCTTTTCCACCGGGTATTCCATGCGCTCGGCGATCTCTTCGGGCGTGGGATCGCGGCCCAGCTCCTGCACCAGGTAACGCGAGGTGCGGATGAGCTTGTTGATGGTCTCGATCATGTGCACCGGGATACGGATGGTGCGGGCCTGGTCCGCGATGGCGCGGGTGATGGCCTGACGGATCCACCAGGTGGCGTAGGTGGAGAACTTGTAACCGCGCTGGTACTCGAACTTGTCCACGGCCTTCATGAGGCCAATGTTGCCTTCCTGGATGAGGTCCAGGAACTGGAGACCGCGGTTGGTGTACTTTTTGGCGATGGAGACCACCAGACGCAGGTTGGAGCGGATGAGCTCCTGCTTGGCGCGCATGGCGGCGGTGTTGCCGCGCTTGATGCGCCACAGCACTTCTTCCAGGTCGTTGACGTTGTGGCAGCACTTTTCCTGCAGGCGGCTCAGGATCTCGATCTTGCCGATGATCATTTCCTTGAAGGAGAAGAGCTCGTCCACACTGAGCTTGAGGTCGCGGGCGGCATCATTGGGATTGATGGTGCGCTGCTCAAGGCCGGTGAACATCTCCTGGATCTCGGCCTGGGTACGCCCGGTGGACAGGATGTAGGCCGAAAGGTCGCGCTGGCAGTTGTGCATCTGGCGCACGTAGTCCTCGACCGTTTCGATGATGCGGTCGATGAGGGTCTTTTCCAGCTTGATGTCGCGCAGGCGGGTGACGATCTCTTCCTTGTAGCTGATGATCTCCTTCTGGATGGCGGTCACCTTGCGGTCAAGGGTGTTGCAGTCGTCCAGCTTCTTGTAGATCTTGCGCTTTTTCTTGAAGATCTGCTTGATCTCGTCCAGCAGCAGGATGACGCGGGAGCGCTGGTTGAGCTCGTCTTCGCTGGGATCGTCTTCTTCGATGGTCTTGACTACGTCCTTGAGCTTGATGCGGTTCTGGCGCAGGTCCTCGCCCACGTTGATGAGCTCTTCCACGGCCACGGGCACTTCCACCAGGGCGTAGAGCACGTCCTGTTCGCCCATCTCGATCTTTTTGGCGATGACCACTTCACCGTCGCGATCCAGCAGGGGCACGGCGCCCATCTCGCGCAGGTACATGCGCACCGGGTCGGTGCTGCGCGAGGAATAGTCGGCGGATTCTTCGTCTTCGGCCAGCTCCAGGGAGCCGTCCATGGCGTCGTCGTCGGTTTCGGTGGGCGTGGCGGAGATTTTTTTGCCGTCCTTTTCGGAATCGACGATGGCGATCTCCAGCTGCTCAAAGATGCCGATGATCTCCTCGAACTGCTCGGGGGTGTTCATCTCCACGGGAAGGGCTTTGTTGACCTCGTCGAAGGTCAGGTAGCCCATGCCCTTGCCCTTGGCGATGAGGCTTTGAATTTGCTGGATATCTTTAAGATTGCTCATGTCCCTGCTCCAAGGTTTCCTGCAGTGCGCGAAGATATTCCAAATCAGCGGCAAAGTCGCCGGTGCCGGTGTTCTGCCGCAGGGCGGCCGTCACGGACTGGCGCTGGGTTGCCGCATAATAGGCATCAAGATCATGGCGCAGGGCTGCCAGCTCCCTGTCGCCGTCATCACGGGGGGCCGCTTCGGCGCCCCGGCAGAAGGACCAGAAATTCTTTTCGCGCTGGTCCAGATGGTAGGGGGCCTCGTCAGAGCCCCATTCTTCGATCTTGTCCCACAACTGACGGGCGATGTCCGACTGCAGGGCCAGGTCAGCGCCCAGATCCCGCAGATCGTCCAGTCGGTCGGGGTAGCGGACCGCATACATCATGATCTGGCGGTCCCGCATGTTCTGTCGCGCCCGGCTGGGGCGCGTGGTCTGTCCGTCAGGGCCGGGACGTCTGCTGTCGGCCAGTCCCTGACGCAATTCCGCCTCGGAAAGCTGCAGGTGGGTGGCCAGCCGTGACACATAGGGGCTGACCAGCTCCGGCACTTCCACATGGCGCAAAAAATTCTTGGCCCATTCCACGGTCTCGCGCGGGGCCAGGGCGCGCAGCACGTCCAGACAAAAACGCAGCCCGTCCGGCGCCTGGGCCTGCAGGGCCTCGAAGGCCTCCACGCCCTGCGTGCGCAGCAGGCTGTCGATGTCCTCGCCTTCGGGCATCAGGACAACGGTGCAGGCCAGACCGCGGGTGAGCAGCATCTCGCAGGAACGCAGGGCGGCCTTGCGGCCGGCGCGGTCCCCGTCGAACAACAGGGTGAGCTGCGAGGTGAAGCCCGAAAGACGCTTGATCTGGTCCGGGGTCAGGGCGGTGCCCAGCACGCCCACGGCATTGTCGTAGCCGAACTGGTGCAGGGTCAGCACGTCCATGTAGCCCTCGGTCAAAAGGGCCCGTCCCTTTACAGTAATGCCTTTTCTGGCCTGGGCAAGACCGTAAAGATGTTCTCCTTTCTTATAGATGGGCGTATCGGAACTGTTGATGTACTTGGCTTCGTCCTCGTCCGCGATGATACGCCCGCCAAAGGCGATGACCTGGTTGGAAAGGTTTTTGATGGGAAAGATGAGACGGCCCCGAAAGCGGTCATAGACCGAGCCCCGGTCCGAGCGTCCCACCAGTCCGGCCTCGGCGGCCAGGCACATGTCGTAGCCCGCGCGCTGCAGGGCCAGGTCCAGCGAATGCCAGTCACGCCGCGCCCAGCCCAGACCGAAACGCTCCACGATCTCCGGGCTCAGGCCGCGCCGCTGTATGTAGGCCCGGCACTCCTCGGCTTCCGGGCTTTTGAGGGCCGCGGCAAAATGGGCCGCCGCCAGCTCGTACATGCGCAGCATGGTCTGGCGGGAAGAACGCCGCTGCCGGTCCTCTTCCTGCCGTTTTTTGTCAACGGGCCCGCGATCCAGCGTGATGCCGGCCTCGGCGGCCAGCTGCTCCAGGGTCTCGCGGAAATCCAGGCCGTTGATGCGGCCGTAGAAATCGAAGATGTCCCCGGACGCCTGGCAGCCGAAACAGTAGAACAGGCCCTGTTCCTCGTTGACCGAGAAACTGGGCTTGGTCTCCTGATGGAAGGGGCAGGGCGCCACCCAGCGCGGCCCGTTACGCTTGAGATCCACGTAACGGCGCACGATATCCGTGATGTTGAGCCGCTCCTTGATGGCGCGGATGGCATCTCTGGACTGCATGAGGCCCCCGCCGGACTGCCCGGCTGTGCTAGCGCAGGTTGACGATGGTCATGCCATCGCCGCCGCGATCCTCCGGAGCGGTGGCAAAACGGGCCACGGCCGGGAAGGAGCGCAGAAAATCATGGATTTGGCGACGCAGGGCGCCGGTGCCGCGACCGTGCACGATCTCCACTTCACTGAAGCCGGAAAGCAGGGCCTTGTCCAGGAAGCGTTCCACTTCGGCCTGGGCCTGGTCGGCACGCATGCCGCGCAGGTCGAGGCGCAGGGCGGGCGCATCGTCGTTGGCGATGGCGGCCTTGACCGGAGAGACGCGCTGCGGCGCACGGGGGGCCGCAGCCTGGGCGGACTGGCCGCTCTGGCGCACGTCCTTCATGGCGGCCCACAGGCTCACGCCGTTGAGGTCCACGCGCACGCGCTTGCGGCGTTCGTCCACGTCGGTCACCACGCCGCGCTTGTTGAACACGGTATGGAAGACCTGCTGGCCGGGCGCGAAATGTTCGATCTGCGGCAGCACCGAGGTCTCTTCCTGCACCACGGGCGCGGCCAGATCGGCACGCAGGCGCGACATCTCTTTCAGGGCCTGCTTGTGGGTGGCGCGACCTTCCTTCCAGGCGCGCATGAGTTCGCCGGCCTTGGCGCGCACTTCGTCATGCAGGCGCAGGCGTTCCTTCTCGGTCTTCTCGCGCATGATCTGGGTGTCGCGGCGGGCCTTTTCCTGCTCCTGACGCAGACGGGCGATCTCCTGCTCGCGCTCGGCGGCCAGGGCATTGAGGCGGCCCAGCAGGGCGCTGGTGTCCTGCCCGTCCTGCAGGAGATAATGCTCCGCACGGCGCAGGATGCTTTCCGGCAGGCCATGCTCGCGGGCCACGTCCAGGGCCTGGCTGGCGCCCACCTGATCGTAGGCCAGCTTGAAAAGGGGCTTCTTGCTCTGCGGGTCGAAGAGCACCGAAGCGGCCCGCGCGCCTTCGCGCGACAGGGCATAGGTCTTGAGGGCCGGGAAGTGGGTGGCGGCCAGCACGAAGGTCTGCTTGTCCAGCAGGCCGTCCAGCACGCCCTGTGCCAGGGCCGCGCCCTGGGCGGGATCGGTGCCGGCGCCGAATTCGTCCAGCAGCACGAGGCCGGTGCTGTCCAGATGCTTCCAGGCTTTGGCCAGATGCTGGATCTGGGCCGTGAAGGTGGAAACGTTGTCTTCCAGGCTCTGCTCGTCGCCGATGAAGGCATCCACACGGCCGAACCAGGGCAGATGCGAACCGGCGGCCGCGGGCACGGGCAGGCCGCTCAGGGTCATGGCCACGCACAGGCCCAGGGTCTTGAGGCAGACGGTCTTGCCGCCGGCGTTGCCGCCGGTGATGATGAGGGCCCGTTCGCCGGGACGCAGCACGATGTCCAGCGGGCGCACCTGCTGCAGGCCGCCGCTCTTGCCGCGTTCGTCCTTGCGCTGGCGCAGGCTGACCAGGGCCAGCAGGGGATGGCGGGTCTCCAGCAGGCAGACGCCTTCCTCCACGGGCGAGAGCGGCACACAGCGGCCGTCGTATTCGGCGGCCAGGCGGCGCTTGGCCTGCAAAACGTCCAGCTGGGCCAGCAGTTCCAGGGCGGCACGCGCCCCGGGCAGTTCGGCCAGCAGCAGGCTGCGCAGATAGGCCAGCACCTTGTGCTCTTCCTCGCGCTCCTCGCGTTTCAGCTCCTGGAGGCGGTTGTTGATCTCCACCAGGAACATGGGCTCGAAATAGCAGGTCTCGCCGGTCTGGGACCAGTCATGGATGATGCCCTGCATGCGGCCCTTGAAGTTGGCCTTGAGGGGCAGCACATAGCGGTCCGAGGACAGGGTCATGAACTCGTCCTGCAGCCAGGCCAGCATATTGTACTGCATGGCGTAGTCCTTGACCCGGCGCATGCAGTTCTGGTGCAGGCGGCGCAGTTCGCTGCGCACCTGGAAGAGTTCGGGCGAGCTCTCGTCGCGGATCAGGCCGTCATCGGAGATGCAACGCAGCAGGGCCGCCGTGAGCTGCACGGGCAGCGGCGTTTCCTGGGCCAGGGCCAGCAGGTGCGGCCACTGGTCCTCGGCTTCGGGCAGGGCGATGGAGGCATGGGCGGCCTTGGCCAGCCGCAGCATCTCGCGCAGGGCCCAGAAGGCATCGGTATCGGGCTGCAGGCCGGGCTTTTCGGCCACCCGCAGGAAGGCGCCCACATCGGGGAAGGCCCCCAGGGCAAAGCCGCCCTCGCCCATGGGACGGGCGGCCCAGACGGCGGATTCGTCATACAGGCGCGCCGCGTGGGTGACGGCGGCGGCGTCTTCCAGCGGACGCAGCTCAAGAGCACGCTCGCGGCCGGCCGGGGAAAGGCACAGGCTGGCGAGGTGCTCCGTGATCTGCGGGAATTCGAGCGCGTGGAGAGTGCGGCTGTGGATCATGGATGCTCTTAGGCGGTCAGGCGGGCCTTGACGGCGGCGGAAAGGGCCTTGCCGTCCACACGGCCCTTGTGGGTGGCCATGATGGCGGAGATGACCTTGCCCATCTCGCGGGGCGAGGTGGCGCCCACTTCGGCGATGGTGGCATCGATGAGGGCGGTCAGCTCTTCTTCGGTCAGGGGCTTGGGCAGGTAGCTCTGGATGACGGCCAGTTCGGCGGCTTCCTTGTCGGCCAGATCCTGACGGCCGGCGGAGGTGTACTGCTCGATGGAGTCCTGACGCTGCTTGCCTTCCTTGATGATGAGGTCGAGCATCTCGGCATCGTCCAGGGTGCCGCCGGGACGGCACAGGTCCACCAGACGGTTCTTGACGGCGGTCTTGAGCAGGCGCAGGACGGTCAGACGCACGGCGTCCTTGGCCTTGTAGGCCTGGACGTAATCTTTTTCGATAGTTTCAAACAGGCTCATGGCGTTGGGATGGGTAGGGGGTGAAAAGAGGAACTGCGGAAGACCACGAGGGCCTTCCGCAGTTCAAAGGTGACGTGCAAGGCCTGAGAACTAGGCCATGTTCATCTTTCTGATTTTCTTCATCAGGCGCTTACGGGCAGCAGCCTTCTTCTTCTTGCGCATCACGCTGGGCTTTTCGTAGTGCTGGCGCTTTTTCATTTCGGACAGCACACCGGCCTTTTCCACCTGCTTCTTGAAGCGGCGCAGCGCGATATCGAAGTTGTAATCGTCTTCGTTCAGAAACACTCCGGGCACGAATATCACCCCCTCCTGCGAGAGCTCCGGCCAGGCCGGGCAATGACGCGGGCGTCATTCGACCTTGTTTGCAAGGTCAAGGACAGTCTTGTAGTCCTGATGCCCAAAAAAGGCAAGCATTTTTTTACAGGACACATAAAGGAGAGGGCAGCGGGCGCGGGCCCCTGCCGGAAGGTGCCGAAAGGACGGAAAGGCTACTCGGCGTCGGAGTCGTCTTCTTCGCAGGCGTCAAAGACGCTTTCCTGCATGTCCAGCAGCAGCTCCACATAGCGGCGCAGGTTGCTGCGGAAGAGTTCCGGCGTGGCCAGGCCTTCCACGCAGAAGCGGATCTCGAAGCATTCGTCTTCGATCTCGCCGATGTAGGCCTTGGCGATCCGGTATTCGCGGGAGGCTTCGGAAGCGGCGCTGTAGAAGAGCTCCAGCTGATCCATGTCGTCCACTTCGAAGGCGCAGACCAGAGAGAAGAAGTCCTTGTCTTCCTCGTCGAGGATGAGGGAAAGGGAGATCTCGCCCGCGAGGAAGGAGATGTCGCCGTCTTCGTCGATCTCAGGCTGGAAGCCTTCTTCAGCCAGGGCATCGAAACAGAATTTCTTGTCCATTGGGGGTGATCCTTTTCCCGGCGTGGCCGGGGCCGGGGCTTGGCGGTCCTGGGGACCATGAGGAGGCGGCGGAGAAAAGATAAAACAGGCGGGGCCTGTTTTATCTTTTCCGGAAAATGGGGGTCGGCTAGTCGAGGGCGTCCTTGAGCATCTTGCCGGGACGGAATTTCACCATCTTGCAGGCGGGGATGGTCAGGGTCTCGCCGGTACGGGGGTTGCGGCCCTGGCGTTCCTTGCGGGTCTC
Source organism: Desulfovibrio sp. SGI.230 (assembly GCF_050313065.1). Lineage (NCBI taxonomy): Bacteria > Pseudomonadati > Thermodesulfobacteriota > Desulfovibrionia > Desulfovibrionales > Desulfovibrionaceae > Desulfovibrio > Desulfovibrio sp. SGI.230. The sequence continues at coordinate 41,018 of NZ_JBNPKS010000009.1, read as the reverse complement.
CACCACGAAGGTGCCGAAACCGGTCAGGGTCAGCTTGTCGTCCTTGGCCAGGGATTCTTCCACAGAAGCCAGGAAGGCATTGAGCGCGCGTTCAGCAGCGGCTTTGGTCAGATTGGCCTTGGCGGCAATCTTTTCAACCAGGTCAGCCTTGGTCATTGGGATATCCTCCTCATCTCGTCAGTGATACGCCATGTCCGCCGCGGGGCGGATCCCCTCTGGCGTGTTGTTTTTGTAAAACTACCTGTCAGGCAATCAGTTTTTCAAGGGGTTGTCAAGCAAGGAAGCCCCGAAACGGCTGATATGCTGAAAGTCCGCCACAGTGAGCTGTTCCGGCCGCAGGGTGGGCGTGATGCCGGCCTGCTCGATGGCCGCGGACAGCCACGGGGCCAGCGGGCAGCGGCGGGCGATGCTGCCCAGCTGTTTGCGGCGCTGCTGGAAACAGACCTTGATGACCAGGGCCAGCAGATCCGGGCGCTCCGGGCGCTGGTCCAGGGGCAGGGGCTCGAAGGAGAGCACGGCGGAATCCACCTTGGGCGGCGGGCTGAAGGCGCCGGGGCCCACGATGAACTCCATGCGCGGCCGGGCAAAACTCTGCACCCAGACCGACAGGGCCCCGTAATGGCCGTTGCCCGGCCCGGCGGCCAGGCGCTGGCCCACTTCCTTCTGGACCATGAAGGCCGCCCGCACCAGGCCCGTGGCGCGGGAGAACAGGTCCCACATCATGGGCGAGGCCACGTTGTAGGGCAGGTTGCCGATGATCTTCCACGGATTGTCGGGCGTGATGCGGCTCCAGTCGAAGCGCAGGGCGTCCGTCAGCACGGCCTGGGTACGCGCCGCGCCCAGGCGCTGGCGCTCGGCGGCCCAGTGGCTGTCCTTTTCCAGCAGCACCAGCCGGGCATGGGGCTGGGCCTCGATGGCGCGGGTCAGGGCGCCGGGGCCGGGGCCGATCTCGATGACGTTGTCCGTGTCCTTGGGCAGCAGCAGGGAGGCGATGCGGTTGCAGATGCTCTCATGCCGCAAGAAGTGCTGGCCCAGACTTTTTTTGGCCTTGGGTTGGGTGCTTTCGTTCATCAGGGCAGGTCGAAGCGGTCAAAGGTGAGTACGAGCCCGGCCCGGCCCTGGGTGGCCGAGCGCAGGGAGGTCGAAAAACCGAAAAGTTTGCGCAGGGGCGCCAGCCCGCGCACATGCTTGAGCCCGGAGCGGTCCTCCAGGTCTTCCACACGTCCGCCGGCCGTGCCGAACAGGCTGATGGCCGCGCCCAGGAATTCGTCGGGCACGCTGATCTCCACCTTCATGAGCGGTTCCAGCGCCACGGGCGATGCCGCGGCCAGGGCTTCGCGCAGGGCCATGCCCGCGGCCATGTGGCAGCCGGGCACGGTGGTCTGGCCCTCGCGCCGTTCCACGGCGGTCAGGGTCACTTCCACGTCCTCCACGGGATAGCCGGTCAGGGCACCGCTCTGCAAGGCATCGCGCACGCCTTCCAGGGCGGCGTCCAGCAGGGGCTTGGGCAGCAGTTTGCGCGCTTCGGCCTCGTCGGCGGGCAAAAAGTCGCCCACCAATACGCGGTTGCCCGTGCCGCGCGGCAGGGGACGCACATGCAGCTCCACATGGCCGAAGTGGTGCTCCTTGCCCAGCTCGCGGTCGAATTCGCCCTGGCCGTCGGCCTCCTTGCGTACGGTCTCGCGCAGGATGACCTGCGGATGTCCGGCCCGGGGCGAGATGCCGTATTCGCGGGACATGCGTTCCAGCAGCACGTCCAGATGCAGTTCGCCCATGCCGGAGACCATGCGGCAGGCCGTTTCCTCGTCCATGCGCACTTCCAGCGTGGGGTCTTCGGCGGCGTAGCGTTCCAGGGCCTCGTCCAGCACCTTGCCTTCGTCGGCATTGCGCGGCTCCAGGGCCAGGGTGATGACCGGCGCGTAGGAGTCGATGGCTTCCAAGGCCAGCAGGCGGCTCTTGTGGCAATAGGTCTCGCCGGTGTGCGCGCCGCGCAGGCCCACGAGGGTCACGATCTCGCCGGTGGAGGCGCTTTCCAGCTGCTCGCGGCGGTCGGCATGCATGCGGTAGATGCGGCTGATGCGGTCCTCGGTCTTGCCGGAGGTATTGGTCAGGGCGTCGCCCTCGTGCAGGCTGCCTGCGTAGACGCGGGCAAAAGCCAGCTTGCGGCCGTTCTCCATGGGCACCTTGAAGATCAGCACCACGGCGGGCGCGGCGGCATCGGGAGGCACGGGCACCTCGTTGCCCTCGCTGTCGCGGCCCACGGGCGCGGGCACGTCCAGCGGCGAAGGCAGCAGGTCGCAGACGGCATCCAGCACGGGCTGTACGCCGCTGTTGCGCAGGGCGGAGCCGCAGAACACCGGGGTCACGGCCCGGCTCAGGGTGGCCCGGCGCAGGGCGGCGCGCACGTCGTCCAGGCTGTATTCCCCGCCCAGATACAGGTCGAGGAAGGGCTCGTCGGCCTCGGCCAGATGCTCCAGCAGGCTTTCCCGCCAGGGCTCGGCCACGGCGGCTTCCGCATCGCTCCAGGGGCGGCGGGTCACGGTGCGGCCCTGGTCGGCCTGGTCGAAGTCCAGATGCTCGCGGGCCAGCAGGTCCAGCACGCCGTCGAAAGCCTCGCCCTCTCCGTTGGGGATGGTCAGGGGCAGGGGATTGGCGCCCAGACGTTTTTTCATGCCTTCCAGCACATTGGCGAAATCAGCGCCCATCCGGTCCATCTTGTTGATGAAGGCGATCTTGGGCACGCCAAAGCTCTCCGACTGCCGCCAGACCGTCTCGGACTGCGGCTCCACACCGGCCACGCCGCAGAACACGCCCACCGCACCGTCCAGCACGCGCAGGGAGCGCTCCACCTCGATGGTGAAGTCCACATGGCCGGGCGTGTCGATGAGGTTGATGGTGTGCTCGTTCCACTGGCAGGTGGTGCAGGCCGACATGATGGTGATGCCGCGCTCCTGCTCCTCGGGCATGTAGTCCATGGTGGCGGTGCCGTCATGGACTTCCCCCAGGCGGTGGATCTTGCGGCTGTAGTAGAGCATGCGCTCCGAGAGCGTGGTCTTGCCCGCGTCGATGTGGGCGATGATGCCGATATTGCGGATGTTTTTCATGGCAGTCTCGTCAACGTATGGGCCGGGAAGTCCCGGCAGGATGGCGAAAGTATGCGCTTTCCCGCCGTTGCGCGCAAGCGGCGGGGCTGGTGGCGGCGATGGCGCCGCGGTCATCGTCTGTCCTGCCCGGGTGGTTTACAGCAGGCTGAAGGCCCGGCGACGGCAGCGGAAAAAGTCCGGCGTCAGGCCCGGGTGCAGCCAGAAGGCTTCGCAGCCGGGCGTGAGCAGCAGTTCCACCGGCCCCCCTTCGTCCTCCATGGCCAGGCGGGCGGCCTCGTCTTCTCCCAGCACGGCGGCGGGCAGGCAGGGGCCGGGCAAAGGTCCGCCGTCCAGTACGGCCCGGGCAGCCTCGCCATGCAGGGCCTGTGCCGTGCAGTCCGGGCCGTGAGCGAAGGCCAGCAGCTCTGCGTCCACGGTAGTGTCCTGCGGCAGCAGGAACAGGGGCAGGGCGTCTTCGCGCCAGATGCGTCCCGGCAGGTCGCGGCGTTCCGGCAGGGCGTCCTCGTCCAGACCGTGCAGCAGGACCACGCGGCACTGGGGCAGTTCGCCCGTCAGGCGCGTGAAATCGGCAGCCGGAAGGGCAAAGGCATCTTCCACACCGACCAGCTCCAGGGTCACCAGCACTTCGGGCGTGGGCTCACCGCCAAGACAGAACGCCCCTGTCAGCGGGACACCGGCCAGGATGGCGGGCATGAGGGCCGCCGCCAGACGGGCGGGCGAACGCAGCGAGGCCGGGAAGGCCACCAGGGCAAAGGGCGCCGGGCCGTCCGTAGCCGTCCGGCGGAAGCCCCGGCGGGGGAAGCGCTCGTCCCGGCAGGTCCGGCTGTCCATCTCTCCGGCGTGGGCCTGATGCAGGGCCAGCGCGGTCTTGATGGCGGCACGCAGGTGTGCGGGCGTGTCCTCGTAAGCTGCGGCGCGCGGTTCGTCAGGTACCCGGAAGGCTTCCAGCCACTGGGGCCAGGCCGGGCCGCTGTCCTCTTCCGCGAAGATATCCTCACAACCGGTGGGCATGCAGATGCTGTCCATGAGGGCTCCTACAGGCTGTCACAGGCCAGGGCGTACAGGCGGGCCTCCATGAGGCGGCGGGCCGCCAGCCGTTCCGGCCAGAAGGCCGCGGCACGACGCAGAGCGGTATCCGAAGCCCGGTCGGCAGGCGCAAGGCCGTGCCAGGAGAGCACGGCGGCGTCCTCGGCGGCCAGGGCCAGCAGCTCGTCCGTCAGGGGCCAGCCGCTGGTCAGGGGCGCGGCGGTGCACTGTTCCGGACCGTGGCCCATGTACACGGCGTGGGCGTTCTCCAGCACCAGCTCGGGGTCGCGGCTCAAAAAGATCTTGGCGCCCGCACGCAGGGCCATATCCAGCAGGGAGTGATCGGGTTCGCCCCATTCGGGCAGGGCCATGAACAGTTCGAAGGGCGCGTAGATGGCGGCCGTGATCAGATCGCAGGCCAGGCCGCACTGGGCACCGCCCAGCCAGGAGATGCGCAGGCTCTCCCAGTCCCCGTGCCGGGCGGCCAGCAGGGCAAGGTCGGCCAGGGCCTGGCCCGGCGCGCCCTTGTCGTTGCCCGCATTGACCACCGCTCCCGGCAGACCGGCGGCCAGGCAGTCCAGAGCGCCGCCCTTGAGCCCGGCGGTCAGGCAGAGCCCGGCATGGGCGTAAAGCGGGGCCTGGAGGTCACAGGAGGCCATGTCCTGGGCCCAGAGCGCGGGCGGCAGCATGTCCACGTCCATGCCCAGCTGACGGGCCGCGGCCGTGGCGGCCAGCACGTCCTGCGTGTCGGCGCCGTCAGCGGCCAGCAGCAGGGCCGTCTTGCCGGTCAGGGGGGCGGGCTGGCCCTCCATCTGCATCAGTTGCCAGAAGGTGGACTGTCCCAGGTCACGGATACGCAAGATCTGCCGGGCCATGATAACTCCTTGTGCTGTACTTGAAGGCGGCGAAAGGGTGGGACGAGGGGGAAGAGGGAAACCTTTTGGAAAAGGTCTCCCTCTTCCCCCTCGAGCTCCCCCATCACCCTTGCCAAAACTTTTTATTCAGGTCCATGCGACTGTGTCGCAGAGCCCCGGGCAGCCATCCCGCTCCGGTCCCCCGGTGCCGTGGAGGGGCTGCACGGTGGAAGGGCGTGCGGCCCCGCCGTGTCCCATATCCGTGTCGGCGTGTGCATCGTGTTCCGGTCAGGCAGCGCAAAGCGTTTTCCGGAAGGCTGCGGGCAACAGACTCGGAGCGGGCACGGGGCGGCGGAAGCGGGACAAGGGCTCGGGCCAGTCTTTCCGGCTTCCGGGGCATGACGGGCAGCCGCCCGGCACAGCGAACAGTCTGGACAAATCCTGCGCTATGGTCTGCCACAAATCAAGGAAATTTCTTTTTTTCTGGGCAGGGGCCTGTGGGCGGCGCCGGCATCCTTCATGGGCGAAGGGCGGTACGGGCGCATTTCCGCACAGCGGCAAGAACCTGATGGGCTGGTTCGGAGAGCGGGAGAAAAAAGGTCGTGGAGAGGGGAGAAGTCGGGCTGTAACGGTTGGGCGGTATGGATCCGTAGACAGGCAGGGATGCCGCACCGGGCCGTGGCGCAAAAGGCTTTTGTCTTTCCTGACTTACGCCGGAATACCATGCCGGAAGAGGGAACCTCAGGCCGTGTGCGCATCACCAACGCTTCACAGCGTCTCGGCATATCCCGGGCCGACGGATCACTGCATGCTTGCAACAATTCAGGACCGTGCCGTCGTTTGCAGAAAAATTTGTCCTGATAACGCGCGCTGGGAGGGGGAGGGAGTTTGAGGGAGGGGGGACCTTCTCGTGCTGGCAGAAAGTCCCCCTCCCTCAAGAAACAGCCTTTTCTGCTCAGGGTCGGGGGCATTCGCGCCAGCGGGCATTGAGCAGGAAGTGGGCGTCGGTCTGGACGCCGGGATCCTTCATGGCCTTGGCGGCAAAGGCACCCCAGGGCAGGGTGGCGCAGTCTTTGGCGGCGCTGCGGGCGATATGCATGAGCTTGCCCTCGCGCTTGTGCTGGTCGAACAGGAGCACGGCGGCCACACAGGCGGCATCGAAGCGGCCCATGTCCAGCGATTTGTCGATCAGGGCCGCCAGGCGGGCGTCCTTGCTGTCATGGGTGGCAAAACCCGTGGAAGCGTTGGTGATGGACTCACGCAGCAGCTTGCCTTCGGGGTCGGCTTCCAGGTCGATGTGGTAGGTCTGGGCCACGGCCACGAGACCGGGCTCCAGCGGCGGAACCTCGGGCTTGCCCAGGTTGCGCCACAACCAGGTGCCCAGCACGGCTACGCCCATGACGGCGCAGAAGAGCAGGGGCACTTTCCAGCCGGTGGCTTTTTGCTGGCTCATGCGCGCTCCTGCAGCCAGCTGCGCAGCTGCTCGATCTGGCGGGCCACGGAACGGGGACCGGTACCGGCGGGCGTCTCGCGGCGGCGCACGGCGGCGGCGTAATCCAGCACGGCATAGACGTCATCGGCGATGCGGGCGTCCAGCTGCTGGAGTTCGGCCAGCGAAAGGTCTTCCAGACCCTTGCCCTGCTTTTCGGCCAGGGCCACGGCATGGCCCGTGACGTGATGGGCCTCGCGGAAGGGCAGGCCCTTGCCCACCAGATAGTCGGCCAGTTCCGTGGCGTTGAGGAAGCCGCGGGCGCAGGCGGCGCGCATGCGGTCGGTGCGGAAGGTCAGTTCTTCCAGCATGCCGGCCATGAGCATCAGGGAAGCATCCACGGTGCGGTCGGCATCGAGGAAGCCTTCCTTGTCTTCCTGCAGGTCGCGGTTGTAGGTCATGGGCAGGCCCTTCATGATGGTCAGCATGCCCATGAGCGAGCCGTAGACGCGGCCGGTCTTGCCGCGCATGAGTTCGGCTACGTCGGGGTTCTTCTTCTGGGGCATGATGGACGAGCCCGTGGAGTAGCCGTCGGAGAGCTGCACGAAGCCGAAGGCCGGGTTGGCCCAGATGATGAGCTCTTCACACAGGCGGGACAGGTGGGCCATGATGCAGGAACCGGCGAACAGGGCCTCCAGCACGAAATCACGGTCGGAGACGGCGTCCATGGAGTTGCCGTAGATGCCGTCGAAGCCCACTTCGTCGGCCACGCTCTGCGGATCGAGGGGATAGGTGGTGCCGGCCAGGGCGGCGGAGCCCAGCGGGGAGATGCGCACGCGCTTGAGCACGTCGTCCAGGCGCATGCAGTCGCGGCGGAACATCCAGGCGTAGGCCAGCAGATGGTGGGCCAGGCTCACGGGCTGGGCGGGCTGCATGTGGGTGCAGCCGGGCAGGATGTCGTCCTGATGGCCGTCGGCGCAGGACACCAGGGTGGCGCACAGGTGGGCGGCGCGCTGCTGCCAGACCTTCAGGCGGTCGGCCACGAACAGGCGGAAGGTCAGGCCCACCTGGTCATTGCGGCTGCGGCCGGTGTGCAGCTTTTTGCCCACGTCGCCGATGATCTCGGTGAGGCGGGCCTCGATGTTCATGTGCACGTCTTCCAGCGCCGGTTTCCAGACAAAGGCGCCGGATTCGATCTCCTGCTTCACGGCATCGAGACCGTTGACGATCTGCTCGGCCTCGTCGGGGGTGATGACGCCCTGACGGCCCAGCATGCGGGCATGGGCCTGGGAACCGCGGATGTCCTGGGCATAGAGGGCGCGGTCATAGGTCTGGGAATCGGTATAGGCGGCCACGGCTTCTCTGGGGCCTTCGGCGAAGCGGCCGCCCCAGCTCTGATTGGTGCTCATGGAAAGATCTCTCTGCCCCGGGAGGGGCCGGTGTATGCGCTGCGGCGCGCGATGACAAGGGGCCGGAAACGGCGGCGCCCCGTGCGGGATGCGGACGGGGCGGCCTTCCGGATGGAAAGAACGGGGCGGACGGGTCTCCCCGTCCGCCGTGAGGAAGACTTACTTGCCCAGCTTGTTCTGGACCGCGGCGTACATGCCGAGGCGCAGGCAGTTGAGGCGGATGAAGCCGGCAGCGTCCTTGTGGTCGTAGTTGCCGCCTTCGAAGGTGGCCAGGTCTTCGGAGAACAGGGAGAAGGGAGAGGTACGGGCCAGGGGCCACACGCCGCCCTTGTACAGCTTGGCGCGCACGGTACCGGTGACGGTCTCCTGGGACTTGTCCATGAAGGCCTGCATGGCTTCGCGTTCGGGCGAGAACCAGTAGCCGTTGTACACGGCGTGGGAGTAGGGCACGGCCAGCATGTCACGCAGCTGCAGCAGTTCGCGGTCCATGCACAGGCCTTCCAGGTCGCGGTGCAGGGCGTAGAGCAGGGTGCCGGCGGGGTTTTCGTACACGCCGCGGCACTTCATGCCCACGTAGCGGTTCTCCACCATGTCGTCACGGCCGATGCCGTGCTTGCCGGCCAGTTCGGCCAGGGTCTTGATGATGGTGTAGGGCGACATCTTTTCGCCGTTGACGGCCACGGGGTTGCCGTGCTCGAAGCTCACTTCGATGATCTCGGGCTCGTTGGGGGCCTGTTCCACGGGCACGCAGCGCTCGTGGCAGGACTCGTGGGGAGCGTTGCCCGGATCTTCCAGCTCGCTGCCTTCGAAGCTGGTGTGCATCATGTTGGCGTCCATGCTGTAGCGCTTGGCTTCCTTGGAGATCGGGATGCCGTGCTTTTCAGCAAAGGCGTTGAGGGCCGTACGGGACATCAGGTCCCATTCGCGCCAGGGGGCGATGACCTTCAGGTCGGGGGCCAGGGCCTTGGCGGCGAACTCGAAGCGCACCTGGTCGTTGCCCTTGCCGGTGGCGCCGTGGGCGATGGCGTCAGCGCCTTCCTTGCGGGCGATGTCCACCAGGGCCTTGGTGATGATGGGGCGGGCGATGGAGGTGCCCAGCATGTAGCGGTTCTCGTACCGGGCGGCGCCGCGCATCATGGGGAAGACGAAGTCGCGGGCCATTTCTTCACGCAGGTCCACAACGTAGGCCTTGGAAGCGCCGGTCTTGTAAGCCTTGGCTTCCACACCGCTCAGGTCTTCGGGCTGGCCCAGATCGGCAGTGACGGTGATGACTTCGCACTTGTAGGTTTCGATCAGCCACTTGAGGATGACGGAGGTGTCCAGGCCGCCGGAGTAGGCGAGCACAACTTTCTTGATGTCTTTGTTCATCGTAAGGCCTCGTAAAAAAGATTGAGAGGGAAGCAGTATTCTCCAAAAGCCCGTCCTTGGCAAGTGCGAAAGGGGGCAAAAGGCCCGCAGGCGCACGCTTTGGCCCTGGCCGTGCCCTTGGCCGGACATCCTGCCGGGAAGGGCAGGCAGCATCTTGACGAAGGCAGCGCAAGCGGATAGAAAAAAACGTTTTAACCGGATGTCTTCCGTGCAATGCGCCATGGGGCGGCAGGGGAGGCACCCGGAGGGGCAGGGCCGCACCCCTGCGATTTTCCCAACCATACAGGAACATCCAATGCCCAAACGCACGGATCTACACAAAATTCTGGTTATCGGCGCAGGTCCCATCGTCATCGGCCAGGGCTGTGAATTCGACTATTCCGGCTCCCAGGCCGTGAAGGCCCTCAAGGAAGAAGGCTACGAGGTGGTGCTGGTCAATTCCAACCCGGCCACCATCATGACCGACCCCCACATGGCCGACGCCACCTATATCGAACCCATCGAGCAGCAGACCCTGGCGGCCATCATCCGCAAGGAACGCCCCGATGCCCTGCTGCCTACCCTTGGCGGACAGACGGCGCTCAACGCCGCTCTTGGTCTGGCCAAGAGCGGCGTTTTGGCGGAGTGCGGCGTTGAGCTCATCGGTGCGCGTGCCGAAGTCATCGAAAAGGCCGAAAGCCGCGAACTGTTCCGGCAGGCCATGGAGAACATCGGCCTCAAAGTGCCTGCCAGCGGCATTGCCCACAACATGGATGAAGTGCGCGCCCTGGGCGACGTGCTGCCCTTCCCGCTGATCATCCGCCCGGCCTTCACCCTGGGCGGCACCGGCGGCGGCATCGCTTACAACATGGCCGACCTGGAAGAAGTGGCCGGTCACGGCCTTTCCGCCAGCCCCGTGTCCGAAGTCATGATCGAGCAGAGCGTGCTGGGCTGGAAAGAGTTCGAGATGGAGGTCATGCGCGACAAGAATGACAACTGCGTCATCGTCTGCTCCATCGAGAACGTGGACGCCATGGGCGTGCACACCGGCGACTCCATCACCGTGGCCCCGGCCCAGACCCTGACCGACGCCGAATACCAGATGATGCGCGACGCTTCCTTCGCCATCATGCGCGAGATCGGCGTGGAGACCGGCGGCAGTAACGTGCAGTTCGGCATCAACCCCGCCAACGGCGAGATGGTGGTCATCGAGATGAACCCGCGCGTGTCGCGTTCCTCGGCCCTGGCCTCCAAGGCCACCGGCTTCCCCATCGCCAAGCTGGCCGCCAAGCTGGCCATCGGCTATACCCTGGACGAACTGCGCAACGACATCACCCGCGAGACCGCGGCCAGCTTCGAGCCGGCCATCGACTACTGCGTGGTCAAGATCCCGCGCTTCACCTTTGAAAAATTCCCCGGTGCCAAGGACGAGCTGACCACCTCCATGAAGAGCGTGGGCGAAGCCATGAGCATCGGCCGCACCTTCAAGGAAGCCCTGCAGAAAGGCCTGCGCTCCATGGAGATCGGCGCCTCCGGCCTGGGCTTCAACTTCCGTCGCGAGCTGCCGCCCCTGCCCGAGATCATGGCCGGTCTGCGCAAGCCCCATTCGCGCCGCATCTTCACCCTGCGCCAGGCCCTGCTGGCCGGCGTGAGCGTGGAAGACATCCACGAGGCTTCCGGCATCGATCCCTGGTTCATCCGCCAGATGCGCGACATCGTGGACATGGAGACCCGCATCCGCGACTTCGGTCTGGCCAACGACATGACGCCCCTGAACCCCGAGCTGCCGGAGATCCTGCGCGAAGCCAAGGAATACGGCTTCTCCGACCGTCAGCTCTCCGAGATGTGGAAGCGTCCCGAGACCGACATCCGCCGTCTGCGCAAGGAAATGGGCATCGTGCCCACCTTCTACCTGGTGGATACCTGCGCCGCGGAATTCGAAGCCTACACGCCCTATTACTACTCCACCTATGAAAAGGGTGACGAAGTGCAGACCAAGGACTGCCGCAAGGTGCTGATCCTTGGCGGCGGCCCCAACCGTATCGGCCAGGGCATCGAGTTCGACTACTGCTGCTGCCATGCCTCCTTCGCCCTGCGCGACGCGGGCATCATGGCCATCATGGTCAACTCCAACCCCGAGACCGTGTCCACGGACTACGACACCTCCGACCGCCTGTACTTCGAGCCCCTGACCTTTGAAGATGTGATGAACATCGTGGAAAAGGAAAAGCCCGAAGGCGTCATCGTGCAGTTCGGCGGCCAGACCCCGCTGAACCTGGCCGTGCCGCTGATGCGCGCCGGTGTGCCGATCCTGGGCACCTCGCCCGATGCCATCGACCGCGCCGAAGACCGCGAACGCTTCCAGGCCCTCATCGAAAAGCTGGGCCTGCTCCAGCCGCCGAACGGTACCGCCATGGACCTGGATCAGGCGCTGGAAGTGGCCGAGCGCATCACCTATCCCGTGGTGGTGCGTCCCAGCTACGTGCTGGGCGGCCGCGCCATGGCCGTGGTCTATGACAAGGAAGAGCTGGTGGATTACTTCCGCGAACAGGTGCCCGAAAAGCCCGAGCATCCCATCCTCATCGACAAGTTCCTGGAACATGCCGTGGAAGTGGACGTGGACGCCCTGTCCGACGGCAAGGAAGTCTATGTGGCCGGCATCATGGAACACATCGAAGAAGCCGGTATCCACTCCGGTGACTCGGCCTGCGTGCTGCCTTCCTTCTCGCTCTCCTATGACCACGTGGCCCTCATCGCCGCCCAGGCCGAAGCCCTGGCCCGCGAGCTCAAGGTCGTGGGCCTGATGAACATCCAGTTCGCCATCAAGGGCGACGACCTGTACATCCTTGAAGTGAACCCGCGTGCCTCGCGCACCGCGCCCTTCGTCTCCAAGGCTACCGGCGTGCCGCTGCCTTACATGGCCACCCAGGTCATGCTGGGCAAGACCCTGGACGAGCTGGATCCCTGGAGCATGCGCCGCGGCGGCTTCACCTGCGTCAAGGAAGCCGTGCTTCCCTTCCAGCGCTTCCCCGGCGTGGACATCATCCTCGGACCCGAGATGCACTCCACCGGCGAAGTCATGGGCATGGGCAGCGACTTCCCCGAAGCCTACTACAAGAGCCAGCTGGCCTCCGGTCAGGATCTGCCGCAGGGCGGCAATGTCTTCATCTCGGTCAATGACCGCGACAAGCCCATCCTGCCCGAAGTGGCGGCCATGTTCGCCGACCTGGGCTTCCACCTGCTGGCCACGCGCGGCACGGCCCGCTACCTGCGCGAGCGCGGTCTGGAAGTGGAAGAAGTGCTCAAGGTCTACGAAGGCCGTCCCAATATCGTGGACCGTATGATCAACGGCGACGTGGCCCTGGTCATCAATACGGCCTCGGGCAAGAACACGGCCCGCGACTCCAAGTCCATCCGTCACACGGCCGTGAGCTACGGCGTGCCTTACTGCACCACCGTGGCCGGTGCCAAGGCCTCGGCCATCGCCATCGGCAAGCGCCGCGAAGACACGCATGTGGAAAGCCTGCAGGAATACTACGCGCGGGAAGCGCGGGGGTAAGATATGAAAGCATTACTGGTACTTGAAGACGGTTTCTGCCTTCAGGGCAAATCCTTTACCGGCGATTTCGAAACCGGTGGGGAAGTGATTTTCAATACAGGCATGACCGGCTATCAGGAAGTGCTCACCGACCCCTCCTATTACGGGCAGATGGTGTGCATGACCTATCCGCTCATCGGCAACTACGGCATCACCGCCGAAGACATGGAATCCGGCCGCGTGCACATGCGCGCCCTGCTGGTCAAGGAATGCTGCAAGGAGCCCTCCAACTGGCGCTCCAAGGAATCCCTGCCGGACTTCCTCAAGCGCTGGAACGTGCCCGGCATGGAAGGCCTGGATACCCGCGCCCTGACGCGCCACCTGCGCATCAACGGCGCCATGCGCGGCATCATCTCCACCCGTGACCTGGATGTGGAGAGCCTGCGCGCCAAGGCCTGCGCCCTGCCCAGCATGGAAGGCCAGAACCTGGTGCCCTTCGTGGCCGCCCAGAAGCCTTACATCCTCACGGCCGACGGCCCCAAGGACGCCCAGTTCGACGCCAACGGCGCCTATGCCTGGCAGGGCACGGGCATCCCGCTGCTGGTCTATGACTTCGGCGTGAAATGGAACATCCTGCGCCTGCTGGCCGAAGTGGGCTTCGAGCCCCTGGCCGTGCCGCCTTCCTTCACGCCGGACCAGGCCCGCGCCAGCGGTGCCAAGGGCGTGTTCCTGTCCAACGGCCCCGGCGACCCCGCCACCCTGAAGGACGAGATCGCCATCATCCGCGAACTGGTGAAGGAATTCCCCGTGACCGGCATCTGCCTGGGCCATCAGCTCATCGGTCACGCCCTGGGCGGCACCACGGCCAAGCTGAAGTTCGGCCACCACGGCTGCAACCATCCGGTCAAGGATCTGGGCACGGGCCGCATCGAGATCTCGTCCCAGAACCACGGCTTCCATGTGGTGCTGGACGGCCTGGACGATGTGGAAGCCACCCACATCAACCTCAACGACCAGACCCTGGAAGGCCTGCGTCACAAGACCCTGCCCATCATGAGCGTGCAGTATCATCCCGAAGCGGCCGCCGGTCCCCACGACGGGCGTTACCTCTTCGAACGCTTCCATGAGATGATGAAGGCCGCTCTGGCCTAAGATCTGGCGGGATTTTTGAGGGGGGACCCCCTCGCCTAGCGCGAGAGGGGTTCCCCCCTCAAACTCCCCCCTCCCCAGCGCGCTTTATCAGGTATCTGTTTACAGGGCTCTTCCCGTTCGGAAGGGCCCTGTTTTTTTATGCTGCGGAGGAGTAGGGACAGGGCGTTGGCAACACGCAGGGATGCCCTGTGAACAGAAGAGCGAAGACCGGGCGTGCTACAGGAATGCTTTCCCAAAGGGCTATTGATGCAGGGCTGATGTGGGGCCAGCGCTCAGGCCGTACAAGAGGGATGCGTTGCCGTCAAAGGACGGACATCTGGGGAGGGTGAAGGAAAACTACTGCGATACCGGGCCCTGACGTTTCGCTCACGCTATTGGTGCCAAGGTTCCGGCACAGGCTTGCCATCACCTGCGCACTTGGGCTATCGTCGTGATATCGGTCCGAATCTGCTGCAGGCAGGTCGGCCTTCAACTGTCCGCAAGGGCAACAGACCAAAGGAGTCTGGAGTGAAAAAAGCCATCATGAGCCTTTGTCTGGCTGCGGCGCTTGTGTTCGGGGCTGCCGGCGTTCAGGCGGCAGATCAGGACAAGGGCAACAATCCCGTGCTGCAATTCACGGGCAGCGTGTGGCAGAAGAGCAGCCTGGACAACAAGCTGAGTTTCCTGTTCGGCATGGATACCGCCATCGCCACGGAATACTTCGTCAACAGCCGGGAAGCTGAACTGGCCGCCAAGAACGGCAAGATGCCTGTGTCCAACCTGTCCAAGTTCGAAAAGGGCTGGATGAAGGCGTTCAAGGACGTGAAGCGCACCACCATCGTGGAAGAAGTGGATGCCTGGTATGCGGCTCACCCTGACAGACTGGACCGTCCTGTCCTGGGTGTGCTGTGGTTTGAACTCGTCGAGCCGCGCCTTGCGGCCGCTCAATAACGGATCGTCCCTCACGAACTGATACGCTGCTGCGTATTGTGGAGACTTCTATGAAAAAACTGTTTGCGATCATCTTGATGGCCGCCTTTATGGCGACGGGCGTCGCCTGCACCAATATGTCCCCCACCCAGCAGGGCGTGGCCAGCGGTGCTGCGCTGGGTACGCTGGGTGGTGCCGGCGTGGCCGCCATTTCCGGCGGTTCCGTGGGCTGGGGCGCTCTGGCTGGTGCCGGTATGGGTGCTCTGGCCGGTGGTATCGTAGGCAACCAGCAGGAAAAGAGCCGTTACCACCATCGCGGCTGGTAACCCCGCTTTTTTTGCTTTGTGACAGCGACCGCTCCCTTCGGGGAGCGGTTTTTTTATGGCCTTTATCCTGTTGCATTCCACGGTGCGAAAGGGAAAACCATCCTTGATCCCCGGGGCATCATTTTTCTGCATCTCCGGCAGAAGTCCCCTCCTGTTCCTCGTGCGTTTCCATACGAAAGATGCCGGATGGACCTTCCCCGTATTTCCGGGGGACAGGGGCGTCGGGCACGGTCTGTCGCGTTACTTCATCCTGCCATAGACCAGGGCAAAAGTTTTGGGGAGGGGATGGGGGAGTTTGAGGGGGAAGGGGAGGGCTTTTTTCAAAAAGTCCTCCCCTTCCCCCTCAGCACATATTTGCTTCAGCTCCTCTCATCCGAAGGGCCCTGCCAGCGGCGGCACAACTGGTGGGACAACCCCAGCTGATCGAAGATGCGGCCGCAGAACTGGCCCATGAGCCCTTCGAGGGTATCCTCCCCGCTGTAGAAGGCGGGCATGAAGGGCATGATGACGGCTCCGGCCTCACTGGCCCAGAGCATGTTGCGCAGATGGATGCGGCTCAGGGGGCTTTCCCGGGGGACGAGGATCAGGGGGCGGCGCTCTTTGAGGGTCACGTCGGCGGCGCGGTGCAGCAGGTTGGTTCCGGCACCGGTGGCGATGCTGGCCAGGCTGCTCATGGAGCAGGGGCAGACCACCATGCCGTCGTGCTGCCAGGAGCCGCTGGCCGGGGCGGCTCCCAGACAGGCCGCATCATGGCTGACGTCGGCCAGGGCATGCAGGGCGGACGGGGCAAGGCCGCATTCCGCTTCCAGCACGGCATGGGCCCCGGGGGAAAGGATGAGGTGGCTTTCCACGTCGGGCAGGGCAGCCAGATGGCGCAGCAGACACAGGGCCAGGGGCATGCCGCTGGCACCGCTGACACCTACGATGATTCGTTTCATAAAAGCTCCTTGGCCGTACCCTCCCCGGAGGAGGGCCTCTGCCGCAGGCAGCGGAAGGGGTGCCCTTTGGCAGGATGGCAGGAAGGCGGTCGGGGACGGAAAACTGAGGATACGGTGGGAGAGAGGGAAAGAAAAGTCCCCCCTGCCACACGGACAGGGGGGACAAAGCGACAAATCGCGCGGAACCTAGCCCAGGTTCACGATGGATTCTTCGCCGGTCTCAGCGTGCAGCACGTGCACGGCACAGCCCAGTCACGGGTCGAAGGCGCGGATGGTGCGCCCAACATTGACGGGGTTGTTGATGTCCGGGACCTGCACACCGATGAGGGCTTCTTCCAGAGGACCACGGCGGCCCTTGTCGTCGCGGGGCGAGCAGTTCCACAGAGTGGCGGAGATGATCTGGTAGCTGTCGATCTTCTGGTCCTTCACACGGATGTAGTGGACCAGAGAACCACGGGGCGCTTCGGTGCAGCCGTAGCCTTCGGCGCTCTGCGGGATCTCGAAGGGGGTGAAGGTCTCGCCGTCGGGCTTGACTTCCTTCAGCCAGCCTTCCACAGCATTGGCGATGAGCAGGGCTTCTTCGGCGCGGGCCACGTGACGGCCCATGATGGAGAAGACCTTGTCCCAGCCCAGGTCGCGGATGGTGCGGGCTTCGATGCCGAACTTTTCCTTCAGCATCTTCACGCCCACTTCGGACAGCGGCGCGTTGGCCACCCACATGCGGGCGGCGGGGCCCACTTCGATGACTTCGCCGTCGTAGCGGGGAGCCTTGACGAAGGAGTAGGCGTCCTTCTTGTCCAGGTTGGGGTTGGTCTCGGCGCCGGCAGCACCCTTGCCGGTGGTGGCGTCGTCGTACCAGGCGTACTTGAGGTCTTCGGTGATCTTCTTGGGATCGAATTCCACGTCACGGCCATTGAGGAAGATACCGGCCTTGAGCAGGTGGGTCTTGCCGTCGTCGGTCATGGGGAACACGCCGAAGCAGGAGCAGCCGTGCACGCCCTGGCCCTGTTCGAACAGGTCCTTGTACACGGAGCCCACGATGTAGGTGATGGGCAGGTATTTTTCGACGATGAACTGGCGCACCTTCTTGAAGCGGGCCGCGTATTCCAGCAGGGCTTCCTTGGTGGGCATTTCAGTGGCACCGCCAGGCACGATGCCCTGCACATGGGGCATGCGGCCGCCGAAGAGGGCGACCATCTCGTGGGCGATGCGGCGCACTTCCAGGGCTTCCAGGTACTGGTCCACGCCCACCTTGTTGGCTTCGGGGGGCAGGCGCAGGTCGGGCTGGGCGAAACGCGGCACGAAGGGCGCGGTATCGGGGCCGGCCACGAAGTCCAGAGCGGCCAGATGGTAGAAGTGCAGGATGTGCGACTGCAGGTAGTTGGCGCCCAGGATCAGGTTACGGGTGATGCGGCCGTTGCCGGTCACCTTGATGTTGAAGGCGCTTTCCTGCGCCAGGGCGGAAGCCATGGCATGGGAGGTGGGGCACACGCCGCAGATGCGCTGCACGATCTGGGTGGAGTCACGCGGGTCGCGCCCTTTCAAAATCTGTTCAAAACCGCGGAACATCCCACCGGTGAGGTGGGCGTCCACAACCTTGCCGTTCTCCACCACCACTTGGGCCTTGAGATGGCCCTCGATTCTGGTGACGGGATCGATGGCGATAGTGGCCTTGGCCATAAAGCTCTCCTTTGAACGTCAGAAAAAATGGAAAAGCCGGGCCGCTTCTAGTTGCTGTAGAAGGGGCTCTGTCCGTCGG
Source organism: Desulfovibrio sp. SGI.230 (assembly GCF_050313065.1). Lineage (NCBI taxonomy): Bacteria > Pseudomonadati > Thermodesulfobacteriota > Desulfovibrionia > Desulfovibrionales > Desulfovibrionaceae > Desulfovibrio > Desulfovibrio sp. SGI.230. The sequence continues at coordinate 23,227 of NZ_JBNPKS010000009.1, read as the reverse complement.
GGAACGAGGGCTCGGTGCAGCCGATGCAGATGGCGTTGGCCACGCACCAGTTGACGCCGTTCCATTTACGTTCAAACGAGTCGCAGTACGCACCGGGGCCCTTGCAGCCCAGGTCGTAGCGGCAGCCGTCCTTCTCGGTGAAGGTGGCGGAGAACTTGCCTTCGTCGTACTTGCCCAGATAGGGGCAGTTCTCGTGCACGTTGCGACCGTAGAAAGGCAGCGGACGGCCTTCGCTGTCCAGCAGGGAGACCACTTCGGCCAGACCGGCTTCCAGGCCCTTTTCCTTGATCTTCTGGAGGGCCAGGGCGATGGTGCCCACGATCCAGTCAGGCTGGGGCGGGCAGCCGGGGATGTTGACCACGGGGGTCTTGATGCCGGCCTGCTTGAGCATGGCACCGGTACCCATGGCTTCGGTCACGGAACCCTTGGCAGCGGGGATGCCGCCGTAGGCAGCGCAGGTACCCAGGGCCAGCACGGCGGCGGCATCGGGAGCCAGCCTTTTGACCAGGTCGGCCATGGTGATCTCGGTGTGGCCCTCTTCGGCCACCACGCAGTAGCGACCATCCTTGGCCAGCGGGATGGAACCTTCGATGGCCAGGAAGAACTTGCCCTTGAAGTTCTTGGCAATGTTCAGCATGTGGGTGTAGGCGTCGTGGCCTTCACCACCCATGACGGTAGGATGGTACTCGAGGCTGATGATCTTCAGCAGCACATCAGCGATGGAGGGGTTGACGTTGTTCAGCAGCGACACTGAACAACCGGTACAGCCCTGTCCCTGCAGCCAGATGACAGGGGGGCGCTCGCCAGTCAACGTGCCGGCCAGGGCTTCGCGAACCGCAGGATGGAACATCTGCGCAACGCCGAAACCCGCCACTGTGCCGGTGCACAGTTTGACGAAATCACGCCTGTTGAGACTCATGCATGCCTCCTCATGTTGGCGTAGTGAAAAAAAACGGCAGTCGGGTTATGCCAAACGACATAAGTAATATGGATGTACCAAGGCCGGAAGATTGTGTCAACGTAACAATCCGAAGAAACAGGCTTAGGACAAGGGATTCCGAGCTCTTTGCTTGTTTTTTTGACGGACCTTTCAGCAGCTGAAGATACGCAGTCCGGCGTAGCCCACGACGTGTCCCGTATCGTGCGAAACAGCGGCGGACGTTTCGTGCATGACCAGGGTTGCGCGTACTGCCGCATCGGGTGCCCAGGCGTGCAGGGCATAGAATGCCAGAGCCAGCGGCGCGGCCCCGCACATGCTGATGCCCTCCCGGGCCACAGTGGCCAGCAGGGCGTCGGCATCGCCTTTGAGGGCGGCGTCCAGGGCTAGGTCGTCCTTGCGCAGGGTGGTCCGCTGGTCTTCGTAGTGGTTCATGTCCGAGCTGACCAGCAGCAGGGGGCGCTGGCCGTCGCGGCTCCGGCAGCGCTCCAGGACCCGGGCCAGGCGTTGTCCGGCCGTGCGCAGCACAGGGGCCTGGCCGGTGCCCACACAGACAGGCACCACATGCAGGGGCGCATCGCCCGCGCAGACCTGGAGGAAGGGCAGCAGAACCTCGATGCTGTGTTCCCGCACATGTCCCATGACATCAGCGCTGAAATCCTCGTCGGCCTCGCAGAGCAGGCGGGCCATCTCACCGTCCACGGGCACGGGACCCAGCGGGGTCTGCCAGGCACCGGCGGGCCAGACGGACAGGGGCGTGCCCAGGCCGGTATGGTTGGGGCAAAGCAGGAAGACCGTGCGCGGCAAGCGCACGTGGGCCAGAGTGGCGCCGATGACCCGACCGCTGTAGACGTGCCCGGCATGGGGGAGCATGAGGCCCGCCAGATGGGCCGCATCCCCGGCGGCAAGGACCGAAGCGGGCAGGGCCGCCCCCTGTTTCAGGAACGACTCCACTTCGGCGCGCAGGTCGGCCGGGACATCAGTATAAAAACGGCCTGCGACAGCGGGCTGACGAAGATGCATGGCGGTATCCTCCCGAAAAAGATCTTGAACTGGAAGGAGCATAGCGCCGGCGGCGGACAAAGACCAGCAAGACCGGAGCAGCTTTCCCGGCGGAAAAGGGCAGGGGAGGGAAGATGGCGGCGAAGGCGGGGGAGGGCCTGCAAGGCTGTATCAGCTGCTTTACCCAAGAGACTTTTCGCCTCAGGAATGTAGGCGTGCCTCGTCCATCAGGTTTTGGCGATGCAGGCATTGGCGGGCATAAGAAAGGCACCTTTGCATCTCAAAGGTGCCTTTCCGCATCATTTGTATTGCATGGAAGTTTTTGTTTCCCTGCGACTTGTTCCTGAAAAGGGAATCGCAGGCCCATCAGACAGGCCATTGGCATGGCATCAATAAGGGTATCCCCATATGTCCGGGCAAAGGGCGCAGGATAAAAGAGAGGTGAGCAAGGTCAGGAGCAACATTCTTTGGCAAGCCCGGTCGGCAGCGTCAGCAGTTTGTTATAAGAGCAGCCGTGAGCCACAACATGCTCAGACAAACATGCGCAAGCAGCAATGCACGTTTGAGAGACCATCGGCACACACAAAGCCATATTCCAGACAAAAACCAAACGATCAGACAGGCAAGGTGAAGCAAGTAAAGACTTTCCGAGGCATAGTACCACAGTCGAGCCACGGGCCCTTCACCGCCCCACAAGCAAGCGTATTTCTCCGGTGCGGTTTTGACGTTCCAGACTTCACTCATCCATACTATGGTCATGAAGCCACAAAACAGCAGCCATATAAATTCCCATGAAAAAATATTTATGGATGCTAATTTATTCTTCATTGTGATTTTTTAAGGAGATATACGTTCACGATATGTATTTACGATGGTCTTTAAAACGCTTGCCGGCTGCTTTCATGGCATAGGTGGGAACGATACACGCACAAGCTCCAGGGATATCTTCGCTCATGATAAGCCCGGGAACAGGAGACATACGATAACCGACGTTTGGGGGATTAGTTTCGTCCTGTCCTGAGTCCTGAGCAGGGGACAGTCCTGTGCGTCATTGGGGAGGGGATGGGCCACGCCTCGTGCTGCCCGAAAGCAGGCGCAGGCCGTGACCGTTGCGACAGGGCACCTGCGGGCATCGACAGCAGCGCTACGGGGAGCCCTTCCTCCGATCCGAAAAAAAGTGCCATGCCCGTCGGCACGGACACCGTTCGGGCATGGCACAAAGTTACAAGGGCTTTTCCCAGTTTTTTAGAACAGCTGCACGCCGCCCAGCCAGTGATGGCGGACGCGGCCCTGCATCTCCCGGCCCAGGAAGGGGGTGTTGTAGCTCTTGGAGTACAGGGTCTCGCGGCTGACGGTCCACTTTTCTTCGGGATCGAAGAGGAAGAAGTCGGCCGGATCACCGGGCTCGAAACGGTTGAGGGGCAGATTGAAGATCTCGGCCGGGCGCACGCTCCAGAGGCGGTGCAGGTCGGCCTCGCTGATGACGCCCTCGCGCACCAGCTGCCAGGTCAGGGTCAGGGCCAGATCCATGCCGGTGAAGCCGCAGGGGGCCTCGTCCAGGGTACGCTCCTTTTCATGGGCGGCGTGGGGGGCGTGGTCGGTGGCCAGGATGTCGATGGTGCCGTCCTTGATGGCCCGGCGCAGGGCCTCGCGGTCTTCGGGGCGGCGCAGCGGCGGGCTGACCTTGGCGTTGGTGTTGTAGCCGTCCAGCGCGGATTCATCCAGCGTCAGGTAGTGGGGGCAGGTCTCGGCCGTGACCTTGACGCCGCGGGCCTTGCCCCAGGCGATGATGTCCACGGTCAGGGCGCTGGAGACGTGGGCGATGTGCACGGGCAGGTTCAGATATTCGGCCAGCATGATGTCGCGGGCGGCCTGCACGGCCTCGCCCACCGGGGGCTGGCCCTTGACGCCCAGGCTGCCGCTGAGGGGACCTTCGTTCATGACCCAGCCGCGGGCCAGGGTGCTGTCCTCGCAGTGATCGATGAAGGTCAGGCCCAGGTCGGCGCCGTATTCCATGACGCGGCGCAGCAGTTCGGTGCCGGGCATGGGACGGCCGTCGTTGGAGATGGCCACGCAACCGGCGTCCTTGAGCTCCTGCAGGGGGGCCATCTCTTCACCGGCCAGGCCCACGGTGGCGGCGGCGATGGGGCAGAGGCGCGGACCGTGGGGATGGGTCTGGGCGGCGCGGTCCAGCATGAAACGGGTGACGCTGGCGTTGTCGTTGACGGGCTTGGTGTTGGCCATGCACATGACCGAACCGAAACCGCCGCGGGCGGCGGCCTCCAGGCCGGTGTTGATGTCTTCCTTGTATTCGAAGCCGGGCTCGCGCAGGTGGACGTGGGCGTCCACCATGCTGGGCATGAGGATCAGGCCGCGGGCGTCCACGATCTGGCTGCCTTCGGGCGCGGCGTGATGGCCGGCGGGGGTCATGGTCACGATCTTGCCGTCCCGCACCAGCAGGTCAACGGGGGCGTCCAGGTGACGGGCGTTCTTGATGCACAGGGTCATTTAGCAACCTCCATCGTTACGGGTGGCCAGCAGGTAGAGGACGGCCATGCGGGTGGCCACACCGGACGCCACCTGATCGAGGACCAGGCTGCGCGGGTCGTCGGCCACGTCGTTGGAAATCTCCAGCCCGCGGTTCATGGGGCCGGGATGCAGGACCTTCACGCCGGGGTGGGTGAGTTCCAGATGACGTTCGGTCAGGCAGAAGCGGCGGGAATATTCGGCCAGGTCGGGCAGCAGGCCTGCCTGCTGGCGTTCCAGCTGCAGGCGCAGGCACATGACGGCGTCGGTGTCGCGCACGGCCTGGTTGAGGTCGCCGTACACGTCCACGGGCCAGGATTCCACACCGGCGGGCAGCAGGGTGCGCGGCGCACACAGGCGCACCTTGGCGCCCAGCATGGTGAGCAGGTGCACGTTGGAGCGGGCCACGCGGCTGTGGGCGATGTCGCCCAGGATGAGCACCTGCTTGCCGGCAAAGGCATCGCCCCAGACCTGCCGCAGGGCGAAGCTGTCCAGCAGGGCCTGGGTGGGATGGGCATGCCAGCCGTCACCGCCGTTGACGATGCCGCAGGAGACACGCTCGGCCAGGAACTGGGCCGCGCCGCTGCTGGGATGACGGATGACGATGACGTCAGGCCCCATGGCCTGCAGGGTCAGGGCCGTGTCCTTGAGGCTCTCGCCCTTGTTGAGGCTGGAACCGGACTTGGCCAGGGAGTAGGTGTCGGCGGAAAGGCGCTTGCCGGCCACATCGAAAGACGTCTTGGTGCGGGTGCTGTTCTCCACGAAGAAGAGCACCACGGTCTTGCCCTTGAGGGTAGGCACCTTTTTGACGGGTCTCAGGTTGATTTCCTGGAAACTGGCGGCCACGTTCAGCAGGTGACGCACGTCCTGTGCGTCGAGCTGGGTGACATCCAGCAGGTCTTTGTGCGGCCAGCGGTACGTAGTATCTGTAGTCATGGCGTCGTGGGGTTGCAGGATTAAAAAAAAGCCCGCTCAACGGCGGGACAAAAGAAAAACCGGGCAGAACCCCTGCGAACGGCGTTCACAGGGCGCAGATCACCGCGGTACGTTGCCAGACATTTCATGGGGGCAAACCTAGACGCTGCCGGGCGCTTTGTAAAGCAAAAAGTCAGTTGACGCTTTGGGGGGCTTTGTCTACTTTCTTGAGGTATTGCGCCGGACCAGCGGCAGGTGTCCGGTGCCTGTCCCGGGGGCGTGACGGGGCCCGTGGCCCCACGCCTTTTTGTTTTTTCTGCCGTTTCGTACCGCGATCGCGCCTCCGGGCACGACCTGCGCTGCCATGGAGGAAGGTCGTCATGCTCGTTTCAATCCTTGTCTATTTGTGCTGCGGCGCCGTGGCCGGTGTGCTTGCCGGTCTGCTGGGCGTGGGCGGCGGTATCGTCATCGTGCCCATGATGGTGGCGGTCTTTCCCAGTCAGGGCATCCCGGCCGAATATGTGCAGCAGATAGCCCTGGGCACCTCGCTGGCCAGCATCATGATCACGTCCATCTCCAGCAGCCGGGCCCATCACAAACGCGGTGCCGTCCACTGGGACATCTTCCGCAACATCACGCCCGGCATCCTGCTGGGCACCTTCCTGGGCGGTCTGGTGGCCACCCACATGCCGACCCTGTTCCTGAAGGTCTTCTTCATCTGCTTCCTGGGCTTCGTGTCCCTGCAGATGCTGTCCAACTACCGTCCCCCGGCCAGTCGTGAGATGCCCGGCGCCCTGGGCACCGCCGGTGTGGGCGGCGTCATCGGCCTCATCTCCAGTTTCGTGGGCATCGGCGGCGGGACGCTCTCCGTGCCGTTCATGAGCTTCTGCAACGTGCCCCTGCATCACGCCGTGGGCACCTCGGCCGCCATCGGCTTCCCCATCGCCGTGGCCGGTACGCTGGGCTATATCGTGGGCGGCTGGAATGCCCCCGGCCTGCCCGCCGGCTGTGTGGGCTTCGTGAACCTGATGGCCTTTTTCGGCATCGCTGCCGCCAGCTTCATGACGGCCCCCATCGGCGCCAGGCTTTCCCACTCCCTGCCCACGGCCAAGCTCAAGAAGGGCTTTGCCGTCTTCCTCATCATCGTGGCCCTGCGCATGCTGGTGGGCCTGTTCTAGGATCATCCCCGGGCGGACCGGGACCGTCACCGTTTCGGGGCCTCGCGTCCCTGCCGAGGCCGTCGTGCTCTTTTGCGGAGCGCGGCGGCCTTGGACGGAACGGGCCTGTCCGGCCCTGTTTCAAGGCTGGCACGCGGCCTTCCACCGTAACCATTTCGAATCGGGAGACCCATGAAGCTGAAAACATACAATAACAGGCTCGCTGAGTCCGTCTGGTGGAACCTGCTCTGGCTGACCATCGGCGCCTTTTTCGTCACCGTATGCGTCAAGAGCGTCGTGGCTTCGCACGCCATGCTGGCGGGCGGTGTCCTGGGCATGGCCCTGCTGGTGTTCTACAATACCGGCCTGCTGACGCCCCTGATCTGGTATCTGGTGCTCTCCATCCCCATCTGGGTCTGGGGCTGGTTCTTCGTGGGGCGCCGCTTCTTGCTCTATACGGCCTACGGCACCATCTGCACCACCATCTTCGGCATGTTCGTGGACTTCCAGATCCCCATCAACAACGAGGTCTACGCCGCCGTGGTGGCCGGGGTGCTGCACGGCACCGGCGTGGGCATGATGCTGCGCACCCTCGGCAGCGGCGGCGGTACGGACATCATCGCCGTGGCCTTGAAACAGCGCTGGAACATCCCCATCGGGCAGTTCAGCTTTGCGGTCAACATCTGCATCTTCCTGGTGGGCGCGTTCAGCCTGTCGCTGGACATCATCATCGCGTCCACCATCATGATGTTCATCTCGGCCAATACGCTGGAGTATGTGGTGGGCCTGTTCAACCACCGCAAGCTGGTGATGATCATTTCCAAGAAGGGCGAGGAGGTCAGCGAGGCCATCCTGGCCAGCGAGCGCTTCGGCGTGACCCTGATCCGGGGCAAGGGCGCCTATTCCGGCGGCGACAGGGAGATCCTGCTCACCGTCACCAACAACGTGGCCCTCAAGCGTCTGGAGAACCTGGTCTTCATGGTGGACCCCAAGGCCCTGTTCGTGGTGGAAAACACCTTTTACGTGTCCGGCGGACAATTCTCGCGCCGGAATTGATGCCCTATGCTGCAAGAACATGACGACCGGCTCCGCATCATCCGCGCCCGGACCATCCTGGATATGCTCGGGGAGCGCCCCGCCACGGGCCGCGACCTTTTCCGTCCCCTCAAGGGCCTGGACAATGCGGCGCTGCTGGTACGCGGCGGCCGCGTCCTGGACGTGCTGCCCTGGAAGAGCGTGCGCGTGCCTGTCGGGACCCCGGTGACGGACATGGGCGACGTGACCCTGATGCCCGGCAGCATCAATGCCCACTGCCATCTGCAATTGTCGCATACGGCGGGCCGGACGTTGTTCGGCGCGGGCTTCACGGCCTGGCTGCGCAGCCTCATCGCCCTGTTGCGCGAAGAGCATGACGGCACGGCCCTGATCGGGGCCTGCCGGGACATGGCCGCGGCGGGCACGGCCCATGTGGGCGATTATGCCGGGGACGGCCTGCTGGCGGTGGATGCCGCCGTGCGGGCGGAAGGCATGGGCGTGACCCATTTTTGCGAATGGTTCGGCGGCCAGGCCCCCTTCATCGACGACGGGCGTCCCTGGCCGCCGCGCTGCCGTGCCCTGCTGGAAGGCCGGCCGGAAGTGGCCGGGCGCTGTGCTCCGGCCGGGCACGCCCTGTATTCCACGGATGCCCGCGTGTTGCAGGATGCGCGGCAGTGGTGTCGGCTGAAGGGGCGTCCCTTCGCCCTGCATCTGGCGGAATCCGAGGACGAGACGCGCCTGCTGCTTGACGGCGAGGGCCCCCTGTGGGACTGCTACCGGGGCATGGTGCTGCCGGAAGAGTGGGCCGTGCCGCATCTGCGGCCTGTGGCCTATGCCCGGCGTCTCGATCTGCTGGGCCCGGGCACGCTGGCCGTGCACGGCGTGCAGCTGGAGCCCGCCGAAGTGACGGCCCTGGCCGCCAGCGGCAGCGCCCTGTGCCTGTGCCCCCGTTCCAACGAATATCTGGCCGTGGGCACGGCGCCCGTGGCCGCGCTGCTGGAGTCCGGCCTGCTGTGCTGTCTGGGCACGGACGGCCTCAGCTCCAACACGGATCTGGATGTGCGTCAGGAAGCTGTTTTTTTGCGCGAAAGGCTGGACGTTGCCCCGCAGGCCCTGATACGGTGCCTCACTGTGAACGGGGCCGCCGCACTGGGCCTTGCCGGATACGGGCGTCTCGAACCCGGGAGCAGGGCCGTTTTCAGTGTGCTGCCTGAAAGCCTCTCCATCTGATCCCATGCTATTTCGGCCGGTATGTCTCCGGCCTTCCACGACAGTTGTCCTTCATATTCACCGAATCATCAGAACGAGCAATAACGGGAAAGGTTATGAGCGAAGCAATCCTTGACTGGAAGGAAGCCATGGCGCGCGTGGATACCACGCGCGGGCTCTATGTGAAGCTGCTGCGAAACTTCATCGAGACGGAACGGGACACCCCCGTCAGGGTCTCGGTAGCGCTGAAGAACGGTCAGCAGGAAGAAGCCCGCGCCATGGTCCATGCCACGCGTGAAGCTGCCGCCGAACTGGGCGGCAAGGCGCTGGCGGCGGTCGCGCTGGAGCTTGAGATGGCCATCAAGGCCGGTGCGGACACCACGGTGGCCCTGCACCGTTTCGACAGCATCACCACGGATACCCTGGTGGCCATGGCCACGGTGGCCGCACAATAAACAGATGTTTTTCCGCCCGTCCCCCGCATCCCTGATGCCGGGAGGGGCAAAAAAGTCCTTTTTTTTCCATCGTTGCAACTGTCGTGGAAGGCCCTTTCCGCCCCGGACGGGGAAAGAGGAAAGGGCTTTTTCTTTTGTACGTTTTGGGATATGCTGTCCGCTTGCAACAACTCGTACCTTTGGGAGAGTACCTTATGAAAAAGCTCGGGCTTTTGCTGGGAGTGGTAGCCTTGCTTGTGCCTTCGCTGGTTCTGGCGGGCGACATCAAGATCGGTCTGATGTGTCCGTTGACGGGCAAATGGGCCTCCGAAGGGCAGGACATGAAAAATATCGTGAGCCTGCTCGTGGATGAAACCAATGCCAAGGGCGGCATCAACGGCAGCAAGGTGGAACTGGTGGTGGAAGACGACGCCGGTGACCCGCGCACCGCTGCCCTGGCGGCCCAGAAGCTGGCTTCCGCCGGTGTGGTGGCCGTCATCGGCACCTACGGCTCCGCCGTGACCGAAGCCACCCAGAACATCCTGGCCGAATCCGAGCTGGTGCAGATCGGTACCGGCTCCACCAGCGTGCGCCTGACCGAAAAGGGCCTGCCGCTCTTCTTCCGCACCTGTCCGCGTGACGACGCCCAGGGCAAGGCCGCTGCCGCCGCCATCATCAAGGCCGGTTACAAGAAGGTGGCCCTGCTGCACGACAACTCCTCCTATGCCAAGGGCCTGGCCGAAGAAAGCCAGGCGGCTCTGGAAAAAGCCGGTGTGAAGATCATCTTCTACGATGCCCTGACCCCCGGCGAACGTGACTACACCGCCATCCTGACCAAGCTGAAGGCCGCCAACCCCGACCTGATCTTCTTCACCGGCTACTACCCCGAAACGGGCATGCTGCTGCGCCAGAAGAAGGAAATGGGCTGGGATGTGCCCATGATGGGCGGTGACGCCGCCAACCATCAGGACCTGGTCAAGATCGCCGGTCCCGAAGCCGCTGCCGGTTACTTCTTCGTGAGCCCGCCGCTGCCCCAGGACATGGATACCGACGAAGCCAAGAATTTCCTGAAGGCCTTCAAGGACCGTTACAAGACCGTGCCCGTCTCCGTGTGGGCCGTGCTGGCCGGTGACGCCTACAAGGTGCTCGAGGCCGCCATCGCCAAGGGCAACGACGATCCCGAAAAGATTGCCGAATGGCTCAAGCAGCTCAAGGAACTGCCCACCCTGTCCGGCAAGATGGGCTTTGACGAAAAGGGCGACCGTGTGGGTGATTTCTACCGCATCTACAAGGTGAACAACGCAGGCAAGTTCGAGCTCCAGGCTCGATAGAAAAGTCATCCGAAGCGGGGCGGCGGGCAGTGAACGCCGCCCCGCAAACTGCGCCGTGGGGCGCATGACCGAGACATGGAACAGTTTTTTCAACAACTTTTGAACGGCCTTGCCGTGGGCGGCATCTACGCGCTGGTGGCCCTGGGCTACACCATGGTCTATGGCGTGCTCAAGCTCATCAACTTCGCGCATGGCGACCTGTTCACCATCGGCGCCTATCTGGGCCTGACCCTGCTGGTGAGCTGCAACCTGGCGGGCGTGCTGCCGCCGGTGGTGGCCGTGCTGGCGGTCTTCATCATGGTGGGCATCATGGTGGCCATCATCGGCTGCCTGCTGGAGCGCGCCGCCTATCGCCCCCTGCGCAAGGCCGGGCGCCTTTCGGCCGTGGTGTCCGCCCTGGGCGCTTCCATCTTTTTCCAGAACGCCGTCATGCTGGTCTACGGCGCGCGCTTCTACGTTTATCCCGACTGGCTGCGACCGGACTTCACCGTTGACCTCTTCGGCATCGCCGTCCCCGGCGTGCGCCTGATGGTCATCGCGGCCAGCGTTATCCTGATGCTGGCCCTGTGGGCCTTCATCCAGCGCACCCGTATCGGCGCGGCCGTGCGTGCCGTGGCCATCGACCAGGGCGCTGCCCGCCTCATGGGCATCAACGTGGACCGCATCATCTCCCTGGTCTTCTTCATCGGTCCCGGCCTGGGCGGCGCAGCCGGCCTCATGGTGGGCATCTACTACGGCCAGATCGACTTCACCATGGGCTGGTCCTACGGCCTCAAGGCCTTCACCGCCGCCATCCTGGGCGGTATCGGCAACATCCCCGGCGCCATGATCGGCGGCCTGCTGCTGGGCGTCATCGAAGCCCTGGCCGCCGGCTACATCGCCATCGCCTGGAAGGATGCCATCGCCTTCACGGTGCTGATCCTCATCCTGATCATCCGTCCCACGGGCATCCTGGGCGAAAGGACGGCCGACAAGCTATGAACCGCACCATCGTCATCGTCGCGCTGGCGGCGGCCCTGCTGGTCCTGCCGCTGTTCACCAATCCCTACTGGACGGACGTGTGCGTCAGCATCGGCCTGTATGCCCTGCTGGCCCTTTCGCTCAACGTCATCCTGGGACAGGCCGGCATCTTCCATATGGGGCATGCCGCCTTCTTTGCCGTAGGGGCGTACAGCACGGCCATCCTGAACACCATGTACCACTGGCCCATCTTCCTGACCATGCCGGTGGCAGGCTGTGCGGCGGCCCTGTTCGCCCTTGTGGTGGCGCGGCCCATCATCCACCTGCGTGGTGACTATCTGCTCATCGTGACCATCGGTATCGTGGAGATCGTGCGCATCGCGCTCATCAACGACGTGGGCGGTCTGACCGGCGGTTCCAACGGCATCTTCGGCATCAGCCGTCCCGTGTTCTTCGGTTTCCGCATCTTCAAGCCCCTGCATTTCTATTATCTGGTCTGGGGCATGGTGGGCGTCAGCCTGCTGCTGTTCTACGGCCTGTGGCGTTCGCGCATCGGCCGCGCCCTCAACTGCATCAAGGAAGATGACGTGGCCGCCGAAGGCTGCGGCATCAACGTGACCCACTACAAGCTCATGGCCTTCGTGCTGGGCGCGTTCTGGGCCGGTATGGCCGGCACCCTCTATGCCGCCAAGATGACCACCATCGCGCCGGAATCCTTCAACTTCATGGAATCCGTCATCATCTTCGCCGTGGTCATCCTCTCGGGCGGCAGCCAGCTGGGCGTGCTGGTGAGCGCCTTCCTATTCATCGGCCTGCCCGAGTTGCTGCGCGAGTTCTCCGGTGCGCGCATGCTCATCTTCGGTCTGGCCATGATGCTGATGATGATCTGGCGTCCCCAGGGCCTCATGCCGCCCAAGAGCCGCCGTTACGGCGTGGCGGCGTTGCTGGAGGCCATCAAGGCCCGTGCCTGTGCCGCCGCTGACGGCAACGCGGTCCGCCTGGCGGACGATGCCCGCACTGCCGAGAAGGAAGGAGGCCGCGCATGAGCCTGCTGCAACTGCATGAGATCAGCAAGATCTTCGGTGGCCTGATCGCCATCAACGAGCTGTCCTTCTCGGTGGAGCAGGGCAGCGTGGTGGGCCTCATCGGTCCCAACGGGGCGGGCAAGACCACGGTCTTCAACTGCATCACGGGCAACTACAAGCCCGAACACGGCCGCATCACCTTCGGCGGCCAGGACATCACCGGCAAGCGCCCGCACAATATCGTGGAGATGGGCATTGCCCGCACCTTCCAGAGCATCCGTCTGTTCGGCAAGCTGCCCGCGCTGGAGAACGTGCTGGCGGGCCGTCACTGCCGCCTGAAATCCGGCTTTTTGTCCTCCATGCTGCACACGCCCTGGCAGCGCCGCGAGGAAAAGGCCGCTGTGGAACGCTGCATGGAAGAACTGGAGTTCGTGGGCCTGGCCGATCATTACGCCGAGGCCGCCAGCAGTCTTTCCTACGGCAACCAGCGCCTGTTGGAGATCGCCCGCGCCCTGGCCTCCGACCCCCGGCTGCTGATCCTGGACGAGCCCGCGGGCGGCATGAACGACCAGGAGACCGTGGCCCTGGTGGATACCATCGCGGCCATCCGTGACCGTGGCATCACCGTGCTGCTCATCGAGCACGACATGCGCCTGGTCATGCAGATCTGTGAACACCTTGTGGTGCTGGAAAACGGCACCCTCATCGCCCAGGGCACGCCCGACCATGTCCGCAACCATCCTGCGGTCATCGAGGCCTATCTGGGTTCCGACGATTCCGAGACGTGGTAATATGGCACTGCTGACGCTATCCAACATACATGTCCGTTACGGCAGCGTGGAAGTGCTGCACGGTATCGACCTGCACGTGGACGAAGGGGAGATCGTGACCATCCTGGGCGCCAACGGCGCGGGTAAGAGCACGACCCTGCTGTCCATCAGCGGTCTTGTGCGGCCCTGCGAAGGGGAGATCATCTTTGACGGCAAGCCCCTGCTCAAATACCCCAGCCACGAAGTGGTGAACCTGGGCATCGCCCAGTCGCCCGAAGGCCGCCGGGTCTTCGGCACCATGAGCGTGCTGGAGAACCTGCGCCTGGGGGCCTTCTGCATCCGCGACAAGGAACGCAGCGAGCGGACCCTGGAGTGGATCTTCGAACTGTTCCCGCGCCTGTTCGAGCGCAAGCAGCAGCTGGCGGGCACGCTTTCGGGCGGCGAGCAGCAGATGCTGGCCATCGGTCGCGCCCTCATGGCCGAGCCGCGCCTGCTTCTGCTGGACGAACCCTCGCTGGGCCTGGCGCCGCTTTTGGTGCGTTCCATCTTCGAGACCGTGCGCGCCATCAACCAGAAGGGCGTCACCGTGCTCCTGGTGGAGCAGAACGCCCGTGCGGCTCTCAAGCTGGCCTCGCGCGGCTATGTGCTGGAAGTGGGCAACGTGGCCATGGAGGACACGGCCGCCAATCTGCTGGCCGACGCCAGCGTGCGCGAAGCCTATCTGGGCGGCTAACCGTCTGCCCGACACATGCGATAAAAAAGAGCCCCTGCCTGATGCGGGGGCTCTTTTTGCGTTATGGGTTCAGCGGTGGCGGAAGCCGTACAGCAGGAGCAGGAAAGAACATGCTCCTGGCGGTTCAGTTGGCGGACAGTTTGGGTGCCAGATGACAGCGGGCCGTGCGGCAGAAGGGCGTCCCGCACGGTGCTAATGCTCCGCGCGCTGGACGAGCATGCCTGCCTGCCCCGTGTGCTTGCTTATTGTTCCTCCCGCTCTGCCATGCAGGTCCGCCGCAACGGGAACATCCCTCCGGGCTTATTTGTCGATCTGGCTTTCCGTAAAGGCGTCCGCACGATGCCCCATGAGGGTGATCCCGCCGTATTCCCGTTCGAATTCTTCCAGCTCCTCAGGCGTCAGGCTCACGGCGGCACCGCCGAGAAAGTCGTCGAGATGGGCCGGATTGGTCGTGCCGGGGATGGGAGCGATCCAGGGGGCCTGGGCCAGGAGCCAGGCGATGGCGAACTGGGACATGGTGCAATGCTTGCGCTCGGCCCAGCTACGGATCAGGCGGGGCAGGGGCATGTTGTGCTTCAGGGCCTCCGGAGTGAACTGCGGCAGGGTGGACAGGCGCCCTGTGGTGAAGCGGCTGTTCTCGTCGATGGCGCCGGTCAGGAAACCCCGTCCCAGAGGGCAGTAAGGGACAAGGCCGATGCCCAGTTCCCGCAGGGTGGGGAAGATCTTGGTCTCCGGTTCGCGCCACAGAAGGGAGTATTCGCTCTGCACGGCGCTGACGGGCTGGACGGCATGGGCCCGCCGGATGGAGGCCGCGCTGGCCTCGGACAGACCGAAGTGAAGGACCTTGCCTTCCCGGATGAGGTCTTTCACCGTTCCGGCCACGTCTTCCATGGGGACCTTGGGATCCACACGATGCTGGTAGAGCAGGTCGATGTGGTCGGTGCGCAGGCGCCGCAGGGAACCTTCCACGGCCCGCCGGATGTGGTCGGGACGGCTGTTGAGGGCCGTGGGCCGGCCTTCTTCGACGCCAAAGCCGAATTTGGTGGCGATGACGACCTTGTCGCGCACCGGGGCCAGGGCTTCGCCGACCCATTCCTCACTGGTGTAGGGGCCGTAGACCTCGGCCGTATCGAAAAAGGTCACGCCGTTGTCGTATGCCCGCCGGATCAGGGCGATCATGTCCTTTTTGGCATAGGTGCCGCCATAGTAACCTACCATGGGCAGACAGCCGAGACCGATGGCAGAGACCTGCAAGGAGCCGAGACGGCGTTGCGGCAGGGAGTGGGGCTGCTGCCTGTTTTTTGTGGCGGATGGGGAGGACAGTGCCGCGGCATGGGCCATGCCGTGCAGGGAGGAGGACAGAAGGGCGGCCGCTCCGGCGGCCAGGCCACCGGCAAGGAAGCGGCGGCGGGCAAGCTGGTTTTCTCTCGTGATCGTATTCATGACGTACCTCCGTCAGCATCTGGCTGTGATCCCTGTATAGGCAGAGCACACGAAGGAAGAAAGAAACGATCTTTGCAATTAGTTGCCTGTTTTTGGCGATGCCGGCAGATCCGGCCGGATGCGGCACGATGCTGTCATTCCACCATCGCCGTTCGTCGGCGATGAGGAGCCGCATCCCGCCAAAGAAAGGTTTTACGGCATGGTGCGCAGAAAAAGGGGCGCTTTTTCCAAAGCGCCCCTTTCCCCATAAAAAAGAAAAATGCCTACTTACCCGCGAACAGGGCCAGGGCCCGCCCGGCGGCCATGCCGCTGGCCCAGGCCCAGTGCAGGTTGTACCCGCCCAGCAGGCCGGTGACATCCAGCAACTCGCCCACGATCCAGAGGTTTTCCCGCACCGTGCTTTGCAGGCTGTAGGGATCCACCTGCCGGGTGTCCACACCGCCGCGGCAGGCCTCGGCTTTTTTCAGCCCGGCCAGACCGGCGGGGACGGTACGGAAATCATGGATGCGGGCACAGATCTGCTGCCGGGCGGCGCGGGAAAGTTCGGCTATCTTTCGGCCCGCAGTCTCCGGCGGCAGCAGGGCGTCCACCAGACGCTGGGGCAGCAGGCGGCGCAGCAGTCCGCGCGGGGTCTGCTTGCCCTGGCCGGGGCCGTCCAGCAGGGCGGCCAGATCGCTGCCGGGCAAAAAGTCCAGGGCAACCTCCTGTCCCGGCCGCCAGAACAGGGAGGCCTTGAGGCTGGCCGGGCCGCTGATGCCGTCGTGGGTGAAGAGCAGGTCGTCCTGCCAGACGGGATCCGCGGCCAGCGAAGGGGAAAGTCCGGCCTGCGGCAGGCCGATGCGCACCGGCAGGCTGATGCCCGCCAGATTGTCGTCCAGCCAGCCGGGGGCCATGCGGAAGGGGGCCAGCGCCGGAGCATGCTCCACAAGGCGGTGCCCCAGTGCCTGGGCCAGCCGGAACCCGCTGCCCGTGGCTCCGCATTGCGGCCAGGCGGGACTGCCCAGGGCCAGCACCAGGCGGCGGCAGCGCCAGAGGCCCTGCGAGGTGCCGACCTCGAAGCCCGCACCATCGGGCAGGGGCACCACGTCATGCACGTCGGTCTGGCAGTGGAGGGCACAGCCCTGACGGCGGCAATCCTGCACCAGGGCATCCAGCAAACGTTTGGCCGGGACAGTCAGGAACAGCTGGCCGTGGGCGCGTTCTTCCACGGTCAGGCCCCAACCATGCACCAGGCGCTCCATGTCCTGCGGGGTGAAGGCATCCAGTGCAGGCTCGCAGAAGGAAGGATCGGCGCAGGCATAGTGATGGGCCGCCAGACGGCGGTTGGTGAAGTTGGCCTTGCCGCCGCCGCTGATGCACAGCTTGCGGCCGGGGGAGGGGGCACGTTCCAGCAGGGCCACGTCCAGGCCGTGGGCCGAGGCTTCGCGGGCGCACATAAGGCCCGCCGCACCTGCCCCCAGGATGAGGACGTCCGTTTTCCGGGGAGCGGCGTTTGACAGGGCCTTTCTGACAGGTCTAGGATGAAAGTTTGCTTGCATCCCACCGTTCTTACACGAGGCCTGCCGTCATGCCAATACTGCCCAGCCGCTACCGCGCGCCGCTCTGGCTGCGCAATGCCCATGTCAACACCATCTGGTCCGCCAAATGCCGCCGTCTGGACTTTCCCGATGCGGCACAGGCCGCCCGCTGCCGAAGGGTACGTCTGGATACGCCGGACGGGGATTTTCTGGATGTGGATGTCTACACGCCCCCGCCGGGCCTGCCGGAACGCGGGGTGGCCATCCTGTCGCACGGTCTGGAAGGCCACAGCCGCCGCCGGTACATCCTGGGACTAGCGCGCGTGCTGCTGGAAGAAGGTTTCCGGGTGCTGGCCTGGAACATGCGCGGCTGCTCCGGCGAGCCCAACCGGACCGACCGCCTGTACCATATGGGCGTGACGGTCGATCTGGCCACGGTAGTGCGTTACGCCGAGCAGTGGGATCTGCCCATCCTGCTGGCCGGGTTCAGCATGGGCGGCAACCAGACCTGCATGTATCTGGCCAGGGAGCAGGTCTCGCCGCTGGTGCGTGCGGCGACGGTCGTCTCCGTGCCCTGCGATCTGGTGGGCGCGGCCAAAGTCATGGACGGGCCCGGCTGCCGCATCTATTTGCGCTATTTCCTGCGGACCATGTGTCCCAAGGTTCGTGAAAAAGCGGCCCGGTTCCCCAATTACCCTTCGGTGGAGGGCATCGAGAAGTTCCGTACCTTCGCGGAATTCGACGGCCGCTTCACCGCGCCCCTCTACGGCTATGCCAGCGCCCAGGATTACTGGCGCGAGAACAGCTCGCTGCCCTGGCTGCCGTCCATCCGTGTGCCGCTCTATATGCTGCTGGCCAAGGACGACCCCTTCTGCTCGCCTTCCTGCTATCCCGTGGATATGGCGGCCAAAAGCAGGACCCTGCATCTGGAAGTGGCCTCGCACGGCGGGCATGTGGGCTTTGCCCAGCCCGGCAGGGACTATTACAGCGAAGAACGCATACGCGATTTCGTACGCTCACTGTGGTGAGTCGGGGGAGTGGATAGATGGTTTTGAGGGGGAAGGGCCCTTTTTCTGGCGGAAAAAAGGGCCCTTCCCCCTCAAACTCCCCCATCCCCCAAAAACCGCTCGTATGGTCTTTTGACAGTGACGCGTGATGCGGCGGGCAGCCTTTGCTGCCGGTCCCCCGATGTATGGGGAGATGGACGCGGGGAGATCCTTTGAAAGGATGTTTGCGTCAGAGGCGGTGTAGCCGGAGTATGGCCGGGGGAAAGCTGGAAGTTGCCCGGGAAGGGCGATGAGCTGGGCTCTTTGCCTTTTGCCGTACTCTTGGCGGAGCCTTCGTTTTTTCCCTGCAGTGGGGCAGGACGCGTTTTCAAGTAGATATTTTTCCGGACGCGCGGAGGCGTGTTCGCGGCCATACGACCAGCCGTTTTTTTGCACCGTAGGCGGCTTGCGGCCCTAGCTTTTTTATTGTCGTTTTTGTGGTGTGCCGGGGGACTGTGAGCGAAGGGAGACCGTTGCGCATCCGCAGCCTCCATCTTCCTGAATAACGCGCGTTTGGGGAAGGGGTGGGGCTTGGGGAGGGGGAACCCCTTTGTGCGCCAGCCAAAGGGGTTCCCCCTCCCCAAACAAACGACCTATTTGCCTCGGGCCAGCTGGCGGTTGGTGCGGGCCGTGGCCTGGGCGGCCAGCGGGTCATCGGGCCAGGGATGGCGCGGATAGCGGCCGCGCATCTCCGCACGCACCTGCGGGTAGCCGTTGCGCCAGAAGTGGCCGAGGTCACGCGTGATCTGCAGGGGGCGCCCGGCGGGCGAGAGCAGATGCAGGGTCAGCGGCACGCGCCCGTCGGCGATATGGGGCGTATCCTCGCAGCCGAAGAATTCCTGCAGCTTGGCGGCCACGAAGGGGCCGCCTTCGGCATCATACACGATGGGATGCGATCTGCCGGAAGGGGCCTGCCATTGTGCGGGGGCCAGCTGTTCGAGTCGTCGCGGCAGTGGGTAGGGCAGCAGACAGCGCAGGGCATCGGCCAGCCGGGCAGCGGAGAGCTGGCGCAGGTCGGTGCAGGTGCCCAGATGGGGCGCCAGCCAGTTTTCCAGCTCGTCCAGCAGCCAGGTATCGGAGAGGTCGGGCCAGGGATTGCCCCATGTCTGGCGCAGCAGGCGCACACGGGCCAGCCATTGGCGCGCGGGCTCGTCCCAGGGCAGGACACGCAGCCCCTGGTCGCGGATGAAGGCACACAGGGCCAGAGCGCAGGCGTCGCCATCGGGACGGGGCAGCGGGGCATCGTCCAGCAGCAGGGCCCCCAGACGGCGACGGCGGCGGGCATTGACCTGGCCTTCCGGGCTGACGTTCAGGTCTTCGCTTTCGGTGATCTCTGACCGGAAAAGTTTTTCCAGCACGTCCTGCTCCAGCGCTGCGGCCAGACGGATGCGGCCGCGCGTGCCTGCATCCACGGCAGCCACGGCCAGCATGTCCTGCCGGGCCAGACTGTCCGTCAGGGGCAGGACGGCAGCCTTGCCGTTGCGCATGAGGTACTGGGCCATGCCGTTGTTCTCGCCGCTGCGCAGGGCCACCCGCTCGGGATAGGCCAGGGCAACGACCTCGCCCAGATGGGGCAGCTGTTGCCGTGCCGTGCGCAGCAGGGAAGCCCCGGAGGCATCGGAACCGTTGCCGGTGGGGATGTCCGCCAGTCGTGCCATACGTTCCGCCCACTGGCGCAGACGGCGGAAAGCTCCGTGGCCGTCGCCGGGCGCGCAGAAGCGGTCCAGGCGCAGCGCCAGCGAGGCGTCCGCCAGCGGCAGAGGATCGCGCTCATCCAGCAGGGAAGCCACACAGGCGGCCAGAGCGCCGTATCCGTGTTCCCGGGCACGCAGCAGCAGACAGGACAGCCGGGGCGGCAGGGGCAGTTTTACCAGCTGCCGGCCCAGGGGCGTGGGCAGCAGTTCCTCCGTGCCGGGCTCAATGGCTCCCAGCCCGGCCAGCTGTTCCCGGGCCACGGCCAGATGGGCCTTGGGAGGCAGGTCCAGCCAGGGCAGGTCTTCGGGCCTGCGTGCGCCCCAGACGGCCAGTTGCAGGCAGAACGGCGCAAGGTCCGCATCCAGGATCTCCGGCCGCTGCTGGGGACGGAAGCCGTGCTCTTCGGCCTGCTGCCACAGGCGGCAGCAGATGCCGGGCTCCAGACGCCCGGCGCGACCGGCCCGCTGCCGGGCCCCGGCCAGCGAGACGCGCACGGTCTCCAGGCGGGAAAGACCGCTGGCCGGATCGAAACGGCTCTCGCGGGAAAGGCCCGCATCCACCACCAGACGGATGCCTTCGATGGTCAGGGAGGTCTCGGCGATGGCCGTGGCCAGGACGACCTTGCGCTCGCCTGCGGCCGCCGGGGCGATGGCCGCATCCTGTTCCTGCGGACTCAGCATCCCGTAAAGAGGGTAGAGGCGGGTATCGGCGGGCAGGCGTCCTTCCAGCAGCTCGGCCACACGGCGGATCTCGCCCGTTCCGGGCAGGAAGGCCAGCAGGCTGCCGGATTCCTGACGCATGAGGGCCGCGATGACATCGGCCATGTGCGGCCACAGGGCCTGGGGGCCGCTGTGGGCCGCGGCGGGCGGCAGCGGCAGATAGCGCTCCTCCACGGGGAACTGGCGGCCCTCGCAGGCGATGACCGGCGCATCCTCCAGCAGGGCGGCCACCTTGTGGCTGTCCAGCGTGGCGGACATGACCAGTAGGCGCAGGTCGGGCCGGAGCACGGCCCGGCTCTCCAGACAGAGGGCCAGCCCCATGTCGGCATGCAGGGAACGCTCGTGGAATTCGTCGAAGATGACGCAGCCCACGCCGGAGAGCTCGGGATCGGCCAGGAGGCGGCGGGTCAGCACCCCTTCGGTGATGATCTCCAGCCGGGTCCGGGCCGAGACGGCGCTTTCCTGCCGCATGCGGTAGCCCACGGTCTGGCCCACGTCCTCGCCCAGCAGGCGGGCGGCGTAACGCGCCAGGGCCCGGGCAGCCACCCGGCGCGGCTCCAGCAGCAGGATCTTCCTGCCCTCCAGCCAAGGGGCCTCCAGCAGCCACAGGGGCACGCGGCTGCTTTTCCCGGCGCCGGGAGGGGCGCTCAGGACGGCATTGCCGTGTTCCAGGGCGCCGGCAAGTTCCGCACGGACGGCATCCACAGGAGCGGAAGGAAGATCGGGGCAACGGTAAGGCCGGGCAGCGGCGGAGGAATCTTTCATGACGGTCGCGCGGAAGGGAAGATGCATCCCTGTTTTTTTACTGGAAATTGATGGCCTGTCAGTGTATTGACAGTGTAAAGGCCATGAACGTGGAGAATATGCATGGAGCTCAAGAGCAACGGAATCATCGGGCAAAGCGCCAGCCTGGCCGGTGTGTTCAAGATCCTGGGCAAAGTGGCGCCCACGGACAGCACTGTGCTTGTAACCGGGGAATCGGGAACAGGCAAGGAATTGCTGGTGCGGGCCCTGCATGCTGCCAGCCCCAGGGCTGACAGACCCTTCGTGCCCGTCAACTGCGGCGCCATCCCCCGTGATCTTCTGGAAAGCGAACTTTTCGGCCATGAAAAGGGAGCCTTCACGCACGCCCTGCGTTCCCGCCCCGGCCGTTTCGAACTGGCGGACGGGGGCACCATCTTCCTGGACGAGATAGGCGAGATGGAGCCCGGCCTGCAGGTCAAGATCCTGCGCGTGCTGCAGGAAAAGGAAATAGAACGCGTGGGCGGCACGGGCTGCCGCAAGGTGGACGTGCGCATCGTGGCGGCCACCAACCGGGATCTGGAAGCCGCCGTGGCCGCGGGCACCTTCCGCGAAGATCTTTATTACCGCCTCAACGTCATCCCCATCCATCTGCCGCCCCTGCGCGAACGGGGGCAGGACGTCCTGCTGCTGGCCCGGCATTTCCTGGGCCGCTTCTGCCGCAAGAAGGAAAGGCCCCCGCTGGAGCTTTCGCCCGTCGTGCAGCGCGTCCTTCTGGCCTATGCCTGGCCTGGCAATGTCCGCGAACTGGAAAACGTCATGGAGCGCCTGAGCGTGCTGGTCGACGGGCATGTCGTGGCCCCGGAGGATCTGCCGGCGCGTCTGCTCCAGAGCGTGGGGGATATTGCCTTGTTGCCGGAAGTGGAGGAATATGCCCCTGAGGCTGACGTCCTTTCCGGTGCCGGGAACGGGGAGCCCGCTGCGGCTGCCTCCAGTCCTTCCTCTGGTTTCGTCTGGCCGGATCTCCAGACTCTGGAGGCCCGGGGGATGGGACTGAAAGAATTCCTGGATGCCGTGGAGATGCACCTGATCGAAGAGGCCCTGCAGCGGACCGACGGAGTGAAGAACCAGGCTGCGGAGCTTTTGGGCATCAAGCGGACGACCCTCATCGAAAAGTTGAAGAAAAAAGGCCTGTAGCCGGAACGCCCGGCGGCTTTTGACTGCGGGCATGCCCGCAGGTTTGCCTGCCCTTGCGGCAGGAGGAGGCTATCATGAATATGAAAATGGCAAGTATCCTTTGTCTGGTCATCATGCTGGCCGGCTGTGTGGCCGGGCAGCAGCGCGGTCTGGTGGGCGATACCTATGTTTCGTCTTCCCAGCCCGCTCTTGCCCTCAAAGCCCGTGACCTGCCCCTGATGGGCAGCATGACGGGTGCCTCGCGCCTGACCAGTTCCGGCGCCATGGGAGGGCTTTTGGTGGACAGCTGGGTCACGGTCTACGGCAAGGGCGACGGCGCGTCGCCTCTGGCCATCGTGGCTCACGGCGAAGTCCCCAACGGCTGGTACTGGGACGGCATCATGCGCCATCCGTTCAGCATCAACGAAGGGGTGGAGACCATCGGCGGCGTGGGCTTCCAGGCCTGCACCTATGTCACCAGCGAAAAGCGTGACGCCTTCCTGCCCCTGGAAGATCCCGAGGGGGCCCGCATCCTCGCGCAGGACGGCCAGCCGCCCCGTCGCTGGCTGGCGCGCATGTTCGCCAACCGCTTCAATTTCGACAGTGACAAGATCGTACTGGAATACCGTGAGCCCCTGCCCGAGGACATCACCTCCATCACGGCCCTGCCTCTGGGGCGCGCCGACTATATCGCCGCGTTCGAGCAGCGTGCCCGTGAAGCCTTCATGGTCGAGACCGCGGCTGTCCCTGCTGCAGGCATCATGCCGCAGCGCAACATCGGCGCATTGCAGTGGCGTTACATGGATGAAACGTTCTGGGGAACGGTCTCTCCCTATGACCGTATGGACTGGCGTTA
>NZ_JBNPKS010000008.1:0-104719 GCF_050313065.1 Desulfovibrio sp. SGI.230 | reverse complement strand
CCTTGCCGCCGTTCAAATCAGATGCATATCTTTGTGGGCAAACATAATTTGACGACACTATCTAGTCTTTCCCGACCGGGATGTTTCAGGGGGGGGCGCAAGCCCCCCTTTTCCGTTTTTGAGGCAGCCGTATCAGACGTCCTTGCCTTGCCTGTCTCCTGCGTCTATGCTGCGGCATCCTTCGGATGCATAGCTCTCTTTTGGCGGGAGCGATGCAACTTTCTGCCGCTGTGTCCGTGCAGCCTGGCAGGCCCGACAGATTCCCCTCTTGTCACGAGGTCCCATGTTTGCCCGTATCGCTCTGCTTTCCGCTCCTTACAGCACCCTGACGTACGCCTTGCCCGACATCTTTCCCGAAGAGTTCTGGCAGGAAGGCCTGCGCGTGGCCATCCCCCTGGGCCGTGGTGCGTTGCGGGCAGGCATCCTGATGGAGCGGCTGGAGCACAGCGATCTTCCTGACGGCGTCACCTGCAAGGAGGTGGCCTGGCCGCTGGAGACCGCCCCCCTGCTTTCGGAGGAGATCAGGGCGCTGGCACGGGATCTGGCCATCCGGCAGGGACTGGAGCCGGGCTGTGTGTTCGGGCATGTCCTGCCGCAGGGCTTGCGCCAGGTGGATCTGCGTATCCGCTGGCTGGCGGCGGACAGGGATTTTTCCTGTACGGTGAAGCAGGTCACGAAACTGGAACCGGATCTGCGTCAGGCCCTGGCCGTGGCTCTGTGTCGGGGGGAGGCCCGCCTTGTCGCTCCGGGCCGGGATGCCGCCGGGGAGGAATTCTGTGTGCTGCGGGTGGATCCTCCCTGGCCGGTACGGCCGCAGGCCGCACGGCAGCGCGAGATACTGGACTATCTGCATGAACGGGGACAGGTCAGCCGTCGCCAGCTGACTCGGAATCTGGGAGCCGGCAGTGCTCCGGCCCTGCGATCTTTGCTGCAGGCCGGCTTCGTGGCTTTGCGCCACGCGGAGGCCGATGAGCCCGCTGACGAGCTGCTTCCGCCCGCGCCCCGGGCCTTTGAGCTCAATGCAGACCAGCAGCGGGCCCTGGAGGCCCTGCGTGCTGCGCTGGAGACGGAGCGGCCCGCATCGGTCCTGCTGTTTGGGGTGACCGGCAGCGGCAAGACGGCTGTCTATCTGGAGCTGATCCGGCATTGCATGGAGCAGGGCAGGAGCGTCCTCCTGCTGGCTCCCGAAGTGGCTCTTGCCTGCAAGCTGCGTCGGGATGCGGCCTGCGTCCTGCCCCATGTGCCCCTGTTTTTCTATCATGGCTACCAGCCCCCGGCACGACGGGAGGAGATCTTCCGCCGTCTGGCCACCCGGCAGGAGCCCTGCCTCGTGGTGGGGACGCGTTCGGCGCTCTTCCTGCCTGTACCGCAGCTGGGCTGCGTCATCCTGGACGAAGAGCATGACAGCTCGTTCAAGCAGGACGAGTCTTTGCCCTATCAGGCCAAGGAGCTGGCCTGGTCGCGCATCGCACGGCAGCGCGGCCTGCTGGTGCTGGGCTCGGCCACGCCGGACATCAAGACCTTCCATGCGGCCAGTCAGGGGCAGATAGATCTTCTTCGCCTGCCGGAGAGGGTAGGAGGGCGGCCTTTGCCGCCGGTGGAGCTGGTGGATACCAGTGGCCTGGCCGGGGAAGGGCTGCTGGCTGCCCGCAGCGAGCAGGCCCTGCGCGAAGTGCTGCAACGCGGGGAGCAGGCCGTTGTCCTGCTCAACCGGCGCGGCTACGCGCCCCTGCTGTACTGCCTGGACTGCAAGGAGACCGTCAGCTGTCCGCATTGCCACATCGCCCTGACCTACCATAAAGGGCGGGGGCGGCTCGTTTGCCATTACTGCGGCTATGCCGTTCCCTTTCCCAGTCCCTGCCCGCAGTGCAGGAGCATGAACTTCCTGCCCATGGGGGAGGGGACCGAAAGGCTGGAAGAATATTTGTCCACGCTGGCCGGGCAGCCTGTCCTGCGCCTCGACCGTGACAGCACCCGGCGGCCCGGACGCATGGAAGAGATACTGGCGGCTTTTGCCCGGCACGAGTCCCCCATCCTTGTAGGTACGCAGATGCTCTCCAAGGGCCACCACTTCCCTGATGTGACCCTGGCCATCGTGGCGGACGGGGATCTGGGGCTCAATCTGCCGGACTACAGGGCTGCGGAGCGGTCCTTCCAGCTGCTGGTCCAGTCCGCAGGCCGGGCAGGACGTGGCGACAAACCCGGGCGGGTACTGATCCAGACCCGCAATACCAATCACTACTGCTGGCAGTATGTCCAGAGCGGTGATTATGAAGGTTTTTATGCCGCCGAGCTGGCCCGGAGGCGACAACACGGTTATCCGCCTTTCGTGCGTCTGGCGTTGCTGCGCATCTCCTTCCCTGCGGAAGATCCCGGCGGTGCCGCGGCGCTGGGGGAGCTGGCCCGTTTGCTGCAAACCAGGGCCCGTGAGCTGGGCGTGCGCCTGCTGGGGCCTATCCCGGCGCCCCTGGCCATGCTGCGGGGCCGCAGGCGTTTTTCCTGCCTCATCAAAAGTGCCGGCTGGCAGGAGGTCAGGGTGCTGTACCATGAAGCTTTGCGGCAGCAGTGCGCCAGCCGCTTGCGGCTTTTCCTTGACCTTGACCCTGTCAATATGCTCTAATCTTCCGGTTTATTTTTCCCGCAAGCGGGATTTTACTGGGGAAAGCTCCGCGGTGCCTGCCCCGGCATTTTTGCGGCCTTTGACCGGCCCTGATGCCGGAGCGTCCGGCATGTGCCATGGCCGGGCACGGCAGGGCGGGAGCCGGTACCGGGAGGAAGGAGCTTGTCCGGTGCTTCATGGTCAAGGGAGGAAGAATGAAAGCTTTGCGTGTGGTGGGCCTGTGGGTGGCCCTGGTTCTGGGAGTGGCGTCGTCCGCCATGGCTGAAGGTTTTGCGCTGACCGAGTGGAGCGCACGCGGTCTGGGGCTGGCCAGCGGCATGGTGGGCCGCGCCGACGACGTGTCGGCCATTGCCTACAACGCGGCCGGCATTACCCAGCTGCCCGGCGTCCAGGTCATGGGTGGTATGGGGCTTATCGCCCCTATGGGGACTTTGTCGCTGGATACGACCCACGGCAAGCAGGAAACCACCACCAAGCCCGCTGTGTGGGCCGCGCCGCACGCTTACGCCAGCTGGCAGCTCAACGACAGCCTGTGGCTTGGCCTGGGCGTGTTCTCGCGCTTTGGTCTGGGCAACAGCTATGACCAGAACTGGACCGGCCGTTATAACCTGTACAGCGTCAACCTGCAGACCGTGTCCGCCGTGCCCACCCTGGCCTGGAAGATCAATGACATCCTCTCCGTGTCCGCCGGTCTGGAGATCATGAATGTCAACCTGACCACCGAACAGAAGCTGACTTCACCTGTAATAGCTGCCTTGCGCGCGGGAGATCAGGACATTGAAGTCCAGGCCTCGGGCTGGGGCGTGGGCGGTCACTTCGGCCTGCATGCCCGCCTGAACGACGAATGGTCTGTGGGGCTGGCCTACAAGACCCAGGTCACGGTCAATGCCTATGGTGATGCCAAGCATGACGGCAAACTTGCTGGCAAAACTCCTGAGCTTACAAATTGTGATGCCCACGGTACCGTGCAGCTGCCCGACTCCCTGGCTCTGGGTGTGGCCTACAAGCCTCTGGACAACCTGAGCTTCGAAGTGGGCGCTGTCTGGACCCGCTGGTCTACCTATAACTCCCTGAACATCTACATGGACAACGGCAATCAGTCCATCAGCCACAAGAACTGGAACGACGGCTGGAATTTCAATGCCAGCGTGGAATACAAGCCTCTGGACTGGTGGAGCCTGCGTGCCGGTTTCTGGTATGAGACCCCTGTCATCAACGAAGATCACTCCGACTTCATGGTGCCTTCCAACGGTCGTACGGCCCTGACCCTGGGTACCGGCGTGGAGTGGAATGACTTCACTGTTGACTTCGCCTACTGCCATATGTGGATCAATCCGACCAACTATGATGACACTGATGCAAGTGGTATTCGTACCCCCGGTCTGGCATCCGGTATCACCGGCGGCAATTCCAAGGACACCGTGGCCAACATCTATATGCTGAGCTTCGGCTACAAGTTCTAGGCTGCTTTCCGGCAGATTTCAGGGGCGTCGTCCTTGGGGCGACGCCTTTTTTTGCGTCTTGCGGCACAGAGCATTTGACCGCGGGCTGGAAAATCTCTATAGTCCCGTTTGAGAAAGTCTAAACTTTTACCGCCTGAACAGGCCCTGCTTTGCAGGAAACATCTCTTTGGAGGAGAGCAATGAAACGCACCATCCTTGCACTGGCTCTGCTGGTGGCTCTGGTCCTGCCCGGCATGGCCAAGGCCGAAGGTACCGGTATGTACCTGGCTCCCAAGTTCCTGATGACCATTCAGGAAACCGGCACCATCGAACGCTCCGGTATGGGCGGCGTGGACGAATACTCCCAGTTCACCCTGGGCGGCGCTCTGGCTGCCGGTTACGACTTCTGGCCCCAGTATCTGGTGCCCCTGCGTGTGGAACTGGAATACGCCCTGCGCGGCAACAGCGAAAAGAGCTGGGGCAGCAACTGGGGCAGCGTGGACTGCACCTGGAACAGCTCCACCCTGTTCGCCAACCTGTACTATGACTTCCGCAACGACAGCGCCTTCGTGCCCTACATCGGCGCCGGTATCGGTATGTCCTTCAACTACCTGGGCTTCGACCTGCACCGTGGCGGCAGCGCCGTTTCCCGTGACGAACACACCACCAATTTCGCCTGGAACGTGGGCGCCGGTGTGGCTTACAACGTGAACGACGCCCTGTACATCGACGCCGCCTACCGCTATGTGGACCTGGGCTACACCGAAGCCAGCGGTTCCCTGAACGGCGACCAGATCAAGGTGGGCAGCCGTCCTTACAACCACGAATTCATGCTGGGCCTGCGCTTCGCTTTCTAAAGCGCATTATCCGCGATTTGAAAAGGCCGCTCCCTCGGGGCGGTCTTTTTGTTTTTTGGCAGGCAGGGGCGGCGTGAGGGGCATGTCCCCCGGGATCCGTGAGCCACAGACAGGCCGGGACGGCCTGGTAAAAAGCCGTGATGGCCGCCACTGCGGTCTTTTCTTGACGAAACGGCGTAAACAGCCTATGAATCACAATTCTGTATGCGCTGGCCGGGCCCGCGTGATCTGCCGCCATGTCCTGCGGCAGGGAGGGCAGGGCCTTTCAGTGTAACTTGATAGCGGGGTTCCCATGTTTGAAAGTCTTTCCGATCGCCTTTCCGGTGTGTTCCGCTCCTTCAGCGGACGCGGCCAGCTGACGGAAGAAAATATCCAGGCCGGCCTGCGCGAGGTGCGTCTTGCCCTTCTGGAGGCCGACGTCAACTTCAAGGTCGTCAAGGACTTTGTGGAGAACGTCCGCCAGAAGTGCCTGGGACAGGAACTCATCAAGGGCGTCAGTCCGGCGCAGCAGGTCGTCAAGATCGTCCATGAAGAGCTGGTGGGGCTGCTTGGTGGTGAGACAGCGGGGCTGAACCTTCAGGGCCAGGAACCAGCCGTCATCATGCTGGTGGGCCTGCAGGGCTCCGGTAAGACCACCTCGGCGGGCAAGATCGCCAATCTGCTGCGCAAGCAGAAGATGCGTCCCTATCTGGTGCCTGCCGACGTGTACCGTCCCGCGGCTATCGATCAGCTGACCGTGCTGGCCAAGCAGCTGGACATGCCCTGCTTCCCGTCCACGGTGGACATGAATCCCGTGGACATCGCCCGTCAGGCCATGGAAGCCGCCCGTGAGCAGCAGGCCACGGTGGTCCTGCTGGACACCGCCGGCCGTCTGCATGTGGACGAGCCCCTGATGCAGGAACTGGCCGCCATCAAGGCGGCGGTGAACCCGCAGGAGATCCTGTTCGTGGCCGACGCCATGACCGGTCAGGATGCCGTGACCGTGGCGGAGTCCTTCAACGAACGTCTGGGCCTGACCGGTGTGGTGCTGACCAAGATGGATGGCGATGCCCGCGGTGGTGCGGCCCTGTCCATCCGGGCGGTGACCGGTGCCCCGGTGAAGTTCGTGGGTATGGGCGAAAAGCTGTCCGAGATGGAGGTCTTCCATCCTGACCGCATCGCGGGCCGCATCCTGGGCATGGGCGACGTGCTCACCCTGGTGGAAAAGGCCCAGGCCACCATCGACGCCGACGAGGCCGAAGCCCTTGCCAAAAAGATGCGCAAGGCCAGCTTCGACCTGGAAGATTTCCGTACCCAGATGCGCCGGATCAAGAAGCTCGGCTCTCTGGACAGTATTTTGAAGATGATCCCCGGTATGGGCGGCCTGCGCGAAAAGCTGGTCGAAGCCAACGGGGCCATGCCTGAAAAGGAAATGGCCCGTACCGAAGCCATCATCAACTCCATGACCATGGCCGAGCGCCGCAACCCCGATATCCTCAACGGCAGCCGCCGGGCGCGTATCGCCAAGGGCGCCGGGGTCACGGTGCAGCAGGTCAACCAGCTGGTGCGCCAGTTCGAGCAGATGCGCCAGATGATGAAGGGGATGATGGGCGGCAAGGCCAAGGGGATGCCCGCCATGCCCAGGATGCCCCGGGGCATGAGCATGCCCGGCGGCATGGGCGGGATGCCCGGCATGATGCCGGGGATGGGTAGCATGCCCGGTATGCCGCCCATGGGGCTGCCGGATGCCGGACACGGCAAGTCGGCGGCGGCCAAAAAGCGCAAGAAGCGCGAACGGCCTGCCAAGCGCAAAAAGAAATAGGCCCGTCCGTGCGGTCTGTCCGCACGGATCAGCGTCCGTTCCCCGGCAGAGCACGGCGAAACCTCATCGCCAGACGGCTGCGGCGATGCCGGAGACGCGATAAAAAAATCGTTGCGGCGCACTGGTCATTGATATAATGGGGGGAGGGCAAACTTGCTCTTTTGCCCCCGCAACGCTACCATAGCACAAACAGGAGATAATCATGGCTGTTAAGCTGAAATTGACCCGTCTGGGCAGCAAGAAGCATCCTTTCTACCGCGTCGTGGCCGCCAACGACGAAACCCGTCGTGATGGCCGTCCGCTGGAATTCCTGGGTTACTACAACCCCATGACCGATCCCGCCGAAGTGAAGCTGGACGCCGAAAAGGTGAAGGCTTGGCTGGATCGCGGTGCCGAACCCACCGACACCGTCCGCGCTCTGCTCAAGAAGATGGCCTAAGGGTATCTTTGCAGGATACCATCGTACCGGTCTTTCCGGTACTGGCCCGATGTTCTTCCGGTGTGCGGTACTGACGCGGCAGAGCCCTGAGGGGGCTGCCTGATGGATGTACCGCACCGCAGGCGCATGGCGCTTTTCCCGCGGGCTTTTCCCGCGGAGATGCAGCGCCCGCTCACACCAACAGTCTTGTCACGGCAGGACTTGCGGGAGGCCAGCAATGAAAGCTTTGATTGAATTTATCGCCCGTTCGCTCGTGGACGCGCCTGATCAGGTACAGGTCACTGAAGTGGAAGGCGAACAGACCACTGTGCTGGAATTGAAGGTCGCCAAGGAAGATCTCGGTAAGGTGATCGGCAAGCAGGGCCGCACGGCACGCGCCATGCGCACCCTGCTCAGCGCCGCGTCCACCAAGGCCAAAAAACGCGTCGTACTCGAGATCCTGGAATAGTTCCTCATGGCACGACGCATCCATATGGGCACGCTCGCGCGCCCGCACGGTATCAAGGGGGAGATCTGCGTCGACTGGTACGCAGACTCCCCTTCGCTGCTGGACGGTCCTTTCTGGTTGCAGGCGGGCGATGCCCCGCCGCGTCCTGCCCGGGCCCGTTCGTGGCGCATGCACAAAGGTCGTCCCCTGCTCCTGCTGGAGGGGGTGACCGACCGTAACGACATCGAAGCCCTGCGCGGCCAGAAGATTCTTGTGGACCGCGACCTGCTGCCCCCTGTGGACGAAGACGAAGTCTACGTGGAGGACGTGTTGGGCTTTGCCGTCATCCTGCCTGACGGCTCCCGCCTGGGCGTGCTGGATCATGTGGAATATCCTGCCGGTCTGGAGGTCTGGAGCATCGTGACCGATGACGGCAAGGAAGTCCTGTTCCCTGCGGAAGCCTCGTTCATCGAAGGCTTCGACCTGGAAGGGGAGTGCATCCACATCGCGCCGCCGGAAGGCCTGCTGGACATCTATCTGGGCGGTGACGAACAGGCCTAGCCTGTGGAGTCGGTTTTGCCGCCGGATTGCGGCGGGCATTTCGGACCGTCCATACGACTGTCCTGTTCCCTGTTTTTTGCCTGTCTTTTTTGCTGCCCGTGCTGTCCGCAACACGGGCTGTCTTTTTCCTGGCCGGATGGTTCCGGCCCTGCTGTTTTGGACCTGCCCTCGGCAGGTCTTTTCGTATGAGGTGGATCATGCCCGAATTGCCGGAAGTGGAGACCGTCGTCCGTACTCTGCGGCCGCAGGTACTGGAATGCTGCATCGAGCGGGTGGAGGTGCTGCGCGAGCGCTCCCTGCATCCCCTGAGCCTTCCTGTGGAGCGACTGGCGGGGACGCGCATCAGCGCTGCCCGTCGCCGGGGCAAGCTGGCCCTGCTGGATCTGGAGCCGCCCGCCGTGGCCGCTGCTCTGCCTGTGCCGTCGATTCTGGCCGTGCATCTGCGCATGACGGGGCGCTTCATGGTCCACCCGGAAGGGGCCGCCCCTTTGAAGCACACGCGCATCATCTTCCATTTGCAGCGGCCTGACGGGAGCCGGGCGCAGCTCTTTTTCGATGATGTGCGCTCCTTCGGCCTGGTCTTTGCCGCCACGCCGGAGCTGCTGGGGCGCTGGGATTTCTGGCGTTCGCTGGGGCCGGAACCGCTGGACATGGGGCCCGGTTCTCTGGGGCCGCGTCTGCACGGACGCCGGGCCATCAAGGCAGCCCTGCTGGATCAGACCGTACTGGCCGGTATCGGCAATATCTATGCGGACGAGTCCCTGTTCCGGGCCGGTATCGATCCCCACCGGCCTGCCGGGGAGCTTTCGGAGGCAGAAGCGGAACGTCTCCGCTGCGCTTTGCAGGAGGTCTTGCGGGAATCCATCGCCCAGTGCGGCAGCTCAATCCGTGACTATCGGGATGCCAACGGCAATGTGGGCGCTTTCCAGAATACCTTTTTTGTCTATGGCCGTGGCGGACAGCTTTGCCGCCGCTGCGGCACGGAGCTGGAAAAAGGGCGCATCGCCGGCCGGGCCACGGTATTTTGTCCGCAGTGCCAGAAGTAGCGGGCGATCTTTTGGGGAAGGGAGCTTTGCGGTAAAGCTCCCTTCCCCTCTCTCAGGAGACCTCGGTCTGGCGGGCATTTCGGGCCGTCAGCCTGACAAACAGTTGTGTATGGCTGATGTGCAGCCGTGATGAGCAACGGGCCGTTCCCTGCGGGGAGCGGCCCGTTGTCCGTATCCGGCGCCGTACAAAGAGGAGAGTGTGCGCAAGGGTATCCTTTTTTCCAGAGCTTGAGGCCGCAGGCTGTAGAGTGATGCGCAGCCTGTATCCATGTGGTGCAGGCTGCGCACAAAGGTCGCCGGACAACCACCGCACTGCTGCCACTGTCATCGCGTCAGCCGAGCGAATACCGTACGTTGCGGAGGACGACAGCAATTTTTTATCCGGAGGACTCTCCACCCTGCCGCCGTCTTGCAGGCATGCGCTCGTCGACGAGGCCCCACACGTCCTGCGGCAAAGTCGTCCCGCGTCCGGCAGGCAGCGGTAGCAGTAGGGAGGATTTTCTTTCTCGTCTGTCTTCAGGGCCGTACCGGCCGGGCGGTGTCCCAGTCCAGACGAGGGACGTCCGTGTCGCCTGACAGGGGCCAGGTCACACGGACATGCCCGTGGCGGCCTGTCTGCAGCAGGGGGATATGCTGTTCTTCCAGCCATTGTCTGAGCTGTTTCCCGGGATGGCCGAAGCGGTTGAAGGCGCCGCAGGAGGCCACCACCAGCCGGGGGCGCACAGCCGTCAGGAATTCAGGCAAAAAAGAACTGTCCGAGCCGTGGTGCGGTGCCAGCAGGACATCGGCCTGTACGTCCCGGCCACTGGCCAGCAGGTGGCGCAGGGCGGCCCCGTCGGCATCACCGGGGAAAAGGGCCAGGCCGTGCCCATTGTGGACCAGGCGCAGGACCAGGGAGGCACTGTTGCCTTCCCAGACATAGGCGCCCGGGGCTGGCCGGGGCGGATGCAGCACATGCAGAGCCAGCCCGTCTTCGGGATCGCCCAGTTGCAGGGTATCTCCGGCATGGAGGGGGGTGTTCTTCCGTTTTTGCAGGGTGGCCTGCCAGATATGCCCCATCTGACCGCTGCCCGGCTGGCCGTTGTGCAGCAGGAGCGCTTCGGGAAAGGCCGCCAGCAGGGGAGGGATGCCGCCCGCGTGATCGATGTCGGGATGGCTGTTGATGATGGCGTCCAGACCGGGGCGGGCATTGCAGGCCAGCAGGGGAAGGAGGAGTTCGCGTCCCGGGTTCCAGGAGCGGGACATGCTGCCTGCGGCGTCCACGAGCAGGGTCTGGCCATGCGGCAGACGCAGCAGGACGGCCTGAGCCTGTCCCACGTCAGGGACGGAAAGCTCCAGCCGGGGCACCAGACTGTGGTGCAGACGCAGGGCCGGGCCCACACAGGCCAGCAGCAGACCGCAGATGAGCAGGCGTTTTCCCGCCGGCGGCAAGCCGGGGCGTCCGGCCCGCAGGGCCAGTGCCAGAAAAAGGCAGGCCATGGCGGGCAGGGCCGTCCAGTGGGGCCGCAGGATGGGGGGGATGCTGAGCCAGCCCTGCGTCTGGAGGAAAAGCAGACCATCCACCAGCCACTGGCAGGGCAGGGCCACCACATCCAGCACCAGAGCGGCTGCCGGGCCAAGGCCGCACAGGCTGAGCCCCAGTCCCAGGAAGGCCCCCGGCAGGACAAGGGTGCCCAGGACGGGCAGCCAGAAAACATTGAGCAGGAACCACAGCCCGCTGTTGTTGAACAGCAGCAGGGAAAGGGGCAGCAGGGCCAGCTGGATGAAGAAGGAGACCAGCAAAATGCTGGCCAGTGAACGGAGCAGGCGCTGCCCGGGGGACGTCCGCGGGATACGGCGCAACAGCTGCCCCATGAGCGGCGTGGCGCAGCAGATGACGGACACGCACAGGGCGGAAAGTTGCAGACCGGTATCGAAGACGGACAGGGGGGAGATGACGGTGATGCAGAGCAGCGTGCAGCACAGGACATCCAGCCCGCTGGAAGGGAGGCGCTCCCGGAGCGTCTGGGGCAGCGGCATGCAGCGCAGGTGGGCCAGGGCCATGGCCGTGGCCAGCAACAGGAGCATCCCGGCCGCCCGCAGCAGCGAAGGCGGCGCATTGCCCAGCCAGAGATAGGCCAGGGCCGCCGGGCAGGCCGCCAGCGGGATGAGGACGGTACGGGGGCGCCAGAGATAGAGACCCGGATGCATACGGGCCGCCAGCCAGACCAGGAGCATCCCCGCCAGACCGGCCACGAGCAGATGTTGCCCGGAAAGGGCCAGACTGTGGGAAAGGTTGCCGGCATTGAAGGCTTTCACGGTGGGCGTCTCCAGCAGGAAACGTTCCCCGAAGAGCAGGGCCAGCAGGATGGCCTTGCCCTGGGGCACCGGTGCCGCGGAAGGCGTGGAAGGCGCGGCGGCAGGGAGCTGGGGAGGGGCTGCGGCCGTCAGACCGGAGGGAGAAGCGGCGGCGGGCGGCAAAAGATCGTCCCTGCCCGGCAGGAGCACGGCAAGGAACTTTCGAATGAGTTCCAGACGCTGCCGGGCAAAGGGGGAGGGGGCGCCTTCGACGGCGGGCTGACCGCCCGTGCCCCGGCTCCAGATGCGCCAGCCGGTACCGTGGCTGTGCCACCAGAAGCCCCAATCGGTGAGGCCGAAGTTGCGCTGGGTATCCACGGGCAACAGCTTGCGTTGCAGGCGTACGGTCTGGCCCGGCAGCGGGAAGACGGCGGCCTGCTCCCATGTCCAGGCAAGGTTGCCGGGCAGGCGGGTCAACGTCTGATCGTCAGGCTGTTGCAGATGCAGGTCGGTCAGGCTGATGCGCAGGCGCTGTTCCGGCAGGGTGCGTACATCGCTCACCCTGGCTTCCAGCACAGGCCAGTGGCGGGGCGGGGTGCGTTCCTCGTACAGCTGTTCCAGCACGGGAGGCACGGGAAAAGCGGGCAGCAGGGCCTGGGCCGTGACACAGCCCAGCAGGGCGACGGCACAGCCCACCAGCAGGCGGGGGAGACGCCACAAACGGCTGTCCGCCACCAGGACGCAAAGACCCGCGCAAAGCGCGGGTCCGGGCCAGCGTGCCGCCAGCAGGCCCAGCAGCCAGCATAAGAGCCAGCTTTGCCAGAGAAGGCCCGGGGCCAGCGGCGGACGCCACATGATATCAGGCCAGATCGCGGGCGGCGTCGCGTTCTTCGGCCCTGCGTTTGAGGGTCTCGCGATGGTCGAAGAGCTTCTTGCCGCGACCCAGGGCGATCTCCATCTTGACCTTGCCCTGCTTGAAGTACATGCGCACGGGCACCACGGTCAGGCCTTTCTGTTCCACGCGGGCCGCCATCTGGCGGATCTCGGCGGCGTGCAGCAGCAGGCGGCGCGGGCGGTCGGGATCCTGGGGCACATAACCGGCATTGTCGTACGGGGCGATATGCAGCGAAAGCACGAAGGCCTCGCCGTCACGGAAATCCACATAGCTGTCCAGAAAGTTGATCTTTCCGGCCCGGATGCTTTTGACTTCAGGGCCGGTCAGGCTGATGCCCGCTTCCACGAAGTCGGAGAGTTCGTACAGGTGGCGGGCCTTCTTGTTGACGGCGATGGTGGACGGGGATGGTTTTTTGCTCATATTCCTAACTGTTCGTCATGATGCTTGTGGTATGGAAGGCCAGCTCCGAGCCCAGGCTCTCCTGCAGGCGTTCGCGCAGCATGCGCTGCGAGGCCGTCACGTCGGTGCTCATGAGCACGCTGTGGGCCATATCCATGCAGGTCTGGGCGTCCAGGCGGCGGATCATGTGCTTCATGCCCGGTACGAAGCGCGGCGAGGCCGAGAGCGTGTCCACGCCCATGCCCAGCAGCAGGGCCAGACCGTAGGGGTCGGCGGCCAGCTCGCCGCAGACGGAGACCCCGATGCCCTCGCGGTGGGCGGAGTCGATGATGCGCTTCAGGGAGCGGACCACGGCCGGATGCAGGGCCTCGTTGAGGTAGCCCACATGCAGGTTGTTGCGGTCGATGGCCATGAGGTAATGGATAAGGTCATTGGTGCCGATGCTGAAAAAGTCGCATTCGCGGGCCAGGGCATCGGCGATGAGCACGGCCGCCGGGGTCTCCACCATGATGCCCAGGGGCAGATCGGCGGCGTGGGGCAGACCGGCGGCCTGCAGCTCCTGCTGCAGTTCCTGCATGATGCGGCGCACGCTCTGCACCTCGGCCAGGCCGGAGATCATGGGCAGCAGCAGGGAGATATTGCCTTCCACCCCGGCGCGCATGAGGGCGCGCAGCTGGCTGCGGAAGATCTTCTGGTGCCGCAGGCAGAAGCGGATGCCGCGCAGGCCCAGGGCCGGGTTGGGTTCCTTGAGGGCCTCCTGGGCGCGGAGCATCTTGTCAGCACCGGCGTCCAGGGTACGGAAGACCACATGTGCGGGCGCGGCCTTGCGGGCTACGGCGCTGTATTCGGCATAGAGCTCTTCCTCGCTGGGCAGATGCTCCCGCAGGAAGGAGAATTCCGTACGGTACAGGCCCACGCCTTCGGCGCCGCTGGCCTGCAGTTCGTCCATCTCTTCCAGCCGTTCCAGGTTGGCATGGACGCTCACGCGCACGCCGTCGCGCATCTCGGCGGGCCAGTGGGACTCGCTGCGGGTGCGGGCCTCCCACTCCTGATACTCGCGCTGGCGCTCTTCATAGGTGGCCAGGTCGTCGGCATCGGGGTCCAGCAGCAGGCAGCCGTTGAGGCCGTCCACGATGACCTTTTCACCGGGCTTGCCGGTCTCCAGCAGGCCGGTGACGCCCACCAGGGCCGGGATGTGCAGGCCGCGCGACAAAATGGCCGTGTGCGACGTGGGCCCGCCCTCTGCCGTGATGACGGCCCGCACGTCCTTGAAATCCATGTCCATGACGTCGGCGGGCGAAAGATCCTGGGCGGCCAGGATACCGGCACCGGACGCGGCGGGCAGGGCGCAGCTGCCGGCCAGGCATTCGCGCAGGCGCAGGCCCACGGCCCGGATGTCCTGCGCACGGTCGCGCAGATAGGGGTCGTCCATGTTGCGGAAGATGCTGCACAGCTGTTCCACCGTGCTGTCCAGGGCCCAGGCGGCGCAGACCAGTTCCTTCTCGATGCGGGAAAGGGCGCTGCCCACCAGTTTGGGATCGCGGGCCAGTTCGATCTGGGCGGCGATGACCTCACGGTATTCGGAAAGGTCTTCCGGGACCTTGGCCATGGCTTCCTGCAGGGCGGCGCGCACATTGGTCACGGCGGCGCGCAGCTGTTCCTGCTCGCCTTCCACTTCGCGCGGGCTGATGCGGCGCATCTCCACGGTCTGGACATTGTGGGCGAAGCGCAGCACCCCGATGGCGATGCCGGGAGAGACGGACGTACCGAAAAGAAGAGAGCGTGCCATATCAGTCCTGCAGATTTTCCAGATAATCGGCCAGGGCCGTCAGGGCTTCGCGGGCGTCATCGCCCCGGGCCAGCAGGGTCAGCGTGCAGCCTGTGGAGATGGCGAGGGAGAGGATATCCAGCATGCTTTTGGCATCGGCGGTACCGTTGTCGCTCTGGATCTGGATGTCGGAGGAAAAATTCTGGGCCTCCTGCGCCAGACGGGCAGCAGGCCGTGCGTGCAGCCCGCCACGCGTATGCAGCGTGACGGGGAGGACGAGGCCTTCGGGTGTTTCCTGAACTTCTGCCATGATATATTCTCCCTGGTCGCCCGGGGCGACCTGTACGATCTGTTCCTGACGGTCCCCCGCACCGCATCGGGGGCCTTGCGGCAAGGATGCCATGCCGTATGCGTCCCTGTCGTCTGAGGCGGCCGCAGGCCCTGCGGAGCGCGCCTTTCCCGTCCGGTGTGGCCGGATGTTTCCCTGCCGTGGCGGCAAGGGCCTTTACAGGCCGACCAGCCCCGTGTCCATGAGCACGAGAAAGGTCAGCAGGATCAGCCAGAGCACGATGCGCGGCAAATGCAGGCGCCCGATGATCCAGGCGGCGGCCAGAACGGCAGCGCCGCCGCCCATACACCAGAGGAGCGTATGCCTGTCCCCGCTGTAGGGCAGCAGCATAGCGGCCGCCACGGTCAGCAGGCAGGCATTGACGACCTTGATGCGGCCGGTCCAGTTGATGAGCCCCAGACGCTTGAGCCAGGCCAGGGCAGCCAGCCCGTAGCGCAGGGCAAAGAAAAACGTGCCTGTCCTGAAGGCCAGCAGGGCCACGGCCAGCAGGACCGTCAGCAGGATGACGGGCAGCGTGTGCCCGGCCAGCAGGAAGCAGATGCAGCACAACGCCCAGCAGGGGAAGACGCCCCCTTCAAAAAAACCGTCCCCCACGGCGGAAAGCGTAGTGCCCAGCGTGCGGCGCACCGTGTCCAGCGCGTTGGAGGGCAGTTTGCCTTCGGCCACCTGTTCTTCGATGTTCAGCAACAGGCCCATGTAGAAGGGCAGC
This sequence comes from Desulfovibrio sp. SGI.230, assembly GCF_050313065.1. Taxonomy (NCBI): domain Bacteria; kingdom Pseudomonadati; phylum Thermodesulfobacteriota; class Desulfovibrionia; order Desulfovibrionales; family Desulfovibrionaceae; genus Desulfovibrio; species Desulfovibrio sp. SGI.230. The sequence goes on along the minus strand of NZ_JBNPKS010000008.1, from coordinate 89,129 downwards.
ATGTAGGGATGGGTGTTGCTGTGGGCGCTGTAGTGGGCCGCCGCCTGTGCCCGTGCTTCGGCCTCGGGATACAGATGGCGCAGTGCCGGTTCCAGGGCGAACAGCAATCCCAGCTGCTGCATGCCGCGTGCCGTGACGGCGGCGTTGATGCAGCAGCTTCGCGCAAGGCAGGAAAGGGCTGTCCGGGTGGGCAACATGACGGGCTCGCTTGGTTGGGCGGTCGGTTCCGTGGCGGAGAAAGGCTCAGGCGCGGGTCAGCAGTTCGTAAAGCTCCTTGGCGCTCCAGCCGGGGGCCATCTCCTGGGCCCGGCGGGCCACTTCCTTGGGCTTGAGACGCTCGTCCGCAGCGGCCATGACAGCTTCCAGGGCCCGGCGGGCTTCGGCTTCATCGGCGCGTTCCTTCTGTTCCGGCGGGCCGATGATGACCGTGATCTCGCCCAGCAGTTCTTCGGGCAGCTCCTGCCATTTCTCCAGACGGCCAAGTATAAATTCCTCATGTGTCTTGGTCAATTCCCGGCACACGGCCACGGCCCGGGGGCCCAGCAGCTCCGCGGCCTGGGCCAGGCTCTCGCGCAGGCGGTCCTTGCGTTCGAAGAAGATGAGCGAGCCCGGCGTGCGGGCAAAGGCCGAGAGCGTGGCGCGGCGGCCCGCGGCATCACGCGGCAAAAAGCCCAAAAAGGTGTAGGGCAGGGGCGGGATGCCCGCGGCGGAAAGGGCCGTCACCGGCGCCGAAGGGCCGGGCACGGGCGAGACGGGCAGGCCTTCGGCCCGGCAGGCGCGCACCAGACGGTAGCCGGGATCGGCCAGCAGGGGCGTGCCCGCATCCGAGACCAGGGCCAAGTTCTGTCCCTGGCGCAGCAGGCGCAGGACCTCTTCCTGCCGTTCGCTCTCGTTGTGGTCATGGAAACTCAGGAAGCGGCGGGCCGGGATGTTGCACTGGCTGCACAGCAGCCCGGCGCGACGGGTGTCTTCGGCCAGGATGAGGTCGGCGCCGGCGAGGACTTCGCGGGCGCGGGGAGAAAGGTCACCAGGGTTGCCAAGAGGCGTGGCCACTATCCACAGATGGCCCGGAGCCGGAGAGGTCGAAAGCATGGCGGATGTGCTCCATGTGCGGGCCCGTGGGCCCCGGTTCGATACAGACGAGGTCAAAGCGGCAGGGCAGGTGCCACTGGTCATGCGCGGCCAGCCAGGCCCGTGCGGCCCGGATCAGGGTCTGCCGCTTGCGCGGCCCCACCGCGTCCAGGGCGCTGCCCAGACTGCCCGGACCGCGCGTTTTGACTTCCACGAAAACAAGAGTGTCGCCTTCCCGGCAGACAAGGTCAAGTTCCAGCGGGCCGCTGCGCCAGTTGCGGGCCAGGATGCGCATGCCGCGCGCATGCAGCAGGGTGGCGGCGGCGTCTTCCCCGGCACGGCCCAGGGCGGCCTTGTGGTCCCCGCCCGCACGGTCGTCCCCTGCCGGTGGCCCGGAAGGACCGGCCAGGCGGCGCAGGCGGGAAAGAAAACTCACAGCAGGCTCCCCTGCCGGGTACCGGGGCCTTCGTCCCTGTCGGGCAGCACGCCGCGAAACGTCAGCCGGTGCTGGCGGCAGGGGCCAAGACGGTGCAGGGCCTCGTAATGGTCGGCCGTGCCGTAGCCCTTGTGCCGGGCGAAACCATAGCCGGGATGGCGGCGCTCCAGATGCTCCATGAGCATGTCCCGGTAGGTCTTGGCCAGGACGGAGGCAGCGGAGATGGCGGGCACGGAGCTGTCCCCGCCCACCACGGCATTCTGGCGGGGCAGGTCGGGGGCGTCGGCATGACGCTTGCGCCAGTGCGGCAGCAGGACGGGCTCGGGCACGGTCTTGTTGCCGTCCACCAGCAAAAGGCCGGGCCTGCGCTTGAGGCCGGCCACGGCGCGGCTCATGGCTTCGAAGGTGGCCTGCAGGATGTTGATGCGGTCGATGGTGGCGGGCCAGATCACGCCCAGCCCCCAGGCCAGGGCGCACTGGCGGATCAGGGGGGCCAGATGTTCCCGCTGGGCGGCGCTCAGGGCCTTGGAATCCGTGAGGCCCGGCAGGTCGTATTCTTCCGGCAGGATGACGGCCGCCGCCACGACGGGACCGGCCAGACAGCCGCGGCCCGCCTCATCGATGCCCGCCATGAGCAGGGGACGGGAGGGCAGGGCGCAGAGCAGGCCCTGTTCCGGGGCCGGTGCGGCGGAGGATCTTTTGCGGCGAGGGGGCATCGTGTTTCACTCGGTTGCTAAAACGCCAAAGACCTCACCCCGCGCAAGGCAGGGTGAGGTTCATTCCGTTCGTATTCTGCCCGGGCATGTTCACAGGACCCTCAGGCCGCCATGGACATTCCGCTGGGCTGCGAATCAGAAGCGGCCGCGGGGCTTGATGCGAGCGGCTTTGCCCTTGAGGGCGCGCAGGTAGTACAGACGGCTGCGACGCACGCGGCCCTGGCTCACCACTTCCACATGGTCGATGAAGGGGGAGTGCAGGGGGAAGATGCGTTCCACGCCCACGCCGTCAGAGATCTTGCGCACGGTGAAGGTGGCGTCGGTGGTGCCGCGCTGGATGCGGATCACGTTGCCCTGGAACACCTGAATACGCTCTTTTTCGCCTTCCACAATGCGCAGATGCACTTTCACCGTGTCGCCGGAGCGAAACACGGGCATATCCATACGCATGTTTTCACGTTCAATTTTCTTAATGATATCCATGCCCTACTCCTTAAATACGCAGCCTTGGGACGGCTGTCGTCGTGAAGAAAAACTGTGGCGCTTACTTGTAATCGCCCAAAATTCTGTCGGCCAGGATAGCGGCCGCGCTCCGCACCGAAAGGTGGTTGTAGCCCAGATACCGTATGGGTCTGAGCACCCCGTCACACCGGGCGAGCACCTCAGGGGCCAGCCCCTGGGCCGTACCCAGCAACAGCAGCACAGGACCTTCTTCGCACATGCGGCACACATCCGCCGGACAAAGCGGCGGGGGCGCGTGCTTGTGAGCGGGCCAGGAGGCGGAACTTGCCACCACTCTGGGCCGCATGCCCGTGCGCTCCGTGAGATGTTCCACAGCGGCATCCACGGATTCGGCAGGACAAACCGTGGCGAGCGCCTGGGCCCGGTCCGGGTTGCCCCTGCTTCCCGCGCCTTGCGTCCAGTGCCGGACTATGGCCTGTAGCAGACGCTGCTGGTCCTCCAGCGGGGTCACGGCATAGAACGGTCCCATCGCATAGCTGCGGGAAATCCGGGCTATATCGTGAATATCCAAATTTGTCAAAGAGGAAACGCCGGAATTTTTCCGGCCCAGCAGCACGGGATAGTGCACGAGGCAGAAAGAAAGGTTCCTTCCGGCCCTTGTCCGGGGCAGCGTGGCCAGATGGCGGGCATCTTCCGCCACCAGGGGCGCGCTGTCCAGCAGGTCGGGCCGTACCCGCAGCGTGGTGGCCAGCGACTGCTGCCGCCGCCAGCGCGCTACGGCACCGTGGTCCCCGCCCCGCAGTACCTCCGGCACTTCGCGGCCTTCCAGGACTTCGGGCCGCGTGTAATGGGGGTACTCCAGCAGGCCGTTGGAAAAACTTTCGTCGTCCCCGGACTCCTCCTTGCCCATGAAGCCGGGCACCAGCCGCGCCACGGACTCGATGACGGCCAGGGCCGCCGTCTCGCCGCCATTGAGCACGGCTTCGCCCACGCTCACGGGCTCCAGAGGAAAGATGTCCAGCAGGCGGGCATCCAGTCCTTCGTAACGGCCGCAGATCAGGGTCAGGTCTTCTTCCCGGGCCAGCTCGCGGGCCAGCGCATCATTGAGGGGACGCCCGCTGGGAGCCAGCAGGATCATGCGTCCCGGCTTCTCGATGGAGCGCAGCGCCGCGGCCACCGGTTCGCCCTGCATGACCATGCCGGGACCGCCGCCGTAGGGGCGGTCGTCCACATGATGGTGGCGGCTGGTGCTGAAGCTGCGGGGATCGTGGAAAGAAAAGTCCACGATGCCGGCCTCGCGGGCGCGACCCAGCAGTGCCGTCTCAAGGGGCGAGCGGAAAAACTCCGGGAAAAGGCTGACCAGATGAAAGCGAAGCATGGGCGCACAGTGACCCAAAAGCGGGCATAAGGCAAGTAATGTTTGTATATGGCAGCTGCGAGGGGACACAAAATGGCCGGGGCGACCTGGTGCGCGGAAAGAATGGAAGCCTTACCCCCGCACCGCCACGCAGAGCCAGTGGCCGGGACAGGGCAGCATCTGCCAGCGGTAACGGGCGGCATCCAGCCTGAGGTCGCCTGTGCGCCGGCCGCTGCGGCCGCTGTCCAGCAGGCGCGGCGGTCGGTCGCAGCCCGTACCGGCGGCCTTGAAGACGGCTTCCTTGATGGTCCAGCGGCGCAGGCAGTCACGCTGCCGGGCTGATGGAGAAAGACCGGGGAAAAGCTCTTGGGGCGAGAAGGCCGATGCGGGCGGCGCCGGGCTCGTCAGGGCCTCGGCATCCACGCCGGGGCTGGTATCGGGCCCGGCCAGCAGGCAGAAGGCCGCCTGTTCGCTGTAGCTGAAGCTGACGGAAAAGCCTTCCAGGCACGGACGGCCTGAAGGCAGGCGATGCAGACGGGGACAGGCATGGCGGGCGAAGAAAAGCCGGGCCTCCCGCATGCGGTGGAATAGCAGCGGCAGGGGATGCCAGCTCAAAGAGGGGAGGGCGGACAGACCGGCAACAGCGGCGCGATGCAGCAGCACCGCCAGCAGCAGGCGTGCCAGATGGCGTTTTTCACGCTCGGCCGGAAGGCGGAAAGCCGCCATATGGGCCCGGTCTTCCGCCGCCGGCAGGCCCTCCGGCAACTCCGGCAGTGACATGAGCGAAAACTGACCGGAGAAGGACGGCAAAGGGCAGGCCGCCAGCAGCATGGGCGGCAAGGGAGAGGAAGATGTAAGCCGGGACATGCTGTGATGATGCCCGTCAGACAGGCAAAAGGCAATGCGCTGACGGTATCCCGACGCGCCGTCTGCTACAGGCAGGGACACCCTTGCGGCTGCCTGCCCCGGCGCTCCGAAACGGGGCTGATACAAAAAAAGTCCGCAGGCACAAGGCTTGCGGACGGACTGTTGACGGGATGGCGGAGGCGTATAGGAGTCGAACCTACCGCAGACGGTTAAGCCTGCCACCGGTTTTGAAGACCGGGCGCCACACCGGTGACGACACGCCTCCACACAACAGCCATATATGTGACACAAAGCCCGGGGGAAAGCAAGTCCGCCCTGCGGCAAGGCGCTGGGGCCGGAGCATGATGCGGGAAGAGCGATTTTCCCGTCTCTCCGGCGCTGCCCATTGCCAGGCGGGAAAAGAGACTTATCTTGTTCCTGATCCCTGACCGGTGTCGATTGACACCCTGCCGCCGGTCAGAGTACCTTGACTGCTTGGCGCAGACCGGTGCGCCATCAGCACAACGCTTTACCGCTCTGTAGTGGAGGCCGAATTGAATCAGTTTAGTCGCAACCTGATGCTCTGGGCTGCCATAGTCCTTGCGATGGTCATGCTTTTCAATATGTTCCAGCAGCCGCAAAGCTCGGCCCAGAAGGTGTCCTACACGGATTTCATCGGCCGTGTGGACGGCGGGCAGATCAGCTCTGTGGAGATCCAGGGCAACACCCTCATCGGGCGCGGACCGGACGGTGCCTCCGTCCAGACCTATGCCCCGCGTGACAATGAGCTGGTGTCCCGCCTGCTGGACAAGAAGGTGGAAGTCAAGGCCCAGCCGCCGGAAGAACAGCCCTGGTACATGACCCTGCTGGTGTCGTGGTTCCCCATGCTGCTGCTCATCGGTGTCTGGATCTTCTTCATGCGCCAGATGCAGGGTGGCGGCGGCAAGGCCATGAGCTTTGGCCGTTCCCGCGCGCGCCTGCTCAACCAGGACTCGGCCCGTGTGACCTTTGAGGACGTGGCCGGTGTGGATGAAGCCAAGGACGAACTGTCCGAAGTGGTGGAATTCCTGTCCAACCCCAAAAAGTTCACCCGTCTGGGCGGCCGCATCCCCAAGGGCGTGCTGCTGGTGGGCCCTCCAGGTACCGGTAAGACCCTGCTGGCCCGCGCCGTGGCCGGTGAGGCCGGCGTGCCCTTCTTCTCCATCTCCGGTTCGGACTTCGTGGAGATGTTCGTGGGCGTGGGTGCCTCCCGTGTGCGCGACCTGTTCGTGCAGGGCAAGAAGAACGCCCCCTGCCTCATCTTCATCGACGAGATCGACGCCGTGGGCCGCAAGCGTGGCGCCGGTCTGGGCGGTGGCCATGACGAACGCGAACAGACCCTGAACCAGCTGCTGGTGGAAATGGACGGCTTCGAGAGCAACGAGGGCGTCATCCTGCTGGCCGCCACCAACCGTCCCGACGTTCTGGACCCGGCCCTGCTGCGTCCCGGCCGTTTCGACCGTCAGGTGGTGGTGCCCACGCCTGACCTGCGCGGCCGCCGCCGTATCCTCGAGGTCCACACCAAGCGTACGCCTCTGGATCCCGATGTGGATCTGGATACCCTGGCTCGCGGTACGCCGGGTTTCTCCGGCGCCGATCTGGAGAACCTGGTCAACGAAGCCGCCCTGCAGGCCGCCAAGCTCAATGCCACCAAGGTGGACATGCACGACTTCGAATACGCCAAGGACAAGGTGCTCATGGGCCGCGAACGCCGCAGCCTGATCCTTTCCGATGAGGAAAAGCGCATCACGGCCTACCACGAAGGCGGCCATGCCCTGGCGGCCCGCCTGCTGCCCGGTTCCGATCCCGTGCACAAGGTCACCATCATCCCCCGCGGTCGCGCCCTGGGCCTGACCATGCAGCTGCCCGAGGAAGACCGCCACGGCTACTCGCGCAATTACCTGCGCAACAACCTGGTGGTGCTGCTGGGCGGCCGTGTGGCGGAAGAGATCGTCTTTGACGACATCACCACCGGCGCTTCCAACGACATCGAACGCGTGACCCGCATGGCCCGCAAGATGGTCTGTGAGTGGGGCATGAGCGATGCCATCGGCACCCTGTCCATCGGTGAGACCGGTGAAGAAGTCTTCATCGGCCGCGAATGGGTGCAGAACAAGAACTACAGCGAAGAGACCGCCCGCCTGGTGGACGCCGAAGTCAAGCGCATCGTGGAAGAGGCCCACGCCCGCTGCGTCAAGCTGCTGCAAGACAACCGTGCGGCCCTGGACCGCATCGCGCAGGCGCTGCTGGAACGTGAGACCATCAGCGGCGAAGAGCTGGACCTGCTCATGGAGAACAAGCCCCTGCTGCCGCTGGACGCCAACGGCAAGCCGGTGAAGGCCGCTCCTGCCGGGGATTTCGTGCTGGAGCCGGATCCGGCCGACACGGACGCCGCGGCGCCCGAGGCGGACAAGGCTGCTGAATCCGCTCCCGAAAAGGCGGAGCAGGGCGATGTCGATACGGGCAACAGAACGCAGGACAACGATGAAAACGAACAGCGCAAGCAATAACCATATGTCTGAGGAGCCGTCCCGCTGGGGCGGCTCCTGGCTGTGTCTTGGGGGCGGGGCGGTGACGACCTCTGCCCCCTTTGGCGTTATGGGCATCGTCAACCTGACGCCGGACTCCTTCTATGACGGCGGCACGCACGATTCCGCGGATCTGGGGCTGGCCCACGCCATGCGCCTGCATGCGGAAGGGGCCGACATCCTCGATCTGGGGGCGGAATCTTCCCGGCCCGGCGCACAGGCCCTGACGCCTGAGCAGGAGCTGCTGCGTCTCATGCCCGTGCTGCGCGAACTGCGGCGGGAGATCCCCGGCGTCATGCTCTCCGTGGATACCTACCATGCGGCCACGGCGGCTGCCGTGCTTGAAGAGGGCGTGCAGATCATCAACGACATTTCGGCCTGCGCCTTCGATCCCGGCCTGCTGGACGTGCTCGTCCAGTACAAGCCGGGTTATGTGCTCATGCACAGCCAGGGCAGACCGGACGTCATGCAGAAGGATCCCCGCTATACGGACGTGCGTTCCGAGGTCATGGCCTTTTTCGAGCGCGAGCTGCACCGTCTGACCGCCGCCGGTCTGCCGGAAGAGCACATCGTGCTGGATCCCGGCATCGGTTTCGGCAAGACCCTGCGCCATAATCTGGAGCTGCTGGCCCATGCGGAAGACTGGCTCGCCTTCGGACGGCCCGTGCTCATGGGCCTGTCCATGAAGTCCATGTTCGGGCAGCTGCTGGGCCTCACCACCCAGGAACGGGGCTGCGCCACCCAGGTGGCTACGGCCATGCTCTGGGAAAAGGGCCTGTTCTGGCATCGTGTGCACGATGTGGCCGCCACGCGCCAGACGCTCACGCTGGCCGCGGCCTTCCGTGATCCCGCCGGGGCCTGCGGGGACTGATGCCCGGCCCGGCCGCACGGGGGATATTTGTCTGTTGCGCCGGCGTGCGCTTGTTTTTATACTGCGCGCCGGCTGCCCGGCATCCGTGATGCGGCAGACGGCAAGGGGGGACGCCATCCCATGGCGTGGAAGGGGATTTTCTGATGCCCAAGGATAGGGACCGTGCTGGAACATGTGGTTTTTGAATGGCGTGACGCGCTGGACATCCTGCTGGTAGCATTCCTGCTCTACCAGGTCATCCAGCTGTTGCGGGGATCGCGTGCCCTGACGGTGCTGACCGGTCTTGGGCTGCTGACCCTGCTGTATTTCATCTCGCGCAGCATGGCGCTGTATACCCTGACCTGGTTGCTGCAGCATGTCTTCAGCTCCCTGTTCCTGCTCATCGTGGTCATTTTCCAGAGCGACATCCGGCAGGCACTGGGCGAGATAGGGACCAACAACCTTTTCCGCAAGCGTGCGCTGCAGCATTCGGCCGTGGAAGAAGTGGTCATGGCCTGTGTGGAGATGGCCCGCCTGCGTGTGGGGGCCCTCATCGTCATCGAGCGGGGCACCCGGCTGGACGACATGATCAAGCGCGAAGGCGTGCGGGTGGACGCCCTGCTGTCACGCCAGCTGCTCATGAACATCTTCTATCCCAAGGCGCCGCTGCATGACGGTGCCGTGCTCATCAGCAAGGGGCGCATCACGGCCGCCGCCTGCATCCTCCCCCTGGCCGAGGCCAAGGGGCAGTCGTTCGGCACGCGCCACCGCGCCGCCCTGGGCATGACGCAGGAATGTGATGCCGTGGTGGTCGTGGTCTCGGAAGAACGCGGCGAGATCTCCGTGGCCATGAAGGGCGAGCTCGTCCGCAGTCTCGATGCCACACGCTTGAGGCAGGTGCTCAATGATATTCTCTAAGAACAGCCGCAAGGCCCCCCATCTCCTTTCCCTGCTCGTGGCCTTTGCCGTGGCCGTGGGCATGTGGTATGTGGTCAGCGTGCGCGACCGTCTGGAAGTCCAGCTGGAAGTGGGCATCGAATACAACGGCATCCCCTCCGGGCTGGTGGTGACGGACGGTCTTGTCAGCAAGGTGCAGGTGCGTCTGCGCGGGCCGGAGATCCTGTTGCGCTCCATTTCGTCGCGCAGCCTGACGGAAGCCATCAATCTTTCCAATATCAAAAAGGGCACGACCATCGTCCCCCTGACCTCGGACAACATGGGCCCCAGTCTGCGGGCCTTCGAGCTGGTGGACGTGCAGCCGCCCCGCATCGTCATCACGGCCGATACCCTGGCCGAGCGCAGCGTGCCCATCCGGGCCGTGCTGGAATCCCCCCTGCGCAGCGGGGCCCTGACCGTGGAGAACGTGACCGTGTCCCCGGCATCCGTCACCCTGCGCGGGCCGGAAGGCGTCATCTCGTCCATCAACAACCTGCCGCTGGGCATCCGGCTGGATCCCAAGGCCGCCGGCACCACTGTGGAGCAGACCCTGCTGCTGGATACCCCCAGCCTGGTCACCTCCAACCCCGCCTCGGTGAAGGTGCAGTACACCATCACCAGCGGCCGCACCGTGGTCTCCCGCCGGTGCAAGATCTCGGTGGAGGCCCAGAACGCCTCGCAGTTCACGGTGGAGCCCTCCCATGTGGAAGTCATGGTGGAGGTGCCCGAAGCCCTGGCCCGCAATTCGTCCTATCTCAAACGACTGGAAGTGATGGTCGTCCCGCCGGCGCTGGAGCCGGGGCAGAAGGGCACGGCAGAGCCGCGCATCCAGCTGCCGGAAGGCATGACCATCTTGAATCCCTCATTCGACAGCGTTACCATTACCCGTAAGAAGTAGCCTCCGGCGCATGGCACCGGCAAGGAGAACACATGGCAGAACGTCTTTTCGGCACTGATGGCCTGCGTGGCCCTGTCAATATCTATCCCATGACCGTGGATGTGGCCCTGCGTCTGGGCCTGGCCGCCGGGGTGCGCTTCCGCAAAGGCTCGCACCAGCACCGCGTGGTCATCGGCAAGGATACCCGCCTGTCCGGCTACATGTTCGAGTCCGCCCTCACGGCGGGCCTGTGCGCCGCCGGCATGCACGTCATCATGACCGGCCCGCTGCCCACGCCCGCCATCTCTTTCCTGACCCGCAACATGCGGGCGGATCTGGGCGTGGTCATCTCCGCCTCGCACAACCCCTATTCGGACAACGGCATCAAATTCTTCGACGCCGACGGCTTCAAGCTGCCTGACGAGGTGGAGAACGAGATCTCGGCCATGGTGCTCGATCCCGACATGCGCTGGCCCTATCCCGATTCCAACCGGGTCGGCCGCGCCAGCAAGATCGAAGACGCCGGCGGCCGCTACATCGTGTACACCAAGAGCTGTTTCCCGGCCCATCTGACCCTGTCCGGCCTGCGTATCGTCATCGACTGCGCCAACGGTGCGGCCTATAAGGTGGCCCCGCTGGCCCTGGAAGAACTGGGGGCGGAAGTCTTCCGCCTGGGGACCAGCCCCAACGGGACCAATATCAACGACCACTGCGGTTCCCTGCATCCCGAGACCCTGGCCGCCAAGGTACGCGAAGTGCGCGCAGACGTGGGCCTGGCCCTGGACGGCGACGCCGACCGCCTCATCGTGGTGGATGAAAAGGGCAACGTCCTGGACGGCGACCAGCTCATGGCCCTGGGGGCCCAGGCCATGATGGAGCGGGGCGAACTGCCCGGCAACATGCTGGTGGCTACGGCCATGAGCAACCTGGCGCTGGAGATCTTCATGAAGGAACGCGCCGGTACGCTGCTGCGCACCAAGGTGGGCGACCGTTACGTCATGGAAGCCATGCGCAAGACCGGCGCCATGCTGGGCGGCGAGCAGTCCGGGCATCTCATCTACCGCCAGTACAGCACCACCGGTGACGGTCTGCTGGCGGCCCTGCAGCTGCTGCGCATCGTGCGCGAGAAGGAAAAGCCCCTGTCCGAGCTGGCGGGCCTGCTGCACCTCTTCCCCCAGAAGCTCATCAACGTGCGGGTGGAAAAGAAGCTGCCCTTCGAGGAGCGCCCCGCCATCGGCAAGGCCGTGGCCGATGTGGAAAAGGCCCTGGCCGGTCGCGGCCGCGTGCTGCTGCGTTACTCCGGCACCGAGGCCCTGTGCCGCGTCATGGTCGAGGCCGAAGATGAAGACAAGGTCGTCCGCTACGCGCGCGATCTGGCCGATGTGGTGAGCCGCGAACTTCGCTAGTTTTTGTCCTCTCCCCGGAGGAGCTGATTCGTTCCGGGAGCTGCCGCGGCAGACCCGCGACATACTTTCGTCAAGAACCATGTCCCAGGTACGGCCCGTGACGGGCGTGCCATGATGGAGGAGAACATGAAGGATATTCGTAAGGTTGTTATCCCTGTGGCCGGCTGGGGGACCCGTTCCTTGCCCGCAACCAAGAATATTCCCAAGGAAATGCTGCCCATCTACAACAAGCCTGTCATCCAGTACGTTGTGGAAGAGGCCCAGCGTGCCCATATCAAGGACGTGATCTTCGTCACCAACCGCGACAAGAACGTCATCGAAGACCATTTCGACCACAACCTTCAGCTCGAGGACCTGCTGGAGCGTTCCGGCAAGCTGGACAAGCTGGAAGAAGTGCGCCGCGTGGCGGAGATGGTCAACATCCTTTCCGTGCGCCAGAAGCGCCAGCTGGGCCTGGGCCATGCCGTGCTGTGCGCGCGTGAACTGGTGGGCGACGAGCCCTTTGCCGTCATGGTGGGCGACGACCTGATGTTCAGCGGCGTGCCCGGCATCGGCCAGCTCATCGAAGTGGCCATGGCCGAAAAGATGCCCGTCATCGGCGTCATGGAAGTGCCGTGGGAAAAGGTGAGCCGTTACGGTATCATCGATGGCGAGGAAGTGGCCCCCGGCGTGTACCGCGTGCGGGACATGGTGGAAAAACCCAAGCGCGAGGACGCGCCTTCCCGCATGGCCATCGTGGGGCGCTATGTGCTGACCCCGGACATCTTCGACTATCTGGAAAAGGTCAAACCGGGCCACGGCGGCGAGATCCAGCTCACCGACGCCCTGCAGGCCATGGCCAAGGACCGCGGCATGATGGCCGTGCGTATGGCCGGCATGCGTTTCGACGCCGGTGACTGGGCCGAGTTCCTGAGCGCCAACATCTACTTCGCCCTGCAGGATGAATCCCTGCGTTACGAACTGCTGGGGCTGCTCAAGAATTTCGTGCAGTTCAAGTAAACATCGATATCTGCAAGATCCCAAGGTCGTTGTCATTCCGGTGGCAACGACCTTTCTTTTTCATGGCGGCTCTTCCGGCTTGCAGTATGGGGAAAAAAAGGGCAGAATCTCACAAGCGTCCACAGAGGATAGAGGGCAGGGATGCCCGCATGGCGGCAGCAGGCGCGAAAGGCCTGGTCTTCCCGTTCGCCATATGTTGACAGAACAACGCGAAAAAACTACATCCTTGCGGGCGCTTCGCCGAAAGACGGACGGCGACATCGCAACAGCACCAACGGGGCGAGACATTTTTGAGCGGGCATGGCTGACCATGACCCGCGTACCGGCATTTTTCATGGGCGGGCAATGACAGGCATGCAAGAGCAGTGGCAGAAGATCTCTGAAAATTTGAGGGGTGTCCTCAATCCCGGCATCTTCAAGGTGTGGATCCATCCCCTGGATGCCCATATCGAGGGGAACAGCCTGTGCCTTGCCGCACCTAGCGAATATGTGGCCCGCTGGCTGCGTGACCGCATGCAGGATACGTTGCGCTCCGCTGCCGCGCCCGTGTTGCAGGTGGCGCCGGAGAACATCGATATCCGTATCTCCTGTCAGGGTGCTGCTCCCGCTCCTGCCGCGCCCGCTGCCCCTGCCGCCGTTGCTGCGGCTCCTCTCGCCGCGCCCGTGGCGCAGCCCGTGCATGAGGCGCCCGCAACGCCTCTCCATACGGCGCCTTCCCGTCCGTCCCAGCCCCTCTGGCAGCCCAGCCAGTGTTCCCTGCCTCTGCCTGCCCCCACGTTGCGCCCCCGTACCCGTCAGCGCTGGCGCTTCAGTTTCGACGATTTCGTGGTCGGCCCCTGCAACGCCATGGCCGTGGCTGCGGCCAAGGACATCTGCCATGACGGCGGCTGTGTGGAGACGCTGTTCGTCAGCTCGGCCTCCGGCCTGGGCAAGACCCACATCATGCAGTCCGTGGGCCGTGCCGTGCAGGAGCAGGGCGGTCAGGCCCGTCTGGCCTACCTTTCCGCCGAGGATTTGGCGTCGCGCTATGTGGCTGCCCTGCGCAGCAACGATGTGGAGAGCTTTCGTGCCCGTCTGCGCGATCTGGACGTGCTTCTGCTGGAAGACGTGCATTTCCTCCAGGGCAAGGAAAAGATGCAGGACATGGTCCTGACCGTCATCAAGAGCCTGCAGGATCGCGGCGGCCGCGCCATCTTCACCAGCAGCTTTTCTCCGCGCGAGCTGGAAAAACTGGACAGCCAGCTGGTCTCCCATTTCTGCTCCGGCATCGTGTCGCCTCTGGAGCGGCCCGATACGGAAATGTGCCGCCATATCCTGGAGCGCAAAGCCAAGAGCTTTCAGGTGCTGCTGCCTGACGAGGTCTGTGATCTGCTGGCCGGGCGCCTGCAGGGCGACGTGCGCCAGCTGGAATCCTGCCTCAAAAGTCTGGTGTTCAAGGCGCGCATGCTCAATTGCGGGCTCAATCCCGAGCTGGCGCTGGAAGTGCTGCAGCAGTACGCCACCGTGGACTGTGGTCCGGACTTCGCCTCCATCGTGCGCCTGGTCTGCGAGAGCTACGGCCTCAACGAACGCCAGCTGGCATCCCGTTCGCACAAACAGCAGTACGTGCTGGCCCGCAATACCATCTATTATCTGGCCCGCAAGCATACGGACATGTCCCTCAAGGAGATCGGCGAGCGCTTCAACCGCCGTCACTCCACGGTCATCAAGGGCATCACATCCCTGGAACGCGAGATCGCCAATGAGTCCAGGGTCGGCCGCCAGATCTCCCGTGCTGTGGAGCTCATCGAACGCAATGCGGGCATCCGGCCCGAGATGAGCCTGGCAGGCAAGGTCCCTGCGGCCCGTCATGCGGCCCCCAGCCTGCTTTCCCTGTAAACGATACGCCTGATTTTTGCGAAGGGAGGACATCCGCGGATGTCCTCCCTTTTTTGTTGCCTGCGGGAAGGGGCAGCCGGTGCCGTCAGGCTCTATCCCTGCCCATCGCTGCTGCGGCTCTGGCTCACCTGATACGGGGAAGGGCAGGGGGGATGCCGAGGGCGCTTTGCCGGACACGGTGCGGTCATCGCTCCCGGGGCTGTGTCACGATGTTTTCGGCTCTGGAACGGGCAGGAATCCTGCCTGGATGGCGTGGCTCTTTTCGCATTTTTGCTGTTCAGACAGCGCTGTGGCTGCGTCCTCCGTTCTGGGGCGATGTCCCTTTGTTGCATTCCTCTTCCGTCCACTCCGGGGAATGTTTCCCCTTTCTTGCATTCCTCGGTGCGCTGCAGGGGACCTGTGGAAGAACGCCCGTAAACAAAAAGGGCCACCCGCACGGAGCAGGTGGCCCTTGATCAACAGGAGAGAGGCTGGGGCTTATTCGCCGGCCACGGCCTTCTGGTGTTCGGCGATGACCTTGTCGGCCACAGGCTGGGGAGCTTCTTCATAGTGGGCGAATTCCATGGTGAAGAAGCCCTGACCGGCCGTCATGGAGCGCAGGTCGGGAGCGTAGCGCAGCACTTCGCTCATGGGCACGTGGGCCTTGATCTCGGTGACACCGGCGGCGGAGTCGGAGCCCAGCACCTTGCCGCGACGCGAGGAAAGGTCGCCGATGACGTCGCCCATGCATTCGTCAGGCACGGAGACGGTCAGCAGCACGATGGGTTCCAGCAGCACGGGCTTGAGGCTTTCCATGGCTTTCTTGAAGGCCAGGGAGCCGGCCACCTTGAAGGCCATTTCCGAGGAGTCCACGGTGTGGTAGCTGCCGTCGTAGACCTTGACGCGGAAGTCCACCACCTGACAACCGGCCAGGAAACCGCGGGCGGCCGCTTCCTGGATGCCCTTGTCGATGGCGGGGATGTACTGGCGGGGGATCACGCCGCCCACGATGGCGTCTTCGAAGACATAGCCGGAACCGCGGGGCAGGCCTTCCATCTCGATCCAGCAGTCACCGAACTGGCCGCGGCCGCCGGACTGCTTCTTGTGACGGCCCTGCACCTGCACCTTGCCGCGCACGGTCTCACGATAGGGCACCTTGGGCGTCTTGAGGATGATGTCCACCTTGAAGCGGCGTTTTGCCTTTTCCACCGAAAGTTCGATGTGCAGCTGGCCCATACCGGAAAGCAGGATGTCGCCGTTTTCTTCGTCGCGGGCCAGACGCAGGGTGACGTCTTCGTCCAGCAGACGCTGGATGGCGGAGTAGACCTTGTCTTCATCGCCCTTTTCCTTGGGAGCCAGCGCGTAGGTGATGAGCTGCGGCGGCAGCTTGGGCATGGGCAGGGCAAAGGGCTGCTTTTCGTCGCACAGGCTGTCGCCGGTGCGGGTGTTCTTCAGTTTGGCCACGGCCACGATGGCGCCGGGGCCCACGGGTTCCTTGCAGGGGGTCTGGGTCTTGCCGGTCAGGAAGAGCAGGCTGCCCAGGCGTTCGTTTTCACCGCTGCGCATGTTCTTGAGGGTGGCATCACCATTGATGGTGCCGGAGAGGATGCGCACCAGCGAAAGCTGGCCGGAGAAGGGGTCGGCCAGGGTCTTGAAGACGAAACCGGCCACGGGGGCGTCGGGATCGGGCTTGCGTTCCTGGCCCAGGGCGTCCACGAAGGCGGGGCGCTCGGAAGCGGCGGGCAGCAGGGCCTGGATGGCTTCCAGCACGGCCACGCCACCCTTGTTTTCCAGGGAGGAGCAGACCAGCACGGGGCAGAGCTCACCGGCCACGGTACCCTTGCGCAGACCGATCTGCAGGTCTTCCAGAGACAGGCTGCCTTCTTCCAGGTATTTTTCCATGAGCTCTTCATCGCTTTCGGCGATGTTTTCCACGGTCAGGTCGTGGAGCAGGCTCACGTCGTCGGCCACATCGGCGGGCACATCGCATTCGCTGACAGCGCCGTCAGCGCCAAAGGTGTAGGCCTTGCCGGTCAGCACGTCCACATAGCCGGTAAAGGCCTCGCCTTCACGGATGGGCACCTGCAGCGCCACAGCCTTGACACCCAGGGTGGACAGGCCGTCGAAGGCCATCTGGAAGTCGGCGCGGTCGCGATCCATCTTGTTGATGACGAAGATGGCGGGCAGGTTTTCGGCGCGGGTGAGGTTCCAGAATTTTTTGGTCAGGGGGCGCACGCCATCCACGGCGTCCAGCACGAAGACGACGCCGTCCACGCCCTTGAGCAGGCATTCCATGTCGCCGGTAAAGTTTCCGTCACCCGGGATATCAAGCATGAAGTGGCGATTCTTGTTCCAGAGGCAGGTAGCCACCGCAGGCTGGATGGAGCCGCGACGACGTACTTCTTCCGGTTCATAGTCGAGGCAGGTGGTACCGTCTTCGATGGCGCCCATGCGGGTCAGAGCGCCGCTATTGAAGAGGAGCATCTCGGCCAGCGACGTTTTGCCGCAGCCGCCGGTGCCTACAAGTGCGTAAGTACGTTGGGTATCCACGGGGTTGGACATGCTAAAACTCCCTTAGTAAGCGATATGGCGAGCCCGGGGCCGCCGGATTTACGAGGGCAACGTGCGACCTTTCACACGGTAGTAATAAAACCATAGCCCGACATGGCCAAAAAGGGAAGTGCCCCAACTTTTTTGCTCAACTTGACATCTGCGCCCGGAAAGACAAAATAGATGGCTGCTTGTGCAAGAATGGGGACAGGCACCTCCCCGGGAGCCTGAAAATCCGTGCCCGGTACGAGTCCTCCGCGTCCCTGCCGTGGCGTGCGGATGGGCACACGGCAGAAAATAATAAAAAATGTTGTGAAAAATTTTTCCAATGCCATAAAAAAAGCCGGGATGTCCCCGGCTTTTTTCGTGTTCGGCTGTCAGGCCGCCGTTATTTCAGGTTGCCCAGAAGATCGCGCAGCCAGTCCGGCACGGCCACAGGACGGCCCTGACGGTTCACCAGGGCGTGCTGGGTGCTGCCCGTGGCCAGCAGGCGCGTCTTGTCCTCGTTCCACATCTCGTATACAAAGCGCATGGACGCGCGGCCCCATTCGCTGATGGCCGTGTGGACCTGCACCAGATCGTCATAGCGGGCCGGGGAACGGTAACGGCACTGGGCCTCGCGGACGGGCAGGATGATGTCCTTTTCCTCCACATCACGGTAGCTCATGCCGCAGGCGCGGATGAATTCGCTGCGCGCCCTCTCGAAGATGTGGAGATACTCCGCATAATACAGAACGCCCATGGTATCTGTTTCACCGTAGGAGATCCGGTGGGTGAACCAGATGGCCGGGGAAGGAAAATCGTCATGCATCAGAAAACTCCTTTGCGTGTGGGGAAGGGGCTCCCGCGTCTGGCGCTGTGCGCCGTGCTGCTGGCCGCCCTGGCGCTGTCCGGCTGCGGGTCGCGGCAGACGCACGAGGAATACCTGATCCCCAAAGGGCCCGCCGTGGGCTTCGAATCGCCCGAATTCTTCACGGAGCATCTTGCGCCCCGGAACCAGGACCTGCAGTCGTGGCGCGAGATGGCGCCTACGGTGCGGAAATCCCTGCGCTATGTCAAGAGCAAGCCCGCCGGGGCCGTGGCCATCGACCGTCCCGGCCTGCGCCTGACCTGGGGCGACATGGAACGCACCCTGCTGCGCCTGCAGGAGCTGCTGCCCCGTCTGGATGCCGAACCGCAGCTCTTCCTCCAGAACTTCCAGTGGGTGGAGGTCCCCTCCGGTATCGCCTATTCCGGTTACTATGAGCCCCGCGTCAAGGCCAGCCGTACCCGCAAGCCCGGCTACGAGCAGGCCATCTACGCCCTGCCGCCGGACATGAAGCAGTACAAGCGCCGCCACAAGGGGCGTTACTATACCCGCCGCCAGATCGAAGAGCAGCAGCTGCTGGCCGGTCGGGGGCTGGAACTGGCCTGGGCCGCTGACCCCGTGGACGTCTTCTTCCTGGAGATCCAGGGCTCCGGCCGTCTGGTCTTCGATGACGGTACCGAGGCCTTCATCAACTATGCGGGCCAGAACGGCCACAAATACAAGAGCTCGGGCCGCATCATGCGCGAGAAGGGCCTGCTCAAGCGCGGCGACATCTTCGAGCAGCGTCAGTGGTTCAAGGACAATCCCCAGCGCGTGCGCGAGATCCTCAACGAGAACCCCAGCTACGTCTTTTTCCGCTACGGCAGCCGCGGTCCCACCGGCGCCATGGGCCATGTGGTGGACGAATGGCTCTCCCTGGCCGTGGACCGCAGCTATATCCCGCTGGGGGCCGTGGTGGCCTTTGGCGTCAACGTGCCGGATGAGAAATACGGCAGTCTGCCTCTGCGCGGCATCGGCTTTGCCCAGGACGTGGGCGGCGCCATCAAGCAGCGGCGCATCGACCTGTTCTGCGGCGGTTCCGAACGCGCCAATTACGTGGCCAGCCATCTGGATGCCCCCGGCCCTGCCTGGGTGCTGGTGGCCCGGTAGGGAGCGGGGAAAGGCTGCTTCGAGGGGAGGGGAACTCCTTTGCGTTGCTGTCGATGCCCGTAGCTTCCTCCGTCGCAGCGGGCACGGCCCTGCGGGCCGCCTTCGGTCGCTCCCGACGGGAAAAATCGAGCTCCCCACCCCTCCCCCAAAAACGCTCACATGATCTTTCTGGAAAGTCCCGTCGTTGACCGGCGGGCAATGGAAAAGCGGACATCCTCAGGATGTCCGCTTTTCGTTTTTTGCGGCGTTAGTCAGTGGGTTTCCGGTGGCGGAAAACAGAAAATACAGGGCGGATAGTCTTGCTACGCCGCGAGGCAGGCGTGCGAGATGCAAGAAAAAGCGTACTGCCGGATATGGCGATGTACGACGGCGCGTTACTTTCCGCCGGGCATGCCGCAAGAATCCCTTCGATCAGGCAACAGACATGGCGGCATGACAGACTGTCTTTTCTCCGGTCAGGGGCTGGAAGTCTCTCCCGCCAGACGGCGACGGAGACCTTCCATGCCGACCAGAGGGACGTTTTTTCAGGGGGGGGGGGAGAGTTTGAGAGGGGGCGGGGACAGTTTTTACAAAAAACGTCCCCGCCCCCTCTCAATGATGCCGCTTCAGCAGCGGCGGGCTAACCTTCGAGGAAGGCTTTGTAGGCTTCGGCCGTGGCAAGGATGTCCACGCAGCTGGCCAGCTCGAAGGGGCTGTGCATGGAGAGGAGGGCCGGGCCGCAGTCGATGACCTGCATGCCGTAGGCGGCCAGGAAGAGGGCCACGGTGCCGCCGCCGCCCACGTCCACCTTGCCCAGTTCGGCGGGCTGCCAGGGGATGTTGCGGGCGTTGAACAGGCCGCGCACATAGCCGTAAAACTCGGCATCGGCGTCGCTGGCACCGTATTTGCCGCCGGAGCCGGAGTATTTGGAGCAGACGGGGCCGTGGCCCAGCTGGGCGGCGTTCTGCTTTTCGTGCACTTCGGGGAAGTCGGGGTCGAAGGCGGCGTCCACGTCGGCGGACAGGGCGCGGGTATTGAGCAGTACCTGCGAGACAGGGATGCCCGGGGCCCAGGCGCGGGCCAGGTCTTCGAAGCAGTACTGCAGGAAGCGGGAGGCCGCGCCGGTGGCACCGTCGGAACCGATCTCTTCCTTGTCCCAGAACATGACGGCCATGTTGGGGCAGAGGCGGTTGGTGTTCTTGGCGTTGAGCAGGGCCTCCAGGGCGGTGAAGACGCAGATGCGGTCATCCTGGCCGTAGCCGCCCACCAGCCCCTTGTCGAAGCCCACATAGGTGGCGGGGCCCGCGGGCACGACCTGGAGCTCGGCGGTGACGAGGTCTTCCTCGCGGATGCCGTACTTGGCGTTGAGCAGCTCCAGCACGTGCTGCTTGATGGGCTCCTTGATGTCCTTGTTCTTGGCGGCGGTGGGGGCCGGGCTGTGGCCGAGGATGATGTTCAGCTTTTCGCCGTCAAAGACTTCGGCCAGGGTCTGGCTGTTTTGCTTGCGGGCCAGATGGGGCAGCAGGTCGGCGATGGTGAAGACGGGCTCTCCGGCTTTTTCACCGATGGCCACGCTGATGCTCTTGCCGTTTTCCAGCACCACCACGCCGTGCAGAGCCAGAGGCCGGGCCAGCCACTGGTACTTGCGGATGCCGCCGTAATAGTGGGTCTTGGCCTGGGCCACACCGGGCTGCTCGACCAGCGGACGCTGCTTGAAGTCCAGACGGGGGCTGTCGGCATGGGCGGCGATGAGGTGCACGCCCTTCTGCAGCGGGATCTTGCCCTTGCGGGCGGCAAAGATGGCCTTGCCGCGCAGGTTGCGGAACACGGTGTTCTTTTTGAAGTCCTCGCTGAACCCGGCTTCCTGCAGGCGTTTCTGCACATAGGCCACGGTCTCGCGCTCGGTCTTGCAATTGCTGAGGAAATCCATGTACCGCTTGACCAGAGCGTCCATCTGGCGCTTCTGGGTGGCGGTGGTGTACACGTCCCAGGCATTGCGGGGACTGTAGGTGAGGGAAGGCGTTTCTGCTTTTTTCATATCCAGTATCCTTTAGGCAGCGGTACTGCGGCTGCCTTTTCATGGAGCCGGTGCCCGACTGGCCGGAGGTCCGGCAGCCGCGGCAGGGCGTGATGCTCCGGCCGGTGCATGGCCGGGAAGCATGGCCCGCATGGCGCTGTGGAGCGGGGTGCGGGCGGAAATATGTTCTAGCCGGCCAGCAGCTGTTTGAGCAGGGCCGTCAGGCGCGGCAGGTCTTCGGGCAGGAGCGTGCGCGGGTCGAGGCAGAAGCTCCTTTCTTCCAGACGGCCCAGCACCGGCGGCGTGGTATCCAGCAGGGCCTGCTTGAGGGCCGTGGCGCTCATGGCGGCGGGCTCCAGGCAGACCAGGGTGGTGGGCAGGTCGCGTTCCGGGAAGGCGCCGCCGCCCACGCGGGAAACATCCGGGCGCAGGCTGATGCGGCAGGCGGGGCCCAGGGCGCGGCGCAGCCGGGCGGCCAGCGAGCGGGCGGCACGGGCCAGGTCTTTGGGGTCCCGGCAGATGTCGCGCAGGGTCGGGATCTCGCGGCGGGCGCGTTCGGGCTCGCAATAAAGGCGCAGGGTGGCTTCCAGCGCGGCCATGGTCAGCTTGTCGCAGCGCAGGGCGCGGGTGAGGGGATTCTTTTTCAGGGCCTCGATGCGCTCCCGGCTGCCCACGATGAGGCCGCATTGCGGGCCCCCCAGCACCTTGTCGCCGGAGAAGGTCACCACGTCGGCGCCTCCGGCCACCACTTCGGGCACCGTAGGTTCGTTGGGCAGGCCCACGGAAGAAAAGTCCATGAAGGAACCGCTGCCCAGATCCTCGATGACGGGCAGGCCGTGTTCCCGGGCCAGGGCCGCCAGATCGGGCAGGGGCACGGCGGAATGGAAGCCCACGATGCGGTAGTTGGAGGTATGCACGCGCATGAGGGCACGGGTGTCTTCGTTGATGGCCGCGGCGTAGTCGTGCAGGTGGCAGCGGTTGGTGGCGCCCACTTCGCGCAGGCGGGCACCGCTTTTTTCCATCACTTCCGGGATGCGGAAGCTGCCGCCGATCTCCACCAGTTCCCCGCGCGAGACGATGACCTCGCCGCCCTTGCAGAAGGTATCCAGCACCAGCAGGACGGCGGCGGCGTTGTTGTTGACCACCATGGCGGCCTCGGCGCCGGTCAGGCGCTGGAGCAGCTCGTCGATGATGACGTAGCGGCTGCCGCGTCCGCCGCTGTGCAGGTCGAGCTCCAGGTTGCAGTAGCCGGAGATGACCCGGCGCACGGCCTCCTGGGCACTCCGGGCCAGCACGGAACGTCCCATGTTGGTATGGATGACCACGCCGGTGCCGTTGATGACATTACGCAGGCGCGGCGCCGTCTTGCGGCGGACGAAGGCCAGCAGCTCGGGCAGGCAGGCCTCCAGGGCCAGTTCGGCGGCATCCTGTACGCGACCGGCGCGGATGTCGTCGCGGCGGCTGTTCCAGAAATCCGTGACGGCCTCGCGCAGCAGGGGGCGGGGCAGGTCGTGCAGGGCCTTGTCCGCCGTCAGCAGGGCATCCAGACTGGCGTCCATGGACGGCAGGGCACGGAAAAGGTGGTTCATGCGTCCTCCTTGGCGCCCCGGGCGGAGGCGGGCTGTTCCAGCAGGTGGGGGTAGAGGCCGTAAAATTCCGCCAGCATGTACAGGGACCCGCTGATGATGACCGGAGCCCTGTCGTCGCCGGGCAGGTCGCGCACGGCATCCAGGGCGTTGCGCACGTCGGGCAGCAGGGTGGCATGGGCCGGGGCCGCAGCGTTGGCGGCGGCCACCACCTGGGCGGCGTCGGCGGCGCGCTCGTTGTGCAGGGCCGGGATGAAGAGCGGTGCGTCACCCAGGGCCCGCTTGAGCAGCATCAGGGCCGGGTGCCAGTCCTTGTCTCCCAGGCAGGAATAGATGGCCGCACGCGGGCGCAGGCCGGACTGGCGCACATGGGCCAGCAGGGCGGCCATGCCGTGGGCATTGTGGGCGCCGTCCAACAGCAGGGGCGGATGCTGGTCCGTGGCGGGCACGGACTGCAAACGGCCGGGCACGAAGGCCCGGGCCAGTCCCCGCGCCACGGCATCGGGCCGCGGCGTCACATGCAGGCGCGGGGCCAGGGCCTGCCAGGCGTGCAGGGCCACGGCGGCATTGATGCGCTGGTGCGGCCCGGCCAGCCCCAGCGGCATGTTGCCCGGCAGGGGCTCGACGATGTGCAGGGGAGCGGCCAGCCGTTCGGCCTGACGGCGCAGGACCTCTTCGGCAGCCGGGAACTGGGGCGCGCTGACCACCGGCACGCGGGGGCGGATGGCGCCGCACTTGTCCAGGGCGATGTCTCGCAGGGTGGGGCCCAGGATGGCGGCATGATCCATGGCCACGGGCGCGAAGCAGGTCAGGTCGCTGGCCAGGGCCGTGGTGGCGTCATGGGCGCCGCCCAGCCCGGCCTCCATGACGGCCAGCTGCACGCCCTGACGGGCAAAGGCCAGTATGGCCAGCACGGTCAGGAATTCGAAATAGGTCAGGTCCGGTCGCGCCGCGTAGACTTCCGTAGCCAGCCCGGGCCACAGGTCTTCTTGCAGAGGGACGCCGTCGATGCGGATGCGCTCGCAGGGGGAAAGGAAGTGCGGCGAGGTATAGAGTCCGGTGCGGCAGCCGTGGGCGCGGGACAGGCTGTCCAGAAAGGCGGACGTGGAGCCCTTGCCGTTGGTGCCCACGATCTGGGCCACCACAAAGGGCGGGCGGGAAAGGCCCAGGCGGGAGAGGGCGGTCTCCATGCGCGTCAGGCTCAGGTCCATGTGGAAGAAACCAAGACCGTCCAGGTGTTCCCAGATCTGGTCGATGGTCGTGAAATGCTTTGCAGTCTTCATGCCGCGACCATGCCACAATTCCCTGTCCTTGTCAGCGCTTGCGCCAAGGGGAAAAACGTTCCATCGCAGGATGGCCGTACGAAAAAAATATTTTATGCCTGTGGCTGCTGCCGCGTACTGACTGCAATTGGTGGCCGGGGGATCGGGCAGCATAGTGATGCCTGTTGCAGACAGGGCTGCTTGCGGCAGTCCCATTCCCTTGCTAGGCTGGATTCCGAAAAGGAGGCTATGCATGATCCGTCTTGAAAAGGCCGGCCGGGAAGATCTGGCTGCTCTTGTACAGTTGCAGGAAATGGTGCGGGCGCGTCTGCTGCCGGAAGGGCAGCCTTTGCCCGAGACGGCCGGAGATTCGCTGGAGGATTTTTTTGCTCACGGCGTGGTGTTGCGGGCCCTGATGGAAGACGACACCATGGTGGGTGCCGTAGGCGGGCGAGAAGTGGACGGCGGACAGCATTTGGCCCAGCTGCTGGTGCATCCGCAATGGCAGGGACAGTATGTGGAGACCATGCTGCTGTTGCAGATGGAAAGCCTGCTGCCCGAGGCCCGGCGCGAACTGCTGTTCCCGGCACGGGATGCCGCGGATCTGCGGCCCCTGCTGTGGCTGGGCTATACCGTCAGTGAAGAGACGCCCCTGCCGCACGGCCTGACCCTGTACCGGCTGGAGAAAGAGGCTGTGTGAAGAAGTTGTTATAGTACGTCAGCGGCTCTTGTGCTCGAAAAACGGGAGCGGGATCGCAAAGGGATATTCAGAAAGGCGGTCACATGCGAACCATGTGACCGCCTTTCTTTTGGAGAAACATGCCGGGAGGCTCGGATTTCGTGGAAGAAGTCAGAGGATGAGCGGGGCGTCGCTCTCCATCATTTCATCGAATTCCTTGTCGGTCTTCCAGCCAAGCGTACAGCCGAAGGCCTGATTGAGGGATTCTAGTGCCATGCAGGTCCGCATGCTGTCCCGGGAAGCCAGGGCTTCTCGCAGGTCAGTGAAGTTAGATCTGAACAGACGCGCCCGTTCAGCATAATACTTCTGCAAGGAAGCTTCTAGGGCCCTTCTCTGCATGCGCAAGCGGGGAATGGCTTCGCGGCAGACAGTTTCTATCTGTTCCCGGCGGAGCCGGGAGGCATCGGCACGGGAAAAGAGGTTCGTCAGCGTGAAAATCGTCGCGTCGATGGAGTGATTGGCAAAGACGATAGCGACGCCTGCCAGTGCTGCTGCCATCAGACCGCTCAGCATCCCGGGGATGCCAAAGGCTGTCAGCTGTTGTTCCAGCGTGAAGGCAAGTGTGCCTATACCTATAGTCGTCAGTGTCTTCAGGATGATTGAGACTAGCTGGGAAAAGCTTTCTATTTTGCCGGTAAGGTAGTCATATATGGATTCCCAAACCGTCGAGATGCCCTTGGCGAGGGTGGAGAGCAGAGCCCCTGCAGATTTGAAGACACTTCGCAATACGCCAAAGAGGAGGTGCAAAGCCTCAAGAGCGAACTCCTTGCCGGCACGTAACACAGCACTTGAGATCAGCTTTTTCCAGAAGATGCCTAGGAAACGCTCAAAACGCTGCCAGATGGTGAGCTCTGAAGGATTCGTCGCCGCATCCCGCAATTCCCAGACAGCCCCACCGATGACCAGCATGCCCGCTTCGGCCAGTATGCCTTGCATGGACCTTTCGCCGGCCCGGCAGACCCCGTCCTTTACCGTCTGCATCGCCACATGGGTATAGGCAGCCTGTTGCGTCTTAATCTGGTCACGGGTCAGGGAGCTTTTACGCAATTTGGCAAGAGCCGCCTTGGCCCGAGCTGCCAGCTCTTCATCCGGGCTGCACGCCATGCGCTCCAGTTCGGCCTTGTGGTGTTCGTAATCATCCGCAGGCACAAGGATCACATCCGGTGCCTGTGCATCTTGGGAAGTGGTATAACGCTCTTCCAGCAACCCCCGCGTATCTTTTATGACTTTGAGTTGCTGTTTTTGCTGGATTCCGTTTTCATCATAGCCAACGACATCCGTATAGGCATTGTTGAACGTCGCAAGAGAATCCAGATCCTTATGCGGCAATTCTTCTCCATCTTTGCATTTTTTGTAATACAGATCATCCACACGGTCGTAGTTCACGCCTGTGTTTTCGATGATCGCATCGCGGTTCTGCTCTCCCACTGCTAAGGATTCAAAGATGAAGCCATGTACGACAGGATTTTTGTTAGGGGAGCCATCCTTGTTGTGGGTGACATTGTATACGGATCGGCAGGCAGAAACCTGATTGGAATACAGTGCCACACCGTCAGCAAGGGCCAGCTTGCTGCCAAAGGCAGACATGAAACGCCGGAGTAACTGTTTCCCGACCTCATCAGCCACGTCTTGAAGTACCCCTTTGGGAAGCGCCATTTGCTGTGAGGGAGCTTCAAGGATGTCCGGGGGGTCTAGCAGATGGACTACAGAGCTCACAAGGATCCTCCTCGAGTTACATCAAAGCAAGCTGTCGCAAAAACGATGTATTTTTTCTCAGAAGCGTGCGGAGTTCCCGCGTGACAGCACCAGAATCATCAAAGAGAGGGGTTTTGAGGATGTTCGAGACCGTTTTGGCCAGCTCGAAGGATGTTTTTACCACAAACCTGTTCTGGGGATCCTCTTTAATAATGCTGTAGTTTATTTCCTCGTTCACTACTGCCTGGAGTTTGCGATTGAATGCATAGCAATAGGGGGTCAGTTCTTCGATGACGTCCCGCAGCTCATCGGCAGCATCCATGATGGCCTGGGCTCCTGTGCAGGCAGCACGCATGGATTCGGCCGCAGCCTTGGCCTTGCTGAGGTTGGAACGGGCGTCTTCGATGGCTTCCTCCGATTTGGACGCCAGGACGAGTCCTCCTACAGCCAGAACTGGAGCAGCCACTATCCCGCCAAGGACAACAGTCCCTCCCGCCATTCCCAGGCCTCCGGCAGCCAACGCGCCACCGCCGAACCATGCCAAGGTGGCATTAGTTGCCGCAACACCGCTAAGAGCGCTGATTGCCGTACCTGTAGAGGCCGAAGCTAAAGCGCCAGCTGCACCAAAGGCACCAAAGCCAGCTAGGGCACCGCTTGAAAGCGCCGCAGCGCCGCTTGCAAGAACACTAGAAATCTCGAGAGAGATTTGCTGGATCTCTGCTAAGTCTGCCGTAATACAAATTTCGGTATCAAAATCAAAGTCGTCGTTATGCTCGATATTCTTTATTTTTTGAGCCGTTTCGATAAATGGCAGCAAGAATTTTTTATGGATGGAGATCTTCTTTCTCCCCAGGTCCTCTAGACTGGCCTGCGTTTCTTCCCGGACATCTTCCAGACGCTCCACGGCATCATCATAGATCCTTTGGGCATCTGCCGAGATATCCTTCGCCCGGTCAAAGTTTTCCTTGGCATCGAGCCCTTTTTTGACACCATATCCCCCGGCGAGCAGCGCGGCTCCACCAATGAGAACAGGAATGAGGGGCAGTGGCATGGCGTACCTCCTTATTGATAGTTTTCGTCTGTTATGCAGCTTGATGAAAAAATGCTGTCGTCGACTTCATGCTTCTCAAGGTCACTGGGAAGCTGCCCTGATAATTCCCTCAGATACAGGCAGCCTTGCCGTGTTTTGAGGATATACTCCTCGAACGACATGGTTTTGCTAAAGAAAACATAGCCTTCACGAACGCGGCATTTGAGAGGTCGATGTTCATAGCATAAACAAAGATGACTCTTTTGATCATAAAATCTGCAAACTCCTCGTCCGTTATCGAGGTCAGAATAAAGGTCGCCAAATGCTCTGAGATGGCTGCAACAGGCACCGCAACGGGTACATTCGAAATTAGGCATACTGGTATATATTGATGTAATTTGCACTGTTATTTAAGTTGGATATAAAAATAATTATCCTTGTTCATAAATTATATAATTGCTTTCTGGAAATCAAGCAAGTTGATGGGGCATGATGGATAATATAGTGCTATGATTATAGTTGTGTGTTCATTGCAGATATTGCGATATGGCAAATCGATGTTCCATAACATGGAAAAATATGGCAGCCTATGCGACTTTTTCCGTATGTATGAATCATCTCCAATTGGGGGAGGTATGGAGCACTCTCAAAAGCTGGGCACAGGAAAAGGTGCTTACGCCTGTCGACGGGATGAGCAGAGGACGAAAAAGAAAAAGACGGTCACAGGAAGTCCCGTGACCGTCTTACTTTTCTGGTGGCGCGCCCGGGAGGATTCGAACCCCCGGCCAAGAGCTTAGAAGAATACTGACGGTAGTGCCCATGAGTGCCTTTAAGCACTTATCCCCTTGATTTTCAAGTCTTGCGGGTGATAGCAGATACCCATAACTGCCCATGGAATCTAAAAAGGTGGGTGACAAATGGGTGACAAACAGCGATGGCATACGTTGCCGGGGAAAGAGGGGGTGCTGTATCGCGAGCATCCCACGCGGAAGCATGGCCGTGGACCTGACCGTTGCCTCTCGATCCGTTACAGGGTTGGAGAGGGCAAGCGTGTCCATGAGTCGCTGGGCTGGACCAGCGAAGGCTGGACGGTCGCCAAAGCCGTCGCCTTGCTGCGCGAGCTGAAGGAAAATATCCGCACGGGAAAGCGTCCGCAGAGCCTGCGCGAGATGCGATCCATGGCTGAGGAGCAGAAGCAGCGCGAGACCCAGCTTGCCCGTAGAGCACAGATAGCCGATTTGACCTTCCGAGAGCTGGCAGAGCATTACACCATGTGGACTCAAGCGCATCGTGCCAGTCATACCAAGGTCGTCCAGTTGCTGGCAACTCATATCCTGCCCATCCTTGGAGATCGTCTCGCACGAGAGATCACGCCGCAGGACGTGGCTGATCTTGGCCGAGTTGTCGCTGCCAAGCGGCCTCTTTCTGGACGGAATAAAAACAATCCCGCAGCCGGGCTTTCTCCCCAGACGGTTTTGCACATCCTCAAAACCGTTCGGGAGGTCTACAATTACGCATTGGAGACGCCAGCCCCAGGCGCTCCAGGCATCATGCTGTTCAGCGGCGCGAATCCGGCGATTTTGAGCCGCCGCAATCGCGCTATCATGCTCCCCAAAATGGACAGCCGCCGACTCCGCGTCCTGAGCGATACAGAGATCACGGAGCTGCTTAGTTACAGGGGGCGACGTGGGGAGTCCGTGGAGATCCACGACATGATTTTGCTCTCCCTGGATACGGGATTGCGCGCCGGGGAGCTTCTCAACTTGCGCTGCGAAAGCTGCGATCCTGAGACCGGAGCCATTCGCGTGCTTACCGGAGCAAAAGATAGCGCTCGGTCCACAAAAGGCGGAAAAACACGCATCCTCCATGCGGGGCGTCTTTTCCCCGAGGCGCTCTCCATGCTGCGCGAACGCCTGCAGCGTATCCCTTCGGGTTATCTTTTTCCTGGTCCAGACGGGCATGTGCGTTCTCCGTTCAGCCTGCCGCGTGCAATGCATCGCATCATGGACAAGCTCGGCTTTAACGATGGTGTCACCGATCCGCGCAACCGGGTGGTCTGGCATACCCTGCGGCACACGTTCGCCACACGGATGCTGGAGGCCGGGCTGGACATTTATGCCCTGAAGACGCTCATGGGCCACGCCAGCGTCACGACCACGGAGATCTATCTCCATATCTGCGACATGGACAAGCGCCGGGCCGCTCTGGCCAAGGCAGAGCTGGCCCGGCAAAAGCTGGTTACAGGGACGGGGGAACAATGAGCGTCACTCCTTTGGCTTCGAGATAAGCGAGGAAGAAGGCCGTCGGGTAGACGACAGCGTCGCCCATCTTCATGCGGAACTTGGGGCCATTCCCCAGATAGTCATCGTTAGAGACACTCTTGGAGCTGATGGCACCGCCGGTGAAATACTTGACCTCCTTCCTGGCGATCATGGGAGGAAGCTGGTCCAGGAAGCAACCCAGCACCTTAAGCTGGGGTGGATCGGGAATCCGGGTGACATTACTCATGATCTGACCTCCACAAAGCGCGTCAGCGCCGCATCGCGGGCGATGCCCCACGGGCGCTTGCGCATGGTAAGCCCGGCGTCGCGGGCGGCCCCCTCCAGATCTTCGGGGCGGCCGTGCCAGTGGAACTGTGCCTGGGCGACAACAGACAAAAACTTGAAACCGAAGCTGCGATCCGTCTTGTAACGGGGGAGGACGAAGCGCAAAACCTCGCGCAGGGCCGCCTCGGCAGGACGGGTCGCTCCCTGGTCAGGGACGGCGTGCATCTTGGTGTAAAAGGGGCATGTCATGGCCAGACGTTGCCCCACGGGGCAGGCCAGGCAGAGCCCCAGCTCCTGTCGGGAGGGAGTGCTGCAGATGATGCCACAGCACTCCCCGGAGCTGATGACGCGCCCCAGACGGGGGCAGGTCACCGGAGCGCTGTTCATGCCGGATCCTCTCCGGAGACGGGCTCCGCTGGCAGAAGGGCGCGCAGCCGTTCGCACTTGAGCGCGACGCTGGCGTCGAGTTCATCGGCCATGAAGGGCTCGGTGCGCAACTGGTCGATCATCACCAGCACGTCGCCGATGGCATCCACCAGGTCCTCACGGGAGCCGCAGCGGCCGCGGCGCAGGTGGCTGATGGCCACGATGGCCTCGGCCAGTTCTTCCTGCAGGATCTGCAGCTGGGCATCCAGACCAAAATGGCGCACGGCCTGCCTGGCGAGGGATGCATCCATCAACAGGGTAGACATACGGACCTCCTACTGCCGGGGAAGGGTATCGCCGGCGATACGTTGCATGTTCATTCTGCGCATCATGCCCCCTCCACCTGCCGGATACGTTCCCCTATCCATCGCATGACTGGCACAGCCATGCTGTTTCCGAGGGATTTGTATCTCGCTGAATCAGAAGCAGGCTTCCCATTGTGGGGAACGTCCGTCCAGCCATCGGGGAATCCCTGAAGGCGTTCGCATTCAAGCGGAGTGAGGCGGCGCACCTTCATCTCATAGAACAGAGTCTGGTCATTCGAGGTTGCCAGGGGGAGGCTTTTGTCTTGGGATAGCAGAGGGCCTTTCCCCCCTCCTGGTTTCCTCTCTCTCAGGCGCATGATTATGGTCGGCCCTCTGTCAGGACAGGGAGAGGCATCATATCCTTCGCTCGTCAGCGCCCCTGCCTTGTCTCCATACTGAGAAATTACGAGCTTTGATTCCTGAGCGTCGTTGTCAGCATAGGGCTTTGTCGTCAGCGGGACACAAACGAGATTGTGATACTCGTCCCCCGCTGGCCCGCTTGTTCCTTTTGCCCATTTGCAGCTCATTGCCTGACCTACTATCTCCGGGACATAGAATCCGGCTTGTGCCCTGTTATCGTCAGCGCCACCTGCTCCAAGGCATCCAGTAAGGGCCTGGGTAACGTCCTGCCTCTTTTTTCCGCCCGTCGGAGAATCCCGGCGCAGGCAGCCGGGCTCAAAAAGAACCGCTGCGGGATGTCTCCAGTCTGAAGAATGTCCGACAAGGAAGACTCGACGGCGGCGCTGGGGCACTCCGAAGAATTGAGCGTCAAGCACTCTCCATGCGAGATGATACCCGACACCATCCAGCGCCCGGATGAATGTCCCGAAGTCCCGTCCAGCCGCAGTGAAAAAAGCTCCGGGGACGTTTTCCCATAGAAACCACTTAGGCTTAATCTCTGCCACAAGCCGTACAAAGTGCATGGCCAGTCCGCTGCGGATGTCGGCCAGTCCGCCTCTTTTCCCGGCGATGGAGAATCCTTGGCAAGGAGTCCCACCGACCAGAAGGTCAACTGATCCACGGCAAACTTCCCCCCTTATTCTTGTCATGTCGCCCAGATTCGGTACATCTGGGAAATGATGCTTGAGGACTGAGCAAGGGAAGGGCGCGACCTCGGAGAATGCCACCGGGGTCCAGCCAAGACCCTTCCAAGCCACACTTGCGGCCTCGACGCCCGAACATAGCGAGAGATAGCGCATGCCAGACTTCCTCCACGCCTTTACTGTGCAGTCCTACTGCCGGGGAAGGATATCGTCGGCGAGAGGGGCTTTTTTGAGATGCGCCACGATCTCGCCCAGGGCCAGCGCGCCGAACTCCGCCACCTCGGACATACAAAGCGCTCCGGACGCGGAGCGGAAGCTCAGGTGCGATCCTGCAGCATCCCCGAAGGCGATCATCACGCAGATCATCCCGCGGGCGCCTTCCTGCTTGCCCCGATCCATGAACTCCTTGACGCCGCGCAGGATATCGGCGCGTTTCTGGCCGATGAAGGGGGAGATATCGTCGTCCATACTCACCTCGTAAGGTCAAAATATATTTCCGTCCCGCGCTCATCGCAGCCCGGGAAGGCACGCATCAGAGCCGTCACCAGTGTGTCCGTTGTCTGGCAGGCATAGCGCCATGCGCCCGTGCGGGCATAGAGCGGACAGGTGGCTCTGGCATCGTCCATAAGGGTCAGGGCCGCCGCCAGCATGGCGCAGGCCAGAAAAGCTCGGCGCTCAGGCGGCAGCCCTGTTTTTTTGAGGTAGGGGCGCAGGCGGTTCTCCATTTTTTCCAGCGCGTACTCGACCTCGCGCCGCCTCTTGACGCGGGCAGCGTACCCCGTGGCCACAACTGCCAGCCACTTGCAGATCTTGGTGTATTGCTCCGGAGCGGCCTTTTCAAAAATCGGCTTCCAGAGGCGCAGGACATGGAACAGGACAGAGATGGCCACCTTGCACTTTTGTGCCTGGCGCAGTTCCGGCAGGTCGGGGATCATATCCGCCACGGCCCGCAGCTTTGCCCGTTCTTCAGGAGACAGAGCGCCCATACTTCCTCCTACGCCACGGCTGCTGCCCGGCGCTGTCCAGCCTGCTGCAGGAATGCCAGCAGGGCACGATGGGTCATGCTCAGGCGCTGGGGCGGCAGGCCACGCAGGCGCACCAGATAGCTGGCTGTCTTGACAGAGGCCGCGGGCTTTGCATACAGTTCTTGGGACATAGCACTCTCCTTTGTGAGGGTTCAGGCCTCGGGCGGTACCAGCGCCCGGGGCCTTTTTTGTTATTCGGGGGATAGCTGGCGGTCATGGACCTCGCCCGCCAGCGTCACCAGCTGCATGATGGCCTCCACGGCCTCGTGGCTCAGGCGGCGCATCTCCTGCAGCTCTTCCGCCGTGATCTTGCCGTCCGCGATCTGCTCCGCCGCCGCCACGGCGAATTCCCCGAACTCGCGGATGCTGACGCTCAGGCCCGTGACAAGCTGCACCGGCCCGTCATCCGGGAGGCGCAGGGACACGAATGCACCGCCGCGCTGCCTGGCCAGGAAGACCAGCGGCAGATCGCTCTCGCAGACGTCCATGAGCGGCAGGAGCAGCTCCGCACCCAGCTTGTGGCCGGGCTGCTGCGAGAGCTCGCTCATCAGGGTGGGGTAGGGCTTGCCCACCAGGTCCGCCACAGTGCGGGCATCCAGGCCAGAGGGGGCCGCCTTGACCATGCCATGGACTACGGCCGTCAGCGAAGGATAGGGAGGACGGTTCATGCGAAAATCTCGTTATTGTTTGCGTGGTTCATTCATCGAAAATGCGATATGCGGAGACAATGACGCGGATCAGCGCGTGCGGGGCTTGGGGCCGGTGGGCACATCCTCGGCCCTGGGCAGGAGCTCCACGGGGATGTCCAGCCGGTAGCGCAGGACACGGTGATGCCGCACGGGCATGCGCTCGTTGCGCAAGCTCTTGCTGACGGAACGGCCAGATATGCCGAGGAATTTTCCAATAGATTCGAAGGTGATGCCGTGCTCCAGCATCCAGACCTTGAGCTTGAGGAAGCGCTGCTCTTGCCTGCCTGTGGGGGTTAAGATAAACTGCTGCATAAAATCCTCTTTTTGTTCGGCGGGGATATTGAATGTGTATGTATGTGGGGAAAATATGTATGATTCATACATATTTGTCAACGCAGATTCAGAGATGAAAATGAACAGAACAAATAATTCTGAATTATACGAGCGTGTTACGGCGGCGGGAAAATTTTTCGGCGGCCTGCCCGCATTCGCGGAGATGATCGGGGTCCAGTACCGCACCTTCCACGCCTACCTGAGCGCCAAGCGCCAGCACAACCTGTGGCCGCTGCTGCCCACCATGCTGGAGGCCTTTCCGCGCCTGTCGCGGCAATGGCTGTATTTTGGCGAAGGCCCCATGCTTATCGGGCACGGCACGCCCCTGGACAGGCCGGTGCCCCTGCAGGAGATCGCGGCCGCGGCCGAAGCCATGGCCGCCGAAGCGGGCGGGACCTGGGGCGATGTGCTGACCTACATCGTGGATGCCGCACGGGCGGAAGGGGAGAAGCGGGAGCCGGTGGCCGACAGCCGCCAGATCCAGGAGTTGCAGGAAAAGCTGCTGGCGGCGCAGGCAAAGATCATCCAGTTGCAGGATGAGCTGCTGACCAGGCAGAAGGAAGGGCACGCAGGCGCCCCCAAGGCCGCGCCTGCCCGCATTGGCGACAGTGCTGCCCATTTGTAGGGTGGCGGCAGTAGGAGGGGAGGAAAATGGCGCTTGTCCTTTGTCCGGAATGCAAGCGGGAGATCAGCAGCGAGGCAGGAACCTGTCCCCGCTGTGGCTATCATATCACCTCATCCCGGAGCCGTTTCTGGGCGAAGCTGTTCTGGTTTCTGTTCGTTTTGTTCAATGCCCTCATGCTGCTGTACGCTCTTTTCAACATAGGGCCGATGATTAACTCATGGGATCATCCCGAGCTGGGCAGGCAGAATCGTATCCTTTTTGAAGCAGGGCTGAAGCTGTGGGTCTGGGGCGACGTGATTCTCGGCATGCCTGCCATCTTGCAGTACCTGCGTTCCAAGTAAGGGAGGGAAAATGATGAGGCTCAAGAAAATTTGTGCGTTGGCTGTCTCTTTGTTGTTATTCCCCTGCCTTGGCCATGCCCAGACCGACGGCCAGCAGCTTATGCAAAAGATGGCAGCCGCCGTGGAGCAGTCCGGCAGCAAGCCTTACGCCATGCCGCTGGATGAGGCGGAGACAAAAGCCTTGGTGGAATACATGAAGGCCAAGTACAAAAAAGAATTCGGCAAAGAGCTGACCGATTTGCAGGCTGCCGTCTGGGGCGGTAGCGCCTGTGGTCTGATTGGAGGCATGAGCATGATCAAAAATGCCTTCAGCGGAAAAGGCAAAGCGGCACAACAGCCCAAGGAAGCCCCCAAGCCCAATGTGTGGCCATCCGGCATCAGCGAATATTCACCGAAACTGCTCATGGAGAGTTTTGAGGGCAATCAGTTTGCTGCCGAAAAGGAATTGTCCGCCAAAGAGATTCTTGTCTGGGGCGAGGTGGATAGCCTCGGCCGGCAGCGCTACTCCCCCACAGGGACTTACTCTGACGGCAGGGATCTGCCCTGCATGAAGCTCAAGGGACTTTTCCACGCCTATTTTGAGGACACGAACGGTCTGGATCTGGCCAAAGTCAACAAAGACAATGCGGCACTGCTGCTGTGCAGCAAGATTCATTACGGCAAGTTCTTTGTGCAGGGGATGTGCAAGCCGGTGGCTGTCGGCCAAATGGACAAAGATGGCACATTGCAGCCAATCTTTGTGGACAGGCCGCTTTACGACGATCTTCGCAAAGCCAAATAGTAAGAGCCCACCAGTTTCCTCATATGCAAAGACTATACACTGAAAAGCAACATATTCCTGGATAGCTAGCCAGATTTTAACTTAGGGAAACGACTATGGAAGTTGTCTTGCTGTTACTTGTCGTCCTTGGTGTGGTCTGGCTCATCCGGCAGCGCAAAAAATATGCTGTTCCCCAAGTGCCTGTGCCGGAAAAACGCCCCCCCATCAAGGCCCCTGCAAAAAACGTCAGACAGCCTGCGGAGCCGGACTGTCCTTTTTGCCTTGACGTGCAGGCAAACGAAGGCTTCGGCGTTTTTGAAAATTATGAGCGCTATCAGGCTGCCTTTGAGAAGACAATCCATGCGACGTCGTGCGGCAAGGCTGTCCTGGACAGACTGGATGCTCTGGTGGAAGCGGCCCCCCTTGCCGACCATGAGCTGCTGACAGAGGCCATCGAGGAGTGTTTTTTCCAGCAGTGCGCGTCCAAACACCCCGTGGCTGTGATGCGCCTGTTCGACAAGATGCAGCAGGAGCATCCCTGCATGGCGTTCGCCCTGCGGCATGGGGGGCTTGATGAAATGGTCGCCGCCTTCTGCGAAAGCCTCAGCAATCCTCTGCCGGAAAAGGGACGTGCCAAAACCATCGTGGGACTTTTGCAATCGGACCACCCGCTGGTCAAGGGAGCCCTGGCATCTTCTGCGGCCGATGTCGCCGACTGGCTGGACGGGGAGTGCGAGGAATTTTGGCCGGACTGGGAGGCCTGTACCCATAACGACATGCCCCCGGAAGATTTCATCGCGGGGGTGCTGGCCTGCCTGAAGGGAGAAAAAGACCCGTCCAGCCTGTAGCGCCGTTTTTCGGGGCTTGCCAAGTGGCGTGGGAATGGCTAGAAAGAAAGAAGGCGGCAGGTGCGCTAACACCCGCCGCCGTGGGCACATCCCCCGCGATTAACTGGATCGCAAGTTTTGGCCCGGTAAGAGTTGCACCTCCTACCGGGCTACTTGCGTCTTAGAGGTTCAACAAGCGAATCACCAAGGCCGCAAGGACGGCGGCCACAAAGGCAGCCAGCACGTCCCGGAGGAAGTGTTTCATGGGAGTACCCTCCTTTAGGAGGATGCGCCCGCCGATGGCCTAGCACAGACTTTTATAGGCTGCAAGAACTGGTTCTTGAACCAGGAAATTCTTAAAAATAAAAATCCCCGCCTGAGCGGGGAAAAAGAGGTTGCCTGCCTTAGCATGCACAGGTGAGCACCATGCCTGTGAGGTAGTCAGCTCCGTCGGGGATGCCGTATGCCCGGCGCGTGGCATTGCCCACACGATATCCCTGCCATTCGGCCACAGCCTCGGCCACGGCCTGCTCGAGTGCATGGCCACGATCAAGATAACAGCGAACGGTATCGGCAAACTGGCGGCCATGGCGGCTATCCAAAAAATCCCTGACCTCGGCCTCATCGCAGTGCGTAGCCTCCGTGATGAGGGTCAAGGCAATCGGCCAAGCGACCTCTGCGGGCTCTCCCACGGATCCAAAAAAACCATACCACGGGTTCTGAGATTCCAGCATTTATGACCTCCAGATAGATAGCTCTGAGTGGGGGGGAGAGTCCCCCCACGATTCTACGATCCCCTTCTCGCTCTCTGGATGGGCGTCTCAGGGTAGATGAGGGCACAGCATCCAGGGCCATATTTGCAGCGCCTGCAGTTGCCATCGCATTTTTCCCCATTCGCGTCGCGGTAGATCTCGGCGCATGCGGCCGCCCGGAAGGGATTCTCCCTATCGCTCGCGTCAGCGGGCTTCCAGGCCATGCAGGCCCTTCCTTTGCACTGTCCACCCAAAAAAGGGCATTCTTTCATCTTGGCTTCAACTTCAGGCAGGAACATTTTTCAACCTCTTGTATTTTATTGTTTTTTGCCATTCGGCATGTCTGTGTGTTCGCTCTTTCCCAGATGGGTTACAAGTCTTTTCTTGCTGATTTTATTCATTTTTTTAATAAAAAGCCGGGGTTTCCCCCGGCTCTCTTTTGCTACATCTGCTTGCGCTTTGCTGCATACGGATCCACAGGATGGAGGCGGATGCAACGCCCCGGGCGGTGCTTGCAGCTGGAGCAGTCCTCCTGGCATTCCGTCTGGTGTTCATCGAAGTAGAGCCCGGCACATTGCGTCATTCGGAACGCGGGATGACGTCCATCGCCCTCTTGGACGAATTTCCACGCCATGCAATCCCGCCCCAGGCACTGAGAGCCCAAAAAAGGACACATCTTTTTCTTGGCTTCACTTTCACAAATAAACATATTGCAACCTCTTGTATTTTATTGTTTTTTGCCATTCGGCATGTCTGTGTGTTCGCTCTTTCCCAGATAGGTTGCAAGTCTTTTCTTGCTGATTTTATTCATTTTTTTTGATTTTTATTCCCAGTCCAGGCCCCGCGTTGACGGCCCGGCGGCGCTGGCGCAGCAGCGTATGCTGATAGATCTGGAGAAGCATCCCTTCGTGTTTATGCCCCATCACCTCCGCGACGCATTTACGGTCAGCACCGTAATCCAGGGCGTGAGAGGCGAACGCATGGCGCAGATCATAGGGGCGGAGGCGTCGGCCGATCCCGGCTCTGCGCAGGGCGTTGTGCCATGCCCTGCTGATGGAAAGCACCGGACGGCCACGATAGTGGATGACGAACTCCACGCCTGCTGCGGCATCCGCCTGCTGCCAGCGCCGCAGCAGGGGCAGCAGATCATCACGGACAGGGATGCTCCGGGCCTCGAACTCAGCGCCCTTGCGGGCATTCGGCATACGGATCAGACGGCTATCGAGGTCAACATCCAGCCAGCGCAGCCGAAAAAGCTCGCTGGGGCCGATGCGCGGCCCCATCCCCATGCCCAGAGCAATCACCCGCTGCACATGCTCCGCAGCCACAGCGTACAGACGCCGAGCTTCCTGCAACGTCGGCGGATCAATTCTCTGGGAACGGACTGTAGGAATGCGCAACGCGGACAGGGCATTGCTGTCCAAATG
Organism: Desulfovibrio sp. SGI.230; assembly: GCF_050313065.1. Classification (NCBI taxonomy): domain Bacteria; kingdom Pseudomonadati; phylum Thermodesulfobacteriota; class Desulfovibrionia; order Desulfovibrionales; family Desulfovibrionaceae; genus Desulfovibrio; species Desulfovibrio sp. SGI.230. Next base: position 50,835 of record NZ_JBNPKS010000008.1, on the reverse strand, counting down.
CCGGCTGCGGCAGGCCCATGCCCATGCCCCCTTGAGGATAGCCGCCCTTCGGCTGACCGTGGCGGCGCCAGCCCCGCGCTGGCGCATTATCTCCATCCACGCCAGCACGTCGTCCACGCTGATGCAGTGCGCTTTTCGGTGCCCGTAGATGTCCGCAAAACTGCGGAGGTGCTGCATGGCCGTCGTCCGCGTGGACAGGCTCTGCCGGGCCTCGATATAGGCTGACAGCAACTCGGCCACGGTGAGCGTCCTCTCCGGCTGGCGTCCTTTGTATCTGGCTCGGCGCACCAAGGCTTTTTCACGTTCAAAAATAAGGCGCTGGACCTTCTCGAAGTCCAGCGCCTCCTGTTCGCTGTTGAAGGAGCGAACGCGCGGACGTCCACTCCATGGTTCCCGAAATTTACAAATCCAGGGCCTCTTCTTATAGGGCAAAAAAATCACAGGCATAGTACCCCTCCTTTCGGGCACTATGCGGGGGATTGTCTCTACCGTCAAAGCAGCCTGCCTTCCAATTCAGCCATGAGGGCCAAGGCCTCCCGTTTGGACATCCTGGGGCCTCGATGCCCCTGCAGCCTAATCCACCAGCGATTCGTCCAGCAACGACTGGCACTGACCGTGCCGCCTTGGCTGGAGGTCAGGCCGCGGCACACCCCCGGCAGGAGCCAGTGTAGGGGATTCAGGTCCCGCCGGTTCCAGGCCCATCCGATCCAGTTTGCCAGATCCACGGCCAGCCCGCGCAGCCCGGCCTGCAGAAAGCGGTCCTGCCAGAAGACGCAGTCCTCGGCCTGGATGCAGGCCCCATCGTGCGCCCACGCCCCGAAACTACGCACCGAGAAGCGGCTGCGGACGCCCCAGTTGCGGATCACGCAGCGGCGCATCAGCACACGCACGCCATCCTGCGCCTCCGGAGCGCGGCGGCCGATGTCGCGCACAATGCAGTCCTCCAGCACCAGCTCCGCGCCTGGGTCCGTCTCCGGGTAATCGCCATTGCCCCACAGGATGCCCTTACCCACTCTGGCCACGCGGGTCTCGCGCACCACGGCCCGGGCCCCGTCCACCCCGGAGAGGCCCTCGTCGAGCCTCTCCAGCGGCCAGCTGCCCAGATCCACCACACAGCGGCGGATGAGCACAGGCCCATCGCTGCCATAGACGGTGATGCCGTCACCCCCGGCGCTTATGGGCGCCGTGATGTACTGGTCCTCGATGATACGGCCGAAGCTGCCGGGCCCGTCATTGCTTGTCATCCAGAGCACCTCCCGTTGCATGCTTGACGCGATCCCGTTCTTCGGCCCGCTTGGCATTGTTGAATCGGTTCAGCGTGCCTACCAGGTAGCCGGTGATTCGCCGCACGCGCTCGAACGGCACGCCCTGGCCGCGGGACCGGTCATCAGAATCAGATCGCATAGGAGACCTCGACCTCCTGGACGGCAGCGACGCTGTCAGCCGCCTGGATGAGGGCCAGCAGCTCGTCCCGACGAGCCGCATGCAGCGCGAGGATAGTGTCAGGGCCATCAGGATCAACAGCAGCCAGGGAGGCAGCCGCCACCGACACCTCAGTCACGGAAGGGCTGGCGGCAGGCATGGTGAGGCTGGCGATGATGGCCGCATCGCAGGCAGACCTGACCTCCCGCTCCTTTTCTTCCTTCACCACAGACAGGGGCTTTTCCGGGCGCACCGTGACCGCACCATCCGGCAGCGGGCCGAGGTCTTCGGTGTAGCGGGGCTGGCTCTGCCAGTCGTCGCCTTCGGACGGCATCCAGTAAGGGGTGCCGCCCTGCTTGGTGCCCGTGCTGTCCAGATGCTGGCGGTGGTCTTCAACCAGATCCCATTTGGTCCCCGTCCAGCGAGCGGCATAACCCGTAGGGATGGCATCGGGCGGCGGCGTGGCTGTGGCGTAGGCGCTTTCCATAATGGTTTTATCTCCCACTCGTTGAGCAGGACGGGATCCCTGATATTCATGGGTTAGAGGATCAAACATATACATCACCTTTTCCATGATATTCTCCTATAATATTTTGATATTACTGGTTGAAAAAAGTTTTTCCGAAATTGGGCGCCGGGGAGTGAAGAAAAGGCTGGTATATTTAATCAGCCTGGACTGCCCAATATTACCGGTGGTTGGACAGGAGATTTTTCTTCTGGGCATTATGGAGCATTCTCTTCATCTCAAATGTCTTCTTATGGGATAGGAAATGGATCGTATGGTAAAATGAAAACAACAATGGATGCATCACGTTGCTCGCCCATTTACGGGAGAGCTACAACCGTTATGCCGTCCAGCATTAACCAGCCGATCATCCTATACTTAGGAAGACCTGCCTAAGTAGATAACAAGGGGCTGCCAAACATGTTGAGGGACATTCTGGGGGCCAGTCGGGATTGAAAGCGATGCATCAAAACCGAGTGATGTATTGGAACTCAAATAACTACCATCCCAATGACTAAAAACTTGTGATCCACCTGACGGCTTCAGTGCGCCAGTGCCATTGCGCGATCCTGCATGGGTGAAATTGATATTACCTGTAATATTTCGGATTTCATCCCGCCCCCACCCCCCTGCTTGGGAGTCCGCTCCCGGCGCCCAATTTCGGAAAAACCTTTGGCCCCTCCGTAACCACCGGCCAGGGCTAGACTTTTGGGGATGCCGCAAGTCTTTCCGAAATTGGGCGCCGGGAGCCGACACGACAGCCGGAACGTGGCTCGCTGATACTGGGCGTAACGCTACGGGCGTGGTAGGGGCTCTCGACTCCGATGTACTGCCGTCCGGCGTGTTTTTTACAAATGGACGGGGGCTGACTGCTGTTAGCTCTGGCGATCGGTCAATCGTTAAAATGGATCTGTCGAAACAGTGGAAAGGCCATGTTGGAACGGAATTTTCTCCCGAGCACATCTGGCAACCTGCCATTTTGTATCTAGGCAGGCCTGCCCAAGTATAGGCAAAGGGGCTGCCAGATATGTTGAGGCGCAGTCTCACCTCCAGAATAGCGCTCACCCAAATTGGAGCTATTAAGCTGGAGTGTGCCACCATAGCTTGTAGAACCACCTTGGATAGCAGTCGTGCTTTGGTTAAAGGCCAATGCGCCTGAATTAGAGCCGCTGTTGCCATAGGTATAAATCTGGCCAGTTATCACACGCATCGTATCCAGTACATGTGTGCCGGCTCCGTTTCCTTCGCCCGGCCCCCAATTTCGGAAAAACTGCTCGCTTAGGGCAGGAGTGTATAATCCCGTAGGGATGGAGGCATTGGGCCGCCACTTGCCAAGGTTGGATTTCTGGGTCTCCACATCGGCATCCCAGCCCATGAGCATACCCTCGAATCCTCCGGCCTCGTAGATTTCCTTGAGTTCCGGCCAGTCGTTGAAGTAGATCAGGTCGCCATTGGCCCAACAATGGTTGTCGGGCAGTTCCGTACTGCGCCAGTAACGGGGCACGCCGATCCACGACTTGCGCCATGCTTCCATGTAGTCGTTGCTCTGCTGCAGCACCTTCAGCACGCCATCTTCCACAGTGCAGGTGGTGCCGTCGGGCCGCATGATGCCGTTTTGCTTCGACGTCGCCACCAGCACGGAAAGCAGCCCTTCGGGCGTGATGTTCAGACCATCACCGATCTGCACCAGACCAGTCTCGGTTTTGCTGGCCACAGGGACCTGCACGCCGATGATCTTGAGAATGGCCTCATAAAGCTGGCCCAGGTCATCAGCGCTGGGGGTGAGCCCGGCCTTTTTGATGACCTCTACGATCTCGCGCTGGGGATGTTCCACGGCCTCGGCAGGCACGGCGCTGCCGCGGACCTTGCCGGGCTGGCCGGTGACGTACTTGGCATCGGGGTCCTGGGATCCGGCGGGGGGATTGTATTTCATGCTATTCTCCTTCTTGGTAGGTAAAGGTCAGCAGGGTGTGGGCCAGCTTGTCGCGCAGCATGACGCACTCCAGGGAGGCGGCGGCGCGCCAGTCCATGAGCAGCTCACCGCACAGGCTCTCGCCGCAGCGGAAGCGGAGCAGACGGTCGCCGTGGACGATGACGTTCCACCACCAGCGGATCTCCGGCACGGCCAGATAGCCGATCTCGGGATGGGCCTGGATCTCCTCCGGCGTCAGGCCGGACGGGTCAGCGCACTGGTGGATGCCGCAGCAGAAAGGCCAGTGCTCCTCGATGGTCACGTCGTACTCCAGCGAGTCGGCCACGCCGTACCAGTAGGCCAGATCCTGACGTCCCTCGTCGCGCAGCTTTGCCAGCACGGCGCTGCGGCGCTCCTGCAGGGTGGTCCCGGCGGGCAGGCAGGCATCAGGCAGGCCAAGGACGCGCTCCCAGTCCTCCAGCCCGGCGATGGCGCTTGTGGGCAGGATCTCCATGAGCAGCAGGCGCATGGCCATATCCAGGCGCTCCAGCTCATCCGCCGAAGCCTGCAGCACCGCGGTCAGCACGGCGCCCGGAGCACGGGTCCAGGCCTGGCCCTGCGGCAGCAGGTGCTGGAGCATGCGCAGGTAGTCGGCAGCGGAGCGGGCGCGCAGATCAGTCTCAGGCATGGCTCTCCACCTCGCCTTCAAAGACCACCTGCGTGAGCCGCGGCAGGTAGGCCGCAGGCACCACCACGTCCTCGGCAGGCTCCAGCAGTTCATGATCCTGCTCGCCGGGGGTCAGGGACACAGCCTCGGAGATATGCGAGCGGTAAAGCACGCTGTCCGGAGCGCCCTCGCGGGAAAAGACGTCCTCGATCTCGGCCCGGACAGCGTCGCGCAGAGCCTCCGTGTCCGGAGAGATGCGCAGGCGCACGGTCACATCCAGCGGCTCGGGGGCGAACACGGCCAGTTCTTTGACCGTGGCCGGGCGCAGCGGCTCGATGTGCTCCTGCACGCGCTGCACCATCTCTTCCGAGGGGAACGGGTCCTCCTGGGCGTCACAGACAAAGCAGACGCCCACGGTGCCGATGCCCATATGCATGGGATAGCACCAAGCCCTGGTCACGCCCGGCACCTCCCTGGCCCAGCGCACATAGTCAGCCATGCTGCCGCCGCGGGGCGGCTGGCGCAGGCGTTCCAGGACCCGGGCACGCAGGGCATCGTCGCTCTCGGCATCCGCGCCGCCCGTCAATCCCCCTGTCTGCACCACGGCCACGCTCTCCACACCGGCGATGGGAGAGAGCAGCTGCAGCTGTTCCCCGGCGTCCAGGTTACCGGCGGCGCCGGTCTCCACGGCGATCACGCGCACCAGGGCGCTGCCGTCGGCGATGACAGCCCTGTCCTCCAGGCCATACTGCAGCCCACTGGCCTGATGCTGCAGCAGGGTCCCGGCCGGGATCACGGCGCCGTCTTGTCCGGTGAAGACCACGTCGCCCGCGGCCGCGGCGGCAGGCAGACGGGAGAGGTTCCAGACCCCGGCCCAGCGCTCCATGTATTCGCCCTCGGCCGTGTCCACAAAAACTTGCAGGTAGAGCCAGGCCAGCACGCTGTGCAGCGTATGACAGGCCCCGGCCCAGACTTTTGCCAGCACCGCCAGCACGGAGCGGCGGAGCAGCGTGGCGCCATCCAGCAGGCGGCCAGAAAAATCACGGGCGATGCGCTCGTGCAGACTGGTGAGGGTCGGACGGTCCCAAGCCATGGCAGCCTCCTATGCCTCCAGCCGGACGCTTACCGGCTGGGCTTGCTGATAATCGTAGATGAAACGCCACTCGCGGCCCGGGTCATCGCTGCCGGAGGGCTGCACGGCCACACTGATACCCAGGTGCCCCGGCTGCACACGCTCCACGCTGACACTCAGGGAGCTGACATGCCCCTCCCTGGTCAGCCAGGCCAGCGCCTCTTCCGCATACTGCCGGGCACGGGCCACTACGCTGTCCAGATCTTTCTCCCGCCAGAGCAGCCAGAGCCGGGAGCCGATGCTCTCCAGCGTCTGCTCGCCCTGGGCATCGGGCAGGCAGTCTCCCCACCAGCCTCGCCGGTCGCTGGACACGCCCACACGCTCATCGGGCAGGGGATCGTCGTCATGTGCCCGTGCGTCCGTAAACAGAGAGATGATCACCGCCGTCATCAGGCCATCGTCGCCCTGCAGGTCGGCCAGAGGCCCGGAGAGCAGAGCGTCGAACAGGCCGTTCTCCTGGTCGAAATGCAGACAGATATCCATGCTATCCTCCCACGGGGCTGGCCGTCGTATCGCTCCCGGCCTGTACGCCCGCATGCACATGCCGGGTCAGGGAGACGGCACCGCCATTGCTTTGCAGATCCTGCGAAGCCACGATGCCGCCGGTGAGCTGTGCCGTGACAGCGCCGTCGCCCTGGCCGCCAAAAGCCAGCGCCCCGGTGGCAAACCGTGTACTGGCGGTCTCTACCTGCACGCTCTGGTCGGCCTGGATGCTGAAATTCTTGGTCTCGATGCGCACGTCATCCTCGGCCTTGAGCACGAAATGCTTGGTGGTCACCTCGATGGTGCGCTCGCGCTTGAGGTGGATGCGGTCGCCTTCGTCCGTGTAGATCACCACCTCGCCGTCCTTGAGGGCCTGCACGCGGTAGCGTCGGTCATCCACGGCCAGCACCACGGGATGCGAGCGGTCCGCACCCACGAACAGCACCACAGCCTCGGCCCCGGCATGGGGAACGGAGGAAAAACCGTACTGCTGGGCACGCTCGGCATCGTCCAGGACCTCGCCATCCAGCAGCTCCAGCTGGGTGGACTGCCATTTGTGGGCATCGCGCACCAGCGAGATGACGCCACGCGCCACGATGTTGCGCATGCGGCGGGACAATCGCTCCAGAAGACGAATCGTTTGACGGTCGCTCATTTGATGGCCTTTTGCCGTGCCGCGGCGTCTTGAGCCAGACGGGTCTGCAGGTCCACTTCCTTCTCCATTTTGGCATCGCCGCCACCGCTGCCGGAGCCGCCCTTTTCCTCTTTTTTGGGCTCGGGCTTGAAGGCGGCCGGGTCGCGCAGGGTGAGGCGGGTGGTACTGCCTGACGTGGCGTCACGCCGGAACTCCACCCCGGCCACCAGCAGGCGCTGGCTGATGCGCAGATAGGGAAGGTCCACATCGGCCATCTGGTTGAGCTGCCAGAGGGGGCCGGACTGCTCCCGCCCCACGCCCTGCTGCCGGAAACCCTGCACCGTGGCCGTGACGGTCACGGCCCGGGCGGCCCGCACGCTGCATTCCCATGCGGCCCGCTGGTGCGCGTTGCTGCTGTCCCCGGACTGCTCGGCCCGGATCAGCATGGGCCGGTAACGCTGCACGGCCTGGTCGCGGTACTGGCCGCGCACGGCGCAGGCATCCTTGCCCCAGCCCTTGTCCGTGCCGGGCTTCTGGCCCTTGACGATGTAGTCGCTGAAGCGGTCGGCCATGTCGAACTGTCCCTCGGCCGAAAGGATGTTCTCCCCCTGCCGCAGGCTGCCGCTGGCTGTGCCCGCTCCGGCCTTGAGCAGCACGATGCCGCCCTTGCCGTCCGGGCAGGCCATGAGCTCCCGCTGGCGCAGGGCACGGTCCAGGGCCTCGAAGGCGGTCTCGCCTTCCTCGAGCTTGAAGCTGGCAATGGGCGCGCCCACGTCGCCCTCGGCCGTGACGTTCACCCCGAAGGGGCTGGCCAGAGCTTGGGCCAGCTGGAGCACGGTGCAGTTGAGCCACTGCCCGGGGCTGTGGATGGCAGCGCAGTCCACCAGATCGGCGCTCCTGTCGCGTCCGGTGACGCTGATGCCGTGCGCCGTGGCGGAGAATGAGGGGCGGACCTGGTCGATGTAGCCATCGATGACCTGCTCGCCGCCGATGAGGATCTGGCAGGCCATGCCCGCAGCGATGGGCAGCGCCTGGGCGCCGCCGATCCATTTGTCGGCCAGCGCGAGGGAGAATGTCCCGGCGATGGCATCCATCTGGCGGGTGACCTGCACGGAGGTCCAGTAGGTCCAGTCCACGCCATCGATGCGCAGGGTGATGTCGTCAGCCACGCAGCACCTCCAGCGGTTCTACCGGCACGAAGCCCGGATGGATGAGGCGGTTACGGGCCACCAGATCCGCCTCCAGGTCCACGCCGCCGCTCTGGCGGTAGCAGAGGGCCAGCGAAGGCAGCACACAGGCCGGGGTGATGGTCACCACCTCCGGTGCCCGCCGGGCGGCCTCGGCCAGTGTGGCCAGAGTACCGGAACGCAGGCTGGCCAGAGAGGCGGCCAGTTGGATCTCCGTGCGGCTCACGCTGCTGGCCTGCGTCATGTCCGGGATAACCGGCTCCAGCGCCGAAACCTCATCCATCGCATCAAGAAAATCGTAGCGCAGCTGTTGTGCCTCGCTCCGGCTGGCGGGCTGGGCCGTGGTGGCGGCACGGGCCGATTCCACCAGGGCCAGACGGCGCACCAGGCTCTCCACAGCCTGACCGTTGCTCTGGATCACCGCACGCTGGGAGCCCACGTTGTCCGGCACGGTCTGCAAAAAGTCAGTGCGGGCCACACTGGCCCAGCGTCCGGACACGGCCGCATCAGAGAGCCCGGACTGCCCGCCGATGTCCTGCAGCACGCTCCAGAGATGCTGACCCACGCTGGCCAGCGGCATGAGATCATAGCCCGTGGCCGCGCCCAGCAGATCCGCCACAGTGGAGACATCGCCGTGCATGATGGCCTGCACCGTGCTCACGGCATCCACGATGAGGCTGTAGGTCTGGCTGACAGCCCATTCAGCCTGCCCGGCCAGGCGCAGGACGCTGTCGAAGCTGTCGCAGGCCAGCAGGCCCGCCGTCCCCGCTTCCAGGCGGGCCCGGAGCCCCTGGTTGACGCTGGCGGCCGGGCTGTTGGGCTCGGTATCGCGGCAAAAAAAGAGCTGGAAGACGGCCATGCCGCCATCCTGGGCGCTGTGCCGGACCTTGTAGGGGGCTGTCTGGCTGACCTGCACCTCGCCGTACCAGGGATGCACCAGCGTACCCGTCCCCGGCTGTTGCAGGGCAGCTTCCAGCGCGTCGCGGCGGCTCATGTAATCACTGCCCAGCACGAAGGCCTGGACCGTGAAGCGCCGCGGCGCACCGCCCAGATCTTCCACGTAGGGAGCCTCGCGCTGGGGGAATTCATGCGTCACCGTGCGGCGGCCGCCCTCGCTTTCATCCGCCGTGACCCCGAAGGACACGCCCCGGAAGCTGGCGGCCCGAAGCTGCATTTTCCACAGATCCATCAGATGGCTCCTGCGTTGAGGACCCCGGCCTCGGCCACATCGCCGCGCACATCCAGGCCGCGGCCCTGGCCTTCGCCTTCAAGGCGCATGCCCTCGGGGGCGATGATGCGCACCGTGTTTTCCTGCCGGATGACCTGCTCGCTGTGGCTGGATTGCATCAACGGACGGACGCTGTTGCCCAGGTCGAGCGGCTGCCCGGCTGTGGGGAATCGCTGTTGTGCCGCCATGTCCGGAGCGTCATCATCGCCGCCGAACCAGCTGCCGATTGCACTGACGCCCTTGTCGATCCAGCCCGTGAGCTGCTGCCACCCCTGCTTGATGCCCCGGAGCAGCCCATCGATCCACTGACCGCCGATGCTGTAGAGGTCCACACCGGTGAGGGTGGCCACCAGTTCATTGAGTCCATCCGCGATCCAGCGGGCCGGAGTAAAACTGACAAGCCATTTTATGACACCCTGCAGCCAGCCCTGCTCGAAGGCTGCCTTGACCCCGGCACAAAGGTTTTGGAAATAAGCGTACAAGCCATCCCAGTTTTTGTAGATGGCATAGGCCGCTCCGGCGAGGGCAGCCACTAACCAGCCTACGGGAGTGGCGAGCATGGCCATGCCCAGCTGACCGAAGGCCATAGCCAGCGAGCCCAGGGCCAGCAGGGCCTTGCCGGAGATGAGGACCACCAGCCCCAACAGCACATTGCTCCAGCCGCCGCAGAGGTCGGCCACGCGCTGCAACAGGGAGGCAAGCCGTTTCAGCCCTTCAAAAAATCCTTCCACAGATGCCCAGACCTCGTTGAGGTTGAGCCCGTTCACCCATTCCTCAAATCCGGCGGACATGATGTCGCGCTGCACCTGCAGCCAGGCCTGGAATTTGTCCAGCAGTTTGGTCAGCGAGGGCAGGAAGGCAGTGCCCAGCGTAAGACCAAGCCCCCGGAAGGTGGCTTTGACACGGTTGATGGCGGAGCCGTACTCGAGGGCGGACTCGAGGGCCTCATCCGAGAGGACGAGCCCCAGTTCCCGGGCCTCTTTGCGCATGGCCAGCAGGCCCTCGCGGCCATTTTTGAGCAGATCCAGGAGGCGGGCGCCTTCCTCGCCGCCCAGCTGGTTCATGATGCCCGCGGCCTTGCCCATCTCGCCAGCCTCGCGCATTTTTTTGACGCGGTCGGCCAGCTCCAGCAGGAGCGTATCCGCGTTCTTGAGCTCGCCCCTGGCATTTTTGGCGCTGATGCCCATGAGCTGGAGCATCTCGATATCGCCCTTTTCGCCGCGGGCCGCATTGACGGCCCGCTCCTGCAGGGTGAGCATCAGGCTGGCCAGCTCATCGGCCTCGGCTCCTGCCAGATTGGCAGCACCGGCGTACTCCTGCCAGTTGCCGGTGGACAGGCCCACCATACTGGCGAATTTGCTGGCCTCGGCGGCTGCCGTGGCAGCTTCGGTGCCCAGGGCGAAGGCGCCCCCACCGGCAGCGCCGAACAGCAGGGACAGGCGCCCCGCCAGAGCGCCCAGACGCTCCAGCCCCGCCTGCCCCTGCTGCACCATGCCCTGGAGCTTGTCCCGCACGTTGCCGATGCTGCCGGAAAGGCGCTGCAGGCCCGTCACCCTGGAAAAGCGGCCCAGAGCCTGGCGCGCCTTCTCGGTGCGATCCCGGACCCCGTCCATAGCCTGCTCGATGCGGCGGAACGGTCCCGAGACACGCTCCACGGCATTGATGATCAGGTCAAACCGGCTCTGCTTGCCCTCGGCCATCAGTCATGCTCCATGAGTTTTTGCAGTTTTTTGGTTCGCTCAGCCCACCAGGCCAGATCACGGGCGGTCATCCGCTCCAGCTCCGAGGGGGGCCAGTGGTACAGCCAGGCCAGCAGGGTCAGAGCGTCATCCCAGTCGGCTGGCCACTCCCGAAAAAAGCGCCGATAACGCCGGAGAGCTCGGTGAAATCGGACAGGTCCATAGTGTTGAGCACGCTGGGCGGCAGGGCCACCAGGCGGGAGGCCACGGTGATGATGTCGTCGAACGTGAGCTCGCTGATCTTGACGCCGCGCAGGTCGCCCGCCGTGGGGCGGCGGGTGATGCGCAGCTCGGTGATGGTCTCGGCGCCGTGGGTCAGCGGCACGGTCAGCTTGATGACGATGGGTTCCATATGACGCTCCCTAGTTGCTTTCCACGGCCTCGCGCCGCGATTCGAAACGCACGGCGATCTCGCCCTCATCCGTGCTGCCGCTGCCTTCGGAGGCAAACCAGGCATTGGAGAGGGTGACCACCTTGCCGTTGTTGAGCTCCAGCGTGACGGTGACGTTGTCGGCCGTCACCAGGGTCGCCAGATCCAGTTCATCGCTGTCCGTGACGGCCCCCTCGATAAAGGCCACCTGCGGCGTTTCCTTGTAGCCATGCACCCCGTCGGCGCCGATGATGGCGTCACGTTTGGGCTTGCCCAGATTGTAGGTATAGGCGCCCTTGGCGTCGTACTGCCGGCCATCAACCTTGACGTAGATGATGCCTGCCCGCCGATTGTTGGTTCCGTTTCCCATATTCCTCACCTCCCCTTAGACGATGTGCCGGATCAGGGTCCCGGCCACCTCGAACTGGTTGACCAGATCAGGCCGCAGCAGCCAGTCCAGCCGGTTCTCGTTTTTGGCGTTGCGCTCGCAGAGCAGCGCCGCCTTGAATTGCTCGCTGCCTTCCACCAGGCCCATGGGCAGCCACGCATCCATGAAGCGGGCGATGGCTTCGGCCCGGCCCAGCTTGGGTGTCATGATGGGCTGGCTGGCGTCATAGCGGGCGGCATCGGCATCAGAGGCCAGCTTGTGGCGCGGATATTTTGTCCTCAAATAGTTGTTCCAGTCGTAACGCAGGTAGGAGAGCGTCAGCGGGCTGTTGAGGGAGAGGAAGGCCTTGTCCTCGGCGCCCAGGTCGTTGAGGCGGTAGGTGGTGATGCACTTTTGCAGGCGCACCGTGCCATCCGGAGCCACATAGCGGGTGGATACGCCCTCGAAGAGAGCCTGGTTTTTCTCGGGGAAGTCGGTCCAGCGGTCGGCCGGAGCCGGAGCCAGGACGCCCGGCACCAGCAGGGTGTTGAAGCCCCGGGCCGGATCGCTGTTGCCGTAGTAGGCGATGACGCCCGCCGTGGCGGCCGCGTCCTCCCAGGGAGAGGTGGGGCTGCCTTCGGAGGCGAAGACGGTCAGATGCTTGTCGTTGCGCTCGCCCGCGAAGGTGGTCACGTCGCCATAACTGCCGCGCTTGACCACGATGGCCTGTCCATCGATCTGACGCAGGGGGCCCCAGCGGTCCGCCAGCTCATCGCGCAGGGCGGCAAGGCTGGCGCTGTCCGTCCACGGCCAGGCGATGACGTGGTACTGGTCGTTTGCCATGGCCGCGATGACCGGAGCCGGATCAGGATTGCCGGCGCCGCCGGTCATCTGGGTGAAGCTGAAGGTCAGGCCGCCGGGCTTGTCCTCATCGTAGTACGAGATGCGCAGGTCGATATCGTTACCGCACTCGCCCTTGTGCCGGGCGGTCAGGCTGACCTCGCCACCGCTAAAGGTGGCCGTCACGGGCAGGCTCTTGTCGGCATTGATGGCGTTGGTCAGATTCTCGGCCACGGCAGAGGCTTCCGCGGCAAGGGGCGCGGCGGAACGCACCAGCTTGCCGTTGATGTAGAGGCAGAGCGGCGCGGCGTTGACGCAGGTGCCGTTGATGGTCAGGGCACCCTTGGCGGCCGTACCTTCCTCGGCATCCTTGACGCCGATGGCCAACATCTTGGTGATGCTGTTGGCATTGAGGTAGGCGGCGCACATGGCGGCCAGCTGACTGCCCTCACCAAAGAGGGTGGCGGCCTGGGCAGCGCTCATGGGACGTTGTACGGTCCCGGCCTCGGCCGTGCCGCTGTCGAGCATCTGCCCTACCATGAGCACGGTGTAGGGCATGAGGGCCGGATCATCAGACGCACCGGAGCCGTCGAATTCGGCATACGCAAAAGGCACGCGGACGGTATCGGGCAGGACGTTGAAGGCGATGGACATTTAGACCTCCTTGGCAGCGGGCTTGAGCTGCACATCACCGTCCTTGAGACGGCGCAGCCAGAACGCGGAACGGGGGACCACGGCACCCGTGGCCGGGAGATACTGGCCGGACTGCGGATCAGCGATGCGCAGGGGACGGCCATCGCGCACGGCGGGCACGACAAGCATGGTGGTGGGATGGGGCATCAGATCACTCCTGGTCAAAGTTTACCTGTGAGATCATGTCCACCCGGTCATCACCGGGGTGGACGTACCAGTCCGTGTGGGCCAGCAGGAAATCGGCCAGCTCCGGGGGGACCGTCGGCCAGTGGTATTCCAGGTCGAAATTCAGGGTGGCCACGCCGTACTCGCGGGCACCGTCGGTCACGATGCCCATCTCGGTGCCGGCGTGGGTGATGGAGAGCAGAGTGTCCGCCGGATGCGTACCGCTGACCAGCGGCAGGGGCTCGGGCAGACTGGCGTCCACGATGGCGCCCATGGCCCGGCCGATGGCGTCCAGGCGCAGCACGGCCCGCTCTGTCTGGAGGCAGAGGGCGTCCAGCGTATCGTCCACGGCCTCCAGCTCCCCGCCCAGCAGCTCAACGGCCAGGGAGATGACCCGCTCCTGCGGTTCGGGCCGCGTATCGGACTCCACGCGCTGCTCGCTGACGGTATAGACACCGGCCGCCGGGAGCTCACTGTGGAACCAGTGCTCCATGCGGTTAGGCCAGATCCGGGCACCAATGAGAGCGGCCAGACCGTCATGCTCGCGCATGACCTGACAGACGGCCCGGCGGATGAGCGTGCGGGGATGGACGCCGCCCCAGGCGAACAGGACATCAGACATGGGCGGCCTCCAGTAGCCTGCACTCCATCAGGCCGTAACCGTCGTCCTGCGGATTCAGGACGCGGTAGGTACGGCCGCGCACGATGACGCGGTCCCGGGTGGAGAGGGGACGCCCCAGCGCCGCCTGCACATCGCGCAGGGGCACATGCAGGGTGGGAGCCACGCTGACCACCGGCGCACTGGCCACGCCGGAGAGCGGCTCTGCTCCCGGGGTGGCGAACATGGCCCGCAGCTCGCTCCGGCTGCCGTCCTCGGCCACCAGCGTCACTGTGAGTCCGGCGCCCAGAGGGGCCTGGAAGACCAGCTCCATGTCACGGTCCAGGACCTGCTCGAATTGCGTAGGCTGGTAGTCGTCAGGCATTTAGTCCTCCTGCAGACGCCGCACATGATGGTACAGGCGCTTGAGCATCCATGCGCTCTCTTCTCGAGCGATACTCGCCTCGTTCTCCGGAGAGCGGAAAAAGGCCATGAAGCTGGGGCCATACAGGGGCAGCGGTTTTTCCCGGCCTTCCACGCGAGCCAGCACATGCCCCTTGGCAATCCACACCGCGGCCCGGCCCTTTTTCGTGGCCAGGATCTGTTTCTCGCCGCCGGGCTGGATGCGCCGCGCACGATTGGCCTTTAAGACCTTGACCGAGACATAGGTCTTGCCTTGCCGGGCGCCGAACTGCGACAGGGGCAACGATTGCCGGTAACGGAATCTCAGACGGCCCTCGATGTTCCGGCCGCGCTGGCGGGCCTTGACGATCTTCATGGCGGCGTCGATATCGGCCTTTTTGACATAGTAGGTGGCGCGGATCCCCTTCGAAAGGAAACTGCGCATATGCGTGAGCGTGTCATTGGTGGCCCGGACCACAGCCTGCCGGAGCCTGGACTCGGAGGCGATACTGTCTACCTCATCCCAGATCTCGGACAGCCAGTCCTGCCAGTCGGCATCGACACGATAGAGCTCAGGCATAGCTGATCTCGCTCTCCAGCATGGCCTGCATGACCTCGGCCCGCTCCTGGGCATGACCACGGACTACGCGCCAGTTGCTGCCCCAGAGGGTCACCCGTTCCTGGCCACGCAGACGTCGCCCGAGCTCCGTGGTACTGTACGAGATGCGCACCCGCAGGCGGGCATCCTGCTGGCCGATATGGTAGGCCAGCACCCGCAGGGTCTTGCCGTCCTCCGTCTGGAGCTCGCTGAAGCCCTTGTGGCCGCAGGCATCGAAAAATTCCTGTTCCGTCATCAGTCTTCTCCGTCACAGCGCGGTCTATGTTCCTTTTCCAGCAGGGTCACGCGCACGTTGAGATCCTCCATGCCGTCGTAAAATTCCTTGTGGGCCTTGTCGTTGCGTTCGCGGTCCGCATAGAGCGTGGGGCATTCACGCTGACGGGCCAGGATCTGGCGCATCAGTGCGATGAGTTCGCGCAGGCTCAGGCCGACAAAAAGCATCAGGAGGGCCCCCATGGCGGCAGAAACTTCCGCATAGGTCAGAGGTGCGGCCATATCACATCCCCAGGGTAAACAGGCCGGACAGACGCAGGAGCGGCCCCAGGATGAGCTGGGCCACATGCATGGGCCTGTCGGGATCAATGATGGTCAGGGCCAGATCGACAGCGGCCAGCAGCGCGAACAGACACAGGATCGCCAGCAGCGCCATACGCAGAGGCCGGGGCAGGCGCATCCGGGGGCGCGGTCGCCCATTCCAGCCGCTCGCCTGCCGGCCATCCCAGCCGCAGCCGTCCCGGCTCCAGCGGTCATCCTGCCAGCCACGGGGCATCCGGTCGCGCCTGGTATCATCATCGGGATCAGGACGGATCATGCAGGGTCTCCATGCGGCGCACATAGGCCCGCAGCGCACGTTGACGATCACGGCAGGCGTTCCACGCCGCCTCTACGGTCAGCACATAATCGACATAGGCCCGCCCGGCGTCATCCGCCCGGCCCGCGGCAATGGCGGGCAATACCTCCCGGGAGATGGCCGGGGGCGGACAATCTTCCAGCAACTCAGGGGGCGGGCTCGCCACGACCAGCCTCGATGGCGTCGAACAGGCGGTCATACTCGCCAAAACGCTGCTCAAGAGGCAGGTCAGCAGCAGCCTTTGCAGCACGGGCATATTCCCGCTCCTTTTCAGCCGCCTCCCGGCGGGATTTTTCCAGCTCGGACAGGGCGCTTTCCGCGGCCCTGGTCTGGGTCGTACCTATATGCAGGGACTCCCGCAGTTGTTCGGCCTCTTCCCGGGCGACGCCCAGATGATAGATGGTCAGGGCGAAAGCCAGCAGGGCAGCGGCAAAGCCCATGATCTGCAGCGGGCTCACTGGATCTCTCCCGACCAGATGCCCAGCGCTGTACGCAGGCACCATACGGACCGGCGATCCCAGCCCAGCCCGTACTTGGGATACTTGGAGCGTGTGCCGTAGTAGCGCAGGCGTTGCGCAGTCAGCTCCACCAGCAGCTCGCCGGGGTCACAGCGACCGATGGCCTCCCTGGTCTCGGCGCCGATGATGCCGTCCACGGCCACGGAACAGCCCAGCCCTCGCAGCGCCTGCTGCAGCAGCTTCGGGGCCGCCCCCGGGCCGGGGTTGAAGACCATGTCCGCATAGATGAAGGCCAGCGCATCGGGCAGCAGGTGGCAGCCATTGCCGCGCCAGTAGACGCGCTCCCATACCTGGCGGGCGTCCTCGCGTTCTAGGAGACGCACATCGGCGGCATTGATGTAACCATCCCCATTTTTGTCCGGCAGGACATCCCGGTTGTAGTTGAGGGCCAGCCCCCATTTGGTGGGGCCCCCAGCGTCGTCGGGGTCATCGGTGTAGGTGGCGTTGCCTTCCGCTCGCATGCAGAAATCGAAGGCCAGGTCTATCAGGCGTGATTGATCCATAAGGACTCCTGTGTGTGGGGGGGAGGTCGCGTACCCGGAGGCACGCGACCCATGGCAAGGAGGGAATCGTTATGGCTATCCGCCGATGGCGTCACGCCCGAAGTTGATGCGGCAGAGTACCGTGGGATCATTGGCCTGGGCATCGGCCCAGGCCGTGCCCACGAACTGCGTCCCGGACGTCTTGGTCAGCGTGTTGTCACTGGCCAGGTACAGGGGCTCGCCCTGTTTGGGGGTCTCGCCGGCCTTTTTGGGCAGGGCAAAGACGCCCTCCACTTCGCAGGCCCCCTCTTCATTCGCCGAGATATCGGTACTGGCCACGGCCACCATGCCGGTGAGCACGACCAGCTCACCGCCCAGCACGGCCTTGCGGGGAGTATGGTGGATACAGCGGCCCATGGAACGGGAGTTTTGCATGTTGTCCTCCTTTGCTATGCCGTGGCCTTGGCGAGAGTGATCCAGCGCAGGGCCTTGGCGCCCACGTCCATGCGGACCTTGGTCTCGAAGCCATCGGTGTCGAAATTGTCGCGGCTCTCGATGTAGGGAGCCTGCACGCCGCCCAAGAAGAAGACCTTGACCGTGGATCTGGCCGCGGCCAGATACCATGTGGTCGCCGCATCCAGATCCAGACGACGGTCATAGATGCGCCGGAAAAATTCACCGCCATAGGGATTATGGACCAGCGGCTGTGCCTGCGTGCCCACCACCGGCCCGCCGGTGATCTGCGTATTGAAGAACGACTCGCAGGTGGTCTTGAGGGCGATGGGCGCGATGAAGAAGCGGGGCTGGATGGTGACCACCCTGCCGAAGCTGTCCTGCTGCAGTTCCATGCCGGTGACCACAGCGCCCAGATTCTCGACCGTAGGCGCGCCGCCCTTGCCGGTGAACAGGTTGTGGTGGGCGCTGTCGAACAGGGGCTTGCCGTCCCCCATCTTGAGGGCCGCATCGATCAGGGCTGCGTAGGCCACATCACCCACCAGAGCGGCGCAGGCTTCGCCGTACATGCGCGGCATGTCGGTAAGGGCGCCCAGATCGTCGTTGATGATGGCCTGACGGGAGATCACCAGCTTGCGGCCGAAGGTCTCCACGCGGTATTCCTCGGCATTTTCAGCCAGACGGCCGTCGGTGTATTCGCCGTACTCGGGGATCTTCTTCAACGCCACGTCGCCTTCCAGGCCCAGGGCCTTGCCCGCCTTGAAGTCCGTGGCCGTGCCGGTCTCGCACCAGTCGCGCCAGGTCTCGGGGGCTTGCTCGTAGGCCTCCATGAGCGTGCGGCGGCTGGTCTCCACCAGCAGCTGGGGCATGTCCGTGGTGGTCAGGGCGCGGCCCACGATGGTGCGGATGTCACCACCGGCACGCTGTCCGGAGCGGATCACCATCTCGCGGGCGATCTCGCGCAGGGTCATACCCTGCAGTTCATCAGCACCGGGAGCGGGCTTTTCCAGCTTGGTGCCGCAGCGCAGCAGCAGGCTGTCCTGCACGGCAGCACGGAAAGATTCTTTTTCAGTGCGGCCCACGCTCACGACCTGGTAGCCGGGCCCGAAATTCTGGCGCTGTGCCACGATGTCCTCCACCTGTTTGCGGGCACGGCCAAGGCTCATGCCCGAGGAAACCAGTTTGTCTTCCTGATCCGGGGAGAGCTGGAAGCTCCGGGCCAGTTCCCGAATACCGCGGATGCGCTGGCGCTCCAGCTGCCGGCCAAAACGCTGACGCTGCCCCGGGGTAAGGCTGGCCATGAGCCTGGCCAGCACGGCGCTGCGGCAGGCGTTTTTGTCATCACCGCCCTCGCGCTGGGCATCTTCCGGCTGCTGGGGATCTTCACGGCCCTCCTGTTCGGCCTCGGCTTCGTCCAGCAGGGCGCCCAGGTCGTCTACCAGCTGATCCAGCTCGGCATCGTCGAGCTGTTCAGGCTCCACCGTGGTCCCGGAGCCATCCGTGACCACGGCCTGGCGGGGCTCATCTTCAGGCGCAGGCTGTTCTTCAGGATCTTCACGCAGCCCCAGCAGGGCGCGCAGTCTGGCCGCGATCTTGCCGCGCTCATGCTGCCCGGATTCCTTGGACATGACTCTCTCCTTTTTGCCCTTCCGGGCAGGTTGCAGGTTGTTGATGGCGGAACGCATCTTGGCAAAACTGTCCGCGCCGATGGGCACACAGGACAGCTCCAGGAGGCGCCACTGCGTGGTCACACGCAGCGGACCTTCGTAGGTGACCCCTTCGATGACGGCCACCTCGCCCGCCCGGATGCGCTGATACGCGATCACGTCGTAGCCCACGGACACATCGGTGAGATGCCCCTCCACCACCTTGCGGAACGGGGCCTCGCCGTCCGGGGTGGCCGAGAAGACGGCCCGGCCCACCAGCTGCGGGCCCTGCGGTCCGTCTTCCACTCGGATGCGGTCAAAGCTGCCCACGATGTCCCCGGCATGCTCGCGGCTGTGGCAGTCCAGCAGGGGCACCCGACCGGACTCGGGCAGCTGGCAGCCGCTCATGAGCAGGACCTCACGGATGGGCTGCCATTCCTCAAAGTCAAATACGGTGACGGGTGCCTGGGTGGAGGCCACCACCTCCACGGATCGGGCTGATTCGTCCAGCGTCAGCGGGCGCCCATCGCCCAGAGGGGTTGCACGGGTGACAAACGACATGGAGATGCCTCCTATTTTTCGGCGCTTTCGGCAGCGCCCAGCTTGGCGGGGTTATTGGCCAGCGAGGTACTCACGGCGCCGGTGGTGGCATCGATGCCGTGCGCGGCGCAAAGGCGGGCCCAGGCGGCGCGCTGTTCCACCACTTCCTCGGGGTCGCGACCATCGCCAAGGATGACCATCTGGGGAGACAGGATGCCAGCATTGATGCCGTCGATCTGCGCCTTGCCGTCGCGCAGGGGGTCCACGCTGGGCATGCCCGCGGGTATCCACATGGCCCGTTGATAGCGGCTTTTGTCCTGCCAGTAGCCGGGCAGGTAGTCCTGGGTCAGCGCCTCGCAGTCCAGCCAGCGCCGGAACACGGGGCGGATGAGATGCTGCTCGGCCCGGAACTGGTGGGGCACCAGGAACATGGCAAAGTCGTTGCGGCTGGCCTTACTGGTTGAATAGTTGATGGACGTGTAGTCGCCGGAAAGGATCTCGTAGGGCAGGTCCATGCAGATGGCGACCATGCGCAGGGTATGGCGCACGAAACGGTCGAAGCTGTCGCCAGGGCGCTGGCTGGGCGGCGCGAAATTTACTTGCTCGCCGTCATTGAGGTACTCGACGGTCATGTCCTCGAGGCTCTCCACCTCTTCGCGCAGTGCCCCGGAGAGGCCGCCCGGCGTACGGGTGAGCTGGGAGAACTGCGGATCGCCGCTGCTCACGAAGGCCAGCCACTTGGCGGCCATCTTGGCCGCGCCCAGCTCTGCCGTGGTGTAGTCGCCCATGTCCCTGGCCATGAGGATGGCCGGGGCAAAGGGGGTCACGCCGCGCAGCTGACCGGGACGCAGGGTCTGAAAACCGTGCAGCACGTTGAAGGCAGGCTCGCGCCACGTCCGCAGCTGGCGCTCCCAGCCGAAGACGGTCTGGAAATGATAGGCCAGGGGCTCACCGGTCCAGATGTCGTACTCGATGCCCTGCCAGATATCGCTGTCCGGTTCCTGACCTTCGATGCGCCAACTGGACAGGTTCTCCGGCTCGTAGATCTGCAGGCCCAGCAGACCGCGGCGCCTGTCCCGCGGGCGGGCAAAGCGCAGCAGGTACTCGCCGCACTCGCACTCCTGCCGCTTGCAGAGCTGCTGGATCTCGTAGAAGTGCAGGCGGCCAGCCACATCGGCATGCTCCATCCAGGCCCGGAAGCGATCCTCGATGCGCTTGCGGGTGGGTATGTCCGGACTCCCGTCGGGCAGGGTGGCCAGCGACTGGAAGCGGGCGCCGCTCCCCACGGTGAAGGCCACCATGGCATTGACGGCGCGGGCGAAGGGCGGGAAGTTGCGCACGAGGTCACGCACGCGGGCACGCATGCGTCCACTGTCCATGCCCAGCAGCTGGTTGAAATCCGCGTTGGCGGGCATCCAGTTGCCGATGCCCCGCGGACTGGCCGCTCCGCTGTAGCCGGAGCGAGCCTGCCGGGCCTGCCTGCCGATGCAGCTAAGGGGTGGCCGCCGGGCGGCCCTGCCGACAGGACGCATCATCCCCGCCCTCCGTTCCGAGCCACGCGCCGAGCCCGATAGGGCGCGATGCCGTCTTCCTTGTCCGCCTCGCGCTTGACCCAGTCCAGGAGGGAGCGGAAGTCGTCAAGGCTGCGATAGGAGAAACTGCGACCGGCGATGGAGTAACTGCCGAACTGGCGGAACGCAGGAGACTGCAGGTCCTCCCGCATCTTTTCGTAGAGATCTCTCCAGTATCCGGCCATAGCAAAACCCCCATGCAAAAACGGTCATCGCTTTTGCATGGGGGTAGCGTGAAAAAAATCCTTCGGGCAAGGATTGATGTTTTTTGACGTTTTTTGATGTTTTTTGATGTTTTTTTGATGTGCTGGCCTCAACCATCTCCATACTGCATTATTCATCTTCCTGCGATCTTGTTTCGACGCCAGCGATCAATGCTCTCACTGTCGCTCACCCATCCTCCACCGACCTTTGTGGCAGGAAATCCATGATCACGGATATAGAGCTTCAGCGTATTCTCAGAGCATCCGATATACCCAGAAATCGCTTTGAGCCCACGAAGATGCTGCGTTTCATATGACACACGCAAAGCTGCACCACCAGAAGCATCGCCATCAGTTGTTACAAAAGCCATGTTTTCCTCCTGCATGTTTACCATCTGTGTTCCACAGCTTCTGGCTGCGGGCGTTTCTTTGCTCTAGGCCTCTGTGCCGTGGTCTGCATCCGGGCCTGTGACTGCAGTTGCAGTATATAGTGCGGCAGGCTGGGCGTCCACGACGCATCCGCTGCAGCGGCAGACAGCACAAGGCAGTCCAGCAGGTGGTTGTCCTTGTGCTCCCGGACCCAGACAAGGTTCCCGTTCTTGCGCACCATGCGCTCTGCCGACAGCTGCGAAGCCAGCGTTTCATCAGCCCCGGCATGGAAGCGCAGGGGCTGGCGGCTGTCCTGGTTGAGCATGCGGCCCATGTCCGTGGTTTTGAAGGCGTCGCTGTCGATGAGGTAGAGCCGCAGGCCGCCGGGGATGGGGCGGCCATTGTGCGGCATACGCTCACGGACGACCCAGCGTACCGGCGCGGCCTGCGGGCGGCTGGCGCCTTTGCAGGCATGGACCACGCCGCAGCCGTTGGCCCGCACCCACATGTAGACTTCTTCCGTGCGGGTATAGACGCCCTCGGTCTCGGTACCGCCGGAGTCGATACAGGCCCGCCAGATGGGCATGCGCTCGCCCACGTCGCTGCCGTCAGGCCCCTGCACCGGGTAGTAGGTGTCGAAGACCAGGGCCTGGACGTCATCCCAGCTGCCCAGGTAGCCGTAGTCGATGACATAGCTGGCCATGGTCGGCATCCACGCCCGGACCAGATACCAGAAGCCGCGCTTTTGCACGTCGATGCCGCAGGTCAGGGCCACCGCGCCGTGAGGCACTGTGCGCGGCGGCAGGTGCGGATCACGGAGCTCCAGCAGACGGTCCACATCGGTCTGGAGTTCCACTGGCGACCACGGCATGCCCAGGTCGTCATTGTGGTACTGGCGCTGCTGGGCCGGGTCATCGCTCCCGGCCAGGATACGCCGGGCCGCCAGATCCGAGAGACTGACGAAACGGGACAGGACCGCGGGCAGGTGAAAACCGATGCTGCGGGCATCGCTGATGTCCGGACCGGGTTCGAAGGCCGCCCCGGTCCAGACGTAGGGGCGCCAGCGCCCGGAGGCCACAGCCAGGTCGCGGGCATGATCGCTCCAGAGGTACTGGCAATGCGGGCAGCGGTACCGCGCCAGTTTGCGGGAGCGGATCAGGCGCGGATCCGTCTCTCCGTCGGGGACCACGATCCGGTCCACGTCCATGAGGTGCTGATGACGGCAGGCAGGGCAGACCACCTCGTAGCACATGAGCTGGTCCACCTGTCTGGTGATGCCTGTCCAGATGGACGAGCTTTCGTCCCCCTTGGGCTGGCAGGCCCGGATGATCTTCGCGAAGTCGCCGTAGGAGCGCGTGCGGCCCTTGAAATCCTCCAGAGGGGAGGAGTCCCCGCTGCGGCTGTAGAGGTCCTCTTCGTCCACGAACAGATCCTGCACGGTGATGGACGCGCGCTGGCTGGGAGATTCGGCCGTGGCCAGCTCGATGCTGGTGCCGTCCTTGAGCAGGATGTTCTCCCGCCGGTACTTGGCTACCATGCGCCGCAGCACGGGGCTGCCCTGGAGCATGGGCCGCAGTTTCTTCTCCACCACGCGGTCGCGGGACTCGCGGGTGGGCATGGCCAGCATCTTGATGCCCGGACGGTAGTCCATGGACCATCCCAGGCAGGCATAGAGCAGCAGCGTCTTGCCTACCTGCAGGGAACCGCAGACCACCACCTCACGCACACCGGGGCGCGAGTAGGCGTCCATGGGACCGCGCAGGAAGGGCGACACATCCAGCCGCAGCGGGCTGCCGCGGTAGATGCCGTCCTGCACGATCAGGTACTTGCTGGCCCATTGCGAGACGGTCAGCTTTTCACGCCGGGCAAATACCCGGCGTTCGGCCTCACAAAACCGGATCTTCACGCATCCTCCTCACCCGGCGCGTTCGCATCCGCGCCGTCGTCTTCTTCGTTGACCACAAACTCCCTCTCGCCGCTCCAGGCATCCACCCAGATCTCCGTGGTCTCCATCCACCACTGCACCAGCTCGCGCAGCCGGCCTTCATCGCCGCCCACCAGGTGGATCAGGGTGGCGCCATGCAGGTGGATGAAGTTGCGCACCTCGTTTCGGAAGAACAGGGCACGGGCGCCCAGATCTCGCTCATGTTCGGCCCGGGGCATGAGCAGGCCCTGCTCCTTCTCCAGCTTCAGGCGCGCCCGCTCCGCCTGGTAGCGCTTGAGCTGCGCGTCTGCCGACAGGCGGCTGGTGGTGGCATCGGCCAGCTGCCGGTCCGCCACCTGACCGGCTGGCGTCAGATTGGCATTGGCATAGCCCAGCAGGGCGGCCTCATCGAACCAGCCTTCCGGGGTCCGGGGGACCTTGCGGGCCTTCACGTCCCGGTTGAACTGGCTTTTGCTGCACTTGTAGCCCGCGTCCTTCAGGTAGGCCACGGCATCCAGCTGGGTTTTATAGACGCGGATGGACGTCTGCCCCTGCCTCCGCGCCAGTTCACCTTCAAGCTCTTCTCGGGCACGTCTGAAGCCACCCACGTTCTCCGGGGTCGGATTGTCTTTCATACGCTTCTTTGCCTCTTCCTTGGCGCGAAGCAGGAACGGGAGGTCTGTCTCTGCAGACTGCCTGGCCAGACGCAGCAGATCATCATCAGGCATGATCACCTCCACGCTCGAGGGCCACCTCGACAAAGGGACGCACGCCATCTTCCAGCAGCGCCTCACGTCCAGTGGCATCTTCCCAACGGCGGATGATCACATCCACAAAGCGTGGATCAAGCTCCATCGTCCGGCAGATACGGTCTTGACGCTCGCAGGCCATAAGCGTGGAGCCAGACCCCCCAAAGGGGTCCAGAATCATGCCGCCACGCTTACTGCTGTTGGTCAGCATCCGCTCGATGAGGGCCACCGGTTTCATCGTCGGGTGATGGCTATTGCGCTGGGGCTTTGGCTCGCAGAATACAGAGCCAGCCAGGACCTCCACGTGCACGTCCTTGCCGCTGATCCTTACGATGCGCTCACCATCCATGATGTGCCAGCAGGGGACGTCACCGTCCTCACGTACCGCGGCCGGGAATGCGTCCTGCACGGTGGTCTGCTTGCGGTCGCCAAACCACATATGTGGCGCTCCAGGCCGCCAGCCATAGAGGATGGGCTCATGCTGCCAGTGGTAGTCAGCTCGCGAGAGCACCCCGGAGTTTTTTCTCCAGATCAAACAGCTGGCCAGCTTGAGGCCAGCCTGGATGAAGGCCTGGCGGAATATCACGCCAAGCCCACCACCTTCAGCGTGGGCCACATATACAGCCCCGCCCTTGCGCACACCGGTCACCATCTGGCGGAAGACGCGCTGCAGGAAAGCCGCGAAGTCCTGGTCGCTCATGGCGTCATTCTTGATCTTCCCGGCCTTCCCTTCATATGCCACGTTGTACGGCGGATCCGTCCAGACCATATCAGCCTCCATGCCCTGCATGAGGGCCGCGTAAGACTCCGGCAGGGTAGCATCGCCACAGAGCAGACGGTGTCCGCCCAACAGCCACAGGTCTCCCGGACGGCTCACCGGTCGCGCAGGCGCTTCCGGGGCAGTATCCAGCACATCGTCGTCATCCAGGGCCGCAGCCTTCAGGAAGCGATCCAGCTCGCGCGGTTCGAAGCCGGTGATCTCCAGATCTACGTCCATAGCCCTCAGTTCAGCCAGTTCCTGGGACAGCTCCCCCTCGTTCCACTTCGCCCATGTTGCGGAGCGATTGACCAGCAAGCGGAACGCCCGGATTTGCGCGTCATCCATGTCGTCCACCAGCAGCACGGGCACGCTGGCAAAGTTCAGCGCCCGAGCAGCCTTGAGACGCAGATGGCCATCCACCACCTCGCCGTCGGCCCGCACCAGCAAGGGGATACGGCATCCGAAGCGGCTCATGGCAGAGGCCATCCGCTCGACGCAGGCGTCGTTGTCACGCAAAGGACGCGCGCAGGCACGCAGACGATCCACAGGCCAATACTCCAGTTTCAGCTTTTCCATCCGTCAGTTTCCTGTTAGGTTCAACGTGCATCTTAATTGCACGGGGTCGGATTGTCTGGCCGGATGAGCACACATCCGGTCCCCGGTGGAGTTGCCGCTCCTTCCGGGGACCCCGCCTCTCACATCGCCCTGCCGTTCGGCGGGGCAAATTCCTTGTCGTACAGCGCTTGCCAGACCCACTGGCCGAAGCGCCGCAGCCAGCCCATGAGCCGGGCCTGATCTCGCTGGGGCCATCGCTCCTGCCCGTAGATCTCGTAGTCGCCGTCACTGGTGGGCCGAGCCTCCAGCCCCGCCCGGGCCAGTACCTGGAGGCTGTCGCGCGGGCCGATGGGGTGGGTCAGCCACTCCACACCGCCCCATGCCCCGGCAGCCGTCGCTTTTTTCTTCCCGCCCCCCTTGTCGTCCATCCGTCCAGCGCCCATGGTCTCACGGGCCTGCTTTTTTTCCGGGGCAGGGGCCACAGGGAGGGGTGCTGGGGCCTCCTGCACAGGCGCAGGCGCGAAAACAGGGGGCAGCCCGATGCGTATCCAGTCCGCCAGATTCCAGCCTTCCCGGAATGCGTCCCCGGGGTCTTTGCCCTTGGGGACCGGCCAGCGGCGGGCCGTGCGGTAGGTCCTTGCCCAGAAGGGCATGCCCTTGGCCCCGGCCCGCTGTCCCTTCTCGTCCGGCTGGTCGAAGTCCAGCGCCACGAGGATGCAGAGGGCACGGCGCAGCACGGCATGGGCTGCCGCATCCGGACGCCCCATGTTGGTCCCGGCAGCGAAGGCCCCCACGTCCAGCCCGGCGTCCATGGCCGCCGCCACGCAGGCCATGGCGTCCAGCTCCGCCTCCACCACCACGAAAGCCCGGGCCTCGGGCCGCAGCAGCAGCGGGCGCATGCTGGAGCCCGGCACCACCACGTACTTCATCTCCGCCCCGAAGCGTTCCCGGGCCTCATCCGTGCGCCGGATGCGCAGGCGCCGCACCGCGCCGTCTTCGGTCAGGGCGGGGACTACCAGCCCCGCGGGTATCCAGAGGGACTTCTTTTGGCCGCGGGCATTGGTCTCCGGCGGCAGGCCCCAGGCGCCGCGATCCCGGTGGTAGCAGTCCTTGCCGTGCTCTCCAGGGAGCCAGCCCAGGCGGAAGCGTTCCACCGCATCGGGGAAGATCCCGCGCATGGCCAGCCACATCATGCGATCTTCGTCAGCCAGCAGCTTGGCATGGGCATAGTCCAGCAGCTTGGCGGCGTGCTCCTGCCAGACCGGGCCGGGATCGGCAGGCGTGGGGGAAGGCTCCCACGGGCGCTCCTCCTTGTCGGCCCTGGGCATGATGCTGGTGGGGGCCGCCGCCCGTTCAACGCCCAGACGGCGGCAGGCTTCGGTGTAGCTCAGGCCCTCGAACTCACGCAGGAACTGGATGCTGTCGCCCCCCTTGTCGCACTGGCGGCAGTACCATGTCCCGCCTTCGCCCTGGGCAGGCCAGAAGCGGAAGCGGTCCTTCCCGCCACAGGCGGGGCAGGGACAAGCCCATTCGCCGCCGTGGGTCCCGGCCACCTTGACGGCCTTCAGGCCGCGATCCTGGATGAGGCTTTCAATCATCACCAAGCTCCTGCCAAGGTCTTGCATGGTCATGGCATTCAACATGCTGTTTTTTAAGTCTGTTTTTTTTAATCAGGAGTATGGGACCATGATGGTGTAAATTCATGATGAAAAAGCGCTGGTGCGCATACAGGGGAAAATAGCAGTCGAAAGGTCCCATACTCCTACAGCCGAAGAATCTGCTTTGATGCCAAGCAGTTAGGTTAAGGACGGTCAAAAAAAGCCGCCCGCGATGGGCCTGCAATGGTCCTGCTACTCTTCCTGGTCCAGCTCCAGCTGGGCGTGCGGAGAGACGCTCACCCCAAAATAGTAGTAGGTGCCCCCCTTCCGCTCGCGCTGGAAGCGTTCCAGCATCATCTTGCCGAAGGCCTTCTGAGAAATGGTCTTTTTGGCGGACACGTTGCGCTTGAACCACGCGCAGAAGGCATCGTAGAGGTCTGACGCCTTGGACCGGATCTCGGGCTGGCCTTCCTGCTGCAGGTCGCAGCATTCGTCCACGAAGTCGGCCAGCAGATCCTCGTCGCGCCGGTACTCCGAGGTTGCCTCGCGCACCTTGGCCGGAGGTGCGATGCCCACGCGCTGCCACTCCAGACAGCCGCGTACCAGCCATGCCGCTATGCCCGGCAGCTCCTGCAGCAAGCGGTCCTTCAGCCCCTTGTCCATGGGGCGCTCGTTCTCGTTCTGCGGTTTGCGATCCACAAAGGACAGGGGGAAGTCCACCAGCAGCAGGCGTTCCCAGAAGGCAAAGTCGCTGGCCGGAGCATGAGGCTTGTGGTTGGTCAGCAGCACCAGCAGATGGGTAGGCTCAAACGAGATGTTACGTTTATCGTGCGGGTAGCGACCAATGAGGGTATCGCCGCCAGAAAACCACTTTACGCGCGTGGATGAAAATCTTTGCCCTTCGTCAGTCTCTGAGGCAAAGGCCATGCGCAGTCCGCGCAGGGACATGATGTCCGGGCTGGGGCCTGCGGCATTGCGGTTCTTTCCCTGGTCGAGCAGCATCTCGGATTGCACCGGCCCGGCCAATGTGGTGGCCGCATGTTTGCCGCCCAAAGCGGTCTGGATTACCTCGGTCATGATGCTCTTTCCGTTGCGCCCACGTCCAAACAGCACCAGGAAGATGTGCTCGCGGGCCAGACCGGTGACGCCATAGCCGAAGGCGCGCTGGAGGAAGGACGCCATCTCCGGGTCATCGCCCATGATCTCGGTGACGAAGTGCTCCCAGTGAGGGCAAGGGGC
The DNA here is from genome assembly GCF_050313065.1 of Desulfovibrio sp. SGI.230. Taxonomy (NCBI): domain Bacteria; kingdom Pseudomonadati; phylum Thermodesulfobacteriota; class Desulfovibrionia; order Desulfovibrionales; family Desulfovibrionaceae; genus Desulfovibrio; species Desulfovibrio sp. SGI.230. Next base: position 22,415 of record NZ_JBNPKS010000008.1, on the reverse strand, counting down.
ATCGATGCCCTGCCACTCCACCGGGCTGCTTTTCACCAGCCAGTCGTCCGGACGGCCCGGGCGTATCTCCCCCGTGCGCAGGTCCACAACGCCATTCGCCATGGGCAGCGACCATGGGTCTCGGTCGATCTCATCACCGGCGATGGCCAGCGGGCTCTCCAGATTGGTCTTGGCAAATTCGAGACAGCGCTTGCGCCCGGTCTCCGTTCGCAAGCGGGCAGCCCGGGCCTTCATCTTCTCGGCCTTGGCCTTGAGACGTCCAGCCGACTCCTTGTCGCCGTCGCGCTCGGCATCCTTAGCCAGCCGGTCAAAGTGAGCCCCGGTGGTGTAGTAGGCCTGAGCCACATGCTCCACATCCGCCCGGGCCCGGTGTCCCTTCTCGATGAGATCCACAGACCAGTGGTGCCCGGACCACCAGATCCACTCGTCAGCCTGGCCAACATAGGCATGGCGGCCCTTGAAAAGGTAGGAGAACAGGAGACCGTCGCCCAGCTCGTTGGCATAGAGGCAGCGTTCCACAAAGTCCGGCTTCGGTATGGGGAGGCCATGCTTGTCCAGCTTGGGGCCGTCGTTGGAGGGCTGGCCTTGCTGTTCTTCGGCGATGCGTTCCTGCACCTGCTGCAGTATTTCCTGATCGGTCATTGGATAACCTCGGTGGCGTTGTTATCGGTCAAAGGGCGTGCGTGGAGACGGGGAGCCGCCGACGCTACAGCGCCGGAGAATCTTCCCGGATTCCCACGGAAAATTTCCAAAAAAATCCCGCGATTCTTAGGAGTCGACAGCCCCGCATGAGAGGGGGGCCTGAAAAGGACCCGGAGCCGCAGCAGCAGCGAACAATGCCGCAGGACCATGCTGGCCAGCTTTTGGGTCAGGGGGGAGAGGGGGGACGGGGGGAAGCGCTCCCCCTGGGCGGGCTGCGCCCGCAAAAGGTCGCGCCCGCATGCTCCTATGGACGAGGTGCCTCCTGTGATCACAGAGGGCACCTCGCGGCGGAAAGCTGCGGGCGCACAACAAGATGCCGACCAAGTGCGCAAGGCGAAGCCACTGCACATGGGTGACAAGTGGGTGACAAAACTCCAAGCGGAGCCAGAAAAGAAAAAGACGGTTACTCGCGAATGGCGCGTAACCGTCTGATATTCTTGTGGCGCGCCCGGGAGGATTCGAACCCCCGGCCAAGAGCTTAGAAGGCTCCTGCTCTATCCACCTGAGCTACGAGCGCGTGCTGTCCTTATAGGTGGCAAGCGTCTGTCCGTCAAGAGGGGGCAGGCTGCCATGGTCCATGCGGTGGGGCAGGGGGCGGAACTCCTTGCCTGCCCCTGTCCGAAGCCGAAGCGCCGGCCGTCCATTTCTTCCTGCCCCGGGAAGGAACGGGCAGTATGTGCGCCATGTCCCGGCCGCCCTTGTGTTCCGCATCCAGGCGTGGCAAATTCTGTACTTACCGATAGTTTTTTACTGTTCCAGGCACGCGGGAGGTCCCATGAATTTTCAGGAAAAGTGGCGTAAATTGCTCCTTCCCCTGCGCTACGGGGGCAGCGGGGTGGATTTCAAGAAGCTGGACCCGGCCCGCAGCCCGTTTTTGCAGGATCGGGACCGCATCATCTATTCCAGTTCGTTCCGGCGTCTGGCCCGCAAAACACAAGTGCATCCGCTGGTGCGTAACGATCACATCCACACGCGCCTCAGCCATTCGCTGGAGGTCAGCAGCGTGGGGCGTTCGCTGGGCGCCATGGCGGGCTATTTTTTGCGCCGCCGGGACGAGCTGCCGGAGTATGCCGCGCCGGAATTTCCCGGCCAGATCCTCGAAGCCGCCTGCCTGGCCCACGACATCGGCAATCCGCCTTTCGGCCATGCGGGCGAGTTCGCCATCCGTGACTGGTTCGGGGACCCGGCCAACCACACCTATGTGAATGCGCTGGAGGAGACGCATCAGAGCGATTTCCGCTGCTTCGACGGCAACGCCCAGGGCTTCCGGGTGGTCAACGTGGTGGAGAACAACCGCGATCAGGGCGGGTTCCGGCTCACCTATCCCACGCTGGCCAGCATGGTCAAATATCCGTGGGATTCCTGGCAGTCCCGTACGCGGAGCGGCAAGTGCAAGTTCAACTACTATCAGGCCGAGGCGGGCATCTTCGAAGAGGTGTTCTGCGCTCTGGGGCTGAAAACGCGCCGGGGCGACTTTGCCCGCCATCCGCTCTCCCTGCTGGCCGAAGCGGCCGACGACACATGTTACCGCATCGTGGACATGGAAGACGCCCGCGAGCTGGACATCATCACCCTGGCGGACATCCTGAAGGTGGTGGAGCCCCTGGCCCCGAGCCTGAAGCTCGACCCGCAGCGGCTGGAAGATATGGGTTCCGACCGGGAGCGGGCCGGGTATGTGCGGGCCCGTGTCATCGGCCACGTGACCGCGAGCCTGTTCGAGACCTTCGCCGCGCAGTACGAGCGCATCATGCGCCGGGAGTTCGAAGGTCCGCTCATGGATATGGCGCCGGAGGACGTCCGGGCCTATATGGACAGGGCCAAAGAGATCTTCAACGGGCGCATCCTCAAGAACAGTCACAAGACGGCGCTGGAGATCGGGTCCTACAGTGTCTACAAGCGCCTGCTGGATACCTTCATCCCGGCCTGCCATCGCCGCATCTGCGATCCCGGGCGGCTCACCTACAAGGAGCAGCAGGCCTTGCAGCTCATGGGCGGCCATGCGCCGCGCCGTGAGGATGACCTGTACGTCTCCTATCTGCGGGTGCTGGATTTCATCACCGGCATGACCGACCAGTACGCCAGCTTCGTGTCCACCCAGTTCCTGGGCACGTCCTGCTAGCGGAGGCATCTTTTACAGGGGCCAAATGCCCCGAAAGCCGGAGGGCAGGGACCAGATGGCCCGCCCTGCCGGTTTCCTGCCGTTGCGCCCTGAAAAGGGCGCTTTTTTATCAGGGGCTGCCAGCCGGGCCGCACGTTCCCGGGGCGCTGGCGCGTCCGGGAGCCCGCGGCTAGTCGTCCGGGCGGAGCAGGGGAAGCGGATCGCCTGCGGACGGGGAAAGCTTGCGGGTCAGGCGGCAAAGCTCGTCCCGGCCGTTCTCCGCCCAGTCCGTCAGGAAGGCCATGGCATGGCGGTGCATCTCGTCCTCGCACCAGCGGGCATATGCCTCCAGACCGTCGGCATCCTCCGCATGCTGCCGGGTCTCCGGCATGTGCTGCAAGTGGCGCAGGGCCGTGGCCGCGGCCACGGCGTTGTCGTGCATCTGGCCGAGGCTTTCCTGACAGCGGCGGCACAGGCGGATCAGGCGTTCGCCGTTCTTGCCGCCCTGGCTGCCGAAAAAGGCCATCAAATAGCGTAACTGCTTGAACGCGATGCGCATGTTGTGCAGCAGGTCTTCGGGGATCAGGTGCCCGTGCGTCCAGCGGTCATGGGCAAGAAGGTCGCGTGTGGCCTGATCCACACCGGCCGCCATGATGTCCGCCAGCAGCATGGGCCGGGCGCGGCCGCGGCGGTCCAGCATGGGGCGGCAGGTCTGGGCCGCGGCATTGTCATCCAGCTTGTGCAGCAGCTCCCGGTAGGCGTCCGAGGCATAATGGTCCGCGGCACGGGAAAGGGCCGTGGCGCGTTCTTCCTGCAGGGCGGCATACAGGCTGCGCAGACCGGCGGGCAGATCCGCCGGCCGGAAAAGGGGGGCAGTACCTTCCGGGGCCTGTCCGCTTGCGGCGGCGGTCTCGGCGGCACCGGCAGGGACAGGACGCAAGGCATAGTCCCTAATGTGTCCCAAAAGCACGTCCGTATCCCGCACACCGCCCAGCAGCTTGCGGGCCGTACGCAGGTCGGATTCCACAGAGGCCAGCCAGTCCTTGCGCAGATAGGGCTTCAGGCTGCGGAAGACGGAAAGCAGGCTGCGCAGGATGACGCGGGCATCGTGGATGGGCTCTTCGTCCAGGGCGCTGTCGCTGCGGGCCAGCTCATGCAGGGCCCGTGCCTGTCTTTGCAGATACGCGCTGAAATGGCTGCTGAACAATTGCCCGGAAGGCGGCGCCTGGACCGGGACGGGCGCGTCGGCATCGGCATCGAAGGTCCAGAACCATTCCAAGGAGGACTTGCCGAACAGGCGTTCCCAGAGCGGCGCATGGATGACCAGCTGCTTGCGCAGGCGCAGGGGCGTGCGCACCCGGATGAGGAAGAGGACGGGGGGCTCACCGGGCAGGCGTATCTCCAGCGGATCGAAGCGCAGGGCGAAACGGGCCACCTGCACGATGGCCGCCAGCACCACGGCGGTACGCCGCCGGGGATCGTCGCGGGCACAACCCATGGCGGTGAGCAGGGGCTCCACCTTGTCCGTACGGCCCTTGCCCACGGTGAGCAGGGTCAGGACCATGGCCAGCAGCCGGTTGCCGGCGGCATCAAGGCGCTTGAGAGGATGGGTGAGCAGGATCTCGTCCGCATCGGGCATCCCGTCCCCCAGCTCCACCAAGGTATGGGCCAGCACGGCCAGAGGGGCCAGGTCCCTGTCCAGACCGTGCTGGGGAGCCAGTCCGGCGAAGATGGACAGGACAAGATCGGTTTCCCGCTGGCGAGCGGCCAGGTCGATGCCGAACAACCGGCAGAGGCGGCGGAGCCCGCAGGGGCGCAGGGCGGGAGAATCATTGCGCAGGCAGCGTGTGCCGCGCCAGAGCGGGGTGCGGGGCGTGGTGGGGGGAGCTTCGTCCATGCGGCGTCTCCTTGGCAGGCTTCTGCCGGAAAAAGAGGCGTCCCCGGGCCGGAAAGGCAGGGATGAAGGCCCGGAGGCTGCCTGGAGCATAGCCTTCCCGAAACAGGCGCGCAAGGGGGCTGAGCGTCATTGCGGGGACGTATGCCAAGGGACGGCGGGACAGTGAGCGTTGCGGCAGGAGGACGGGACGCGGTCGTGTCTTCTCCGGGATGGGGTGTGTTGGGGAGAAGGCGGCCGCCGGCAAGGCCTTGCCGTACGGCCCGGATATGCGGAAGGCGGGCCCTCCCGAAAACGGGAAACGGCGCGAAAGCCGGGGCAGGGCCCTACTTCCGCGCCGTGTGATGACGCTGTTTGCGGCGGTATCGCCTAGACTTCGAAGAGCATCTCCAGATCCTCGCGGGTCAGGGACTTCCAGGTGTCCTGACCGGGGATGATGGCCTCGGCCACGCCACGCTTGGCTTCCTGCAGCTTGAGGATCTTTTCTTCCACCGTGTTCTGGCAGATGAGCTTGTAGGAGAACACCTGCCGCGTCTGGCCGATGCGGTGGGTACGGTCCGTAGCCTGGCTTTCCACGGCGGGGTTCCACCACGGGTCGTAGTGGATGACGTAGTCCGCGCTGGTCAGGTTCAGGCCCGTGCCGCCCGCCTTGAGCGAGATGAGGAAGATGGGGATGTCCGGGCTGTTGTTGAAGCGGTCCACCTGTTCGAAGCGGTCCTTGCTGGCGCCGTCCAGATAGCAGAAGGGGATCTGCGAGAACTCCAGCCACTGGCGGATGATCTGGAGCATCTGCACGAACTGCGAGAAGACCAGCACCTTGTGGCCGCCCTCCACGATCTCCATGACCATGTCCTTGAAGGCGTCGAACTTGCCGGAAGGCAGGTTGTTGGAGAAGCCGGGCAGGTCGATCTTGAGCAGGCGCGGATGGCAGCAGATCTGGCGCAGCTTGAGCAGGGCGTCCAGGATGGACATCTGGCTCTTGGCCAGGCCCTTTTCGTCCACGTCGGCCAGCACCTGGGCGCGCAGCTTGCGGGCCAAGGCGGCGTAGAGCTCGGCCTGGGCCTCTTCCAGCGCGCAGCAGGTGACGCTTTCCACCTTGGGCGGCAGGTCCTTGGCCACTTCGGCCTTGGTACGGCGCAAAATGAAGGGCCGCACGCGGGTGCGCAGGTAGTCCAGGGTCTCGGCGTCGCCGTCCTTGATGGGCTTGACGATGCCGCGCTGGAAGGCATGCTGCGAACCGAGGAAGCCGGGCATCAGGAACTCGAACAGGCTCCAGAGCTCGAAGAGGTTGTTCTCGATGGGCGTACCGGACAGGCACAGGCGCATGCGGGCATGGATGCGGCGCACGGCGCGGGCCGTGATGGTGTTGGGGTTCTTGATGTTCTGGGCTTCGTCCAGGATGACGGTGTTGAACTCGTACTTCTCCATCTCCTCCAGGTCACGCCGCAGCAGGGCGTAGGTGGTGATGATGAGGTCCGATTCCGCGATATGCTTGAACATGCCCTCGCGGCGCGTGCCGTAGATGGTCAGGCGGCGCAGGCCGGGCACGAACTTTTCCGCTTCGCGTTCCCAGTTGGGCAGCACCGAGGTGGGCACCACGATAAGGTTGGGGCCCTCGAAGCGGCTTTCCACCATATGCTGGATGAAAGCCAGGGTCTGCACGGTCTTGCCCAGGCCCATCTCGTCGGCCAGGATGCCGCCGAAGCCGTATTCCGACAGGAAGTTGAGGTAGGACAGGCCCTGCAGCTGGTAGCTGCGCAGATTGGCCTGCAGCGCCTTTGGCGGCGGTACGGGCCGCACCTCGCGGAAGGAGCGGATCTTTTCGCGCAGGTTGTTCCAGAAGGAGTCCGTGCGCGCGCCGGGCAGGTCTTCCAGCAGGCTGTCCAGCACCGGCGCCTCGAACTGCTTGAACTTGGTCTGCGGCGGCTTGCTGGGGTCCAGGCCCAGGGCCGTGAGCTTGTGGGCGATCTTTTCCAGCCAGGATTCGGGCAGGCTGGTGTAGGAGCCGTCCTTGAGCTGCACATAGCGCTTGCCGCGGGTCCAGGCCTTCCAGATCTTGTCCAGGGGCAGGGACTGGCCTTCGTAATCCACGCTGATCTCCAGCGAGAACCACTTTTCCTTCTCGTTGCTCACCACCTCGGCCGAGATGGAGGACTTGGCCGTGCGCATCTTGTAGCGCGAAAGGGCGCGCTCGCCGTAGACGCGGTAGTTCTCCACCAGCGTGGGGTAGGAGTCCAGCAGGAAGGCGATTGCCTCTTCCGGCTCCAGGAACCACAGCTTGCTGGAACGGGCCTGGAAGTCCATTCCCGCCAGCTCGTTCATGAGCTGGGCCTCTTCTTCCTGATGGCGGCGCACCAGATAGGTCTGGCCTTCGTAGGTGTAGCTGCCGGTCTGGAAATCGGGGTTGGGGCCGTTGAGCGTGAACTCGCCGTGACGGGTCTGGTAGATGTTGTCGATCTCCAGGGTCAGCAGGCTGCCTTCCTCGTCCAGGAAAAGCTTGGGATTATAGGTGGCCGGCTGGAACACGGGCTCCATCATGCGCAGGAACTGCTGCGGCTCGTAGAGTTCGGACGAGGGCAGGCGCGTCCAGACGCGGTCCAGGAACTCGGAGATCTCTTCCTGCGGCACCACCGGGCGTTCGTAGATGAGGTTGTGCACCAGCGACGGATACAGGCCCGTCTGTACGGGATAGAAATTGTGCTGGTAACAGACCCAGAGCGGCATCTGCCCGTGGAAGGTGATGGGCGCGTCCTCGGGGGCCTCGGCGCCATGCAGGTGGTCGCTGGGCGCCCCGTTGGCCCGGATGGGCAGGGGCGGGCGGCCTTCACGCTTGAGCAGCACGTCGAAGCTGAAGCCGTTGTCATCGAAATTGGGCTTGAGCTTGAGGGCAAAGGGCGTGCTCTCGATGCGGCAGGGACGGTCGGTATCCTTCCAGAGCAGGTAATATTCCTTGCGTACGGCCCAGAAGAACCACGAGGTCAGACCGTCGGGGATCTCCACACGATGACCGTAATAGTCCAGGTGCTGGCCTATCTGGCGGGCCACATGCGGCAGCTGGGGCGAGAACTCGCACCAGTCGGGATTGTTGATGATCTGCTGGAGCGTGATCTCGTTGTGCACGCTGGACAGGCCGGACTTGTTCTGGCGGCCCCGGAAGAAGGAGACCAGCAGACGGCCCTGCTCCGGCTGGAAGCGGAAAATAAGGTAGTGCTTGCCGGGCTCGGGCTCCATGTCTGTGGAGAAGAAGGAGCGGAAGCTCTGCTTCCAGTCCTTGGCAGGGGGCGTGACTTCTTCGGCGTCGCCCTGTTCCTTGCGCAGTTCCTCCAGCAGACGCAGGGCCAGGGCCGCCACATGACGGCATGTGCTGGTGAAGGATTCCGAACAGTTGCACTGGTGGCGGGTGCTGCGATCCGTGATGGAGAAAGTCAGGCTGGGCGTATAGACCTGGAGGTCTTCGCCCTGGATGACGCCTTGCGCCTCCCAGGTCTCGCCCTCCTGGATATTTATTTTTTGCACCCCGCCTTCGGACAGGATATAGTAAGCCGTATCACGGATATACTCCGGAACGGCGTCGTGCAGGAAGGCCTGGCACATCTCCCTGACGACGTTCTGCTCAGATCTGCTCATGCATACTCTCCGCGGCCCGGTTTTCTGCGCGGGCTCCGTTGAAAAATCGCAGTAATAGATTTGGGAGTAATATCACAGGCATCACTTCAATGGCAATAGACGCGCGTAACTTATGAAAAAATATTTTATGAAAAAAAAGTTGGTATTTTTCGCCGCTTCCCGGGCAGCGGGCAAGGACTCTCCGGCAGGGGGCAGCGCCACCTGGAGAGTTTTTTTTCTGCTCCTCCTGCTGCTTTGTCTGCCGCTGTCCGCCGCCGCGGATGACGAGGAAGGCAGCATGCCCCCCACGGACGGCGACCGCATTTTGCTGGGCAGTATCGGTGAGGCCTCCAACCTCATCCCGTATCTGACGGCGGACTCCGCCTCCCACGAAGTGGCGGATCTGCTTTATGTGGCGCCGCTGCGCTTCAACAAGGATCTGGAGCCGGAATGCTGGGCGGCGGAGTCCTTCAGCATGGAAGACGAGGGCCGTCTGCTGCGCTTCCGTCTGCGCAAGGGCATCCTCTGGGAAGACGGCACCGAACTGACGGCCGCGGATGTGGAGTTCACCTACAAAATGGTCATCGACCCGGCCACGGGCAGTCCCTATGCGGACGACTTTCTCCAGATCAAGGAATTCCGCGTGCTGGACCGCTACAGCTTCGAGGTCCGCTACGAGCATTTCTTTGCCCGGGCCGTGTCTTCCTGGATGAATCCCATCCTGCCCAGGCACATCCTGGAAGGGCAGAACATCCGTACCACCTCCTTCGCCCGCAAGCCTGTGGGCGCCGGGCCCTACCGTCTCCAGCGCTGGGAGCCGGGCGTACGCATCGTGCTGGAAGCTTCCCCCACCTACTTTTTGGGCAGGCCGCACATCAGCGAGGTGGTCTTCCGCATCATCCCGGATACGGCCACCATGTTCATGGAGACCCGCGCCGGGCGCCTGGACGTGATGGAGCTGAGCCCGCAGCAGTACCTGCGCCAGACATCGGGGAAAAAATGGGCGGAATCCTTCCACAAATACCGCTATCTGGCCTCGGTCTACAATTTCCTGGGCTTCAATCTGGAGCATCCTTTCTTCAAGGATAAAAAGGTACGGCAGGCCATCTCCTGCGCCATCAACCGGGGCGACATCGTCAAGGGCGTCCTGCTGGGGCTGGGGGAGCCGGCCTTCGGGCCCTACAAGCCGGGTACCTGGGCCTATCATCCGGGCCTGCGCCCTGTGAGTTTCAATCCCGACAGGGCCCGCAAACTGCTGGCCGAGGCGGGCTTCACGGACAGTGACGGCGACGGCATCCTGGACAAGGACGGCAAGCCGCTGGCGTTCACCATCCTGACCAACCAGGGCAACGAGCCGCGCATCCTCACCGCCACCATCATCCAGAGCCAGCTGCGGGCCGTGGGCATCGACGTGCGCATCCGCACCGTGGAATGGGCCGCCTTCATCCGGGAATTCGTGAATACCGGCCGCTTCGATGCCATCATCCTGGGCTGGACCATCACCCAGGACCCGGACATCTTCGCGGTCTGGCATTCCTCGCAGGCCGTGCCCGGCGGCCTGAACTTCATCCACTACAAGAACCCCGATCTGGACAAAGTGCTGGAAGAGGCCCGCTCCACGCCGGACCGTCAGCGCCGGACCGCGCTGTACCATCAGGCGCAGGAGATCCTGGACGAGGATCAGCCCTACTGTTTCCTCTATGTGCCCTATGCCCTGCCTGTGGTGCAGAACCGCTTCATGGGCATCAAACCCGCCCTGGCGGGCATCATGTACAACTTTGAGGAATGGTGGGTGCCCAAGAGCCTGCAACGCTACAAGGTGACGCCGTAGGAGGTCGCTGGCACCCTGCCCGCAGATGTATTAAAAATATGTTTTGATGTTATATCGACATGTTATACTCGGAATAACGATACGCTATCCAATATCAATGACATGATGGGTATGATGGAGGAGGCAGGATGCTATCCTGTCTCCTCTTTTTTATTGATAGAAACGTGGAAAACTCTCTTGAACACAGGACTGGAAGAGCGTAAAGGCAGCCCCATCAAACACCATTGGGGGGTGACCATGTTACGCAAGATCATTTCTTTGACGACGTTTTTTTCCTTTGTCCTGCTGATCATCAGTTCCGTCATGCTCTACGTGGTGCCGGAAGGCCGTGTGGCCTACTGGGCGGACTGGCGCATCATCTTTACCAAGGCCCAGTGGGGCGATCTGCACATCACCGGCGGGGCGCTCTTCCTGGTGGCCGGATTGTGGCATACGTTCCTGAACTGGAAACCGGTCATGAACTACATCCGCGGCGCCAAGGACGGCAGCCGCAAGCCCCTGCTGGCAGCGGCCCTGATCTGCCTGTTCGTCTATGCGGGCACCTTGCTGGAGATCCCGCCCATGCAGCAGCTGGTCGGCTGGAACGATGCCATCAAGGACTATCAGGCCCGCAAGTACGGTGAACCGCCCTTCGGCCATGCCGAGACCAGCTCCCTGAAACAGTTCAGTGCTTTCTTGGGGTTGGATAGTGACCTGATCCTGCAGAAGATGCGCGAGGCCGATTTCAAGGGCGAGCCGAAGCCGGAGAGCATTTTCATCGATATCGCCACCAGCAACGACATGACCCCGCAGGAACTGTTCAGCTTCATCATGAAGAGCACAGGGGCCACCATGCCCGTGCGCGGCAGCGGCAAGGGGCAGGGCAAGGGCCAGGCGGCACAATAAAGTCGCAGCCTTTTTAATCGAATCTGAGACGGGCATGATCTTCGGGGATCGTGCCCGTTTTTTGTCTTTTCGTCCGCAGTTACCGGGAATGCTGCTGCCAGCATACCGGCCCACGGGCCACCGGCAAAGGATAGGCAGAGCATGAAAAGTCCTCGGCAGGGAGGCCCGCCCCCCGATTAGGGGCAGTACGAGGCTGAGGAGCTTTGACAAGACTATGCCAGTGTTTTTTCTGGAGCCATTTGGAAAGGTCTCTTTTTCTGTTCGTCCAGAGGCGGAAAACATCAGGCAGGCCGGAAAGGTCTTTCAGGGGGGAGAAGAGGGAGCCTTGTGGACCTCCTTCTCTCAAGCCGCGCGGTCGGTCTCTGTAACAAAAAGCATACAAACAGAAAAAGCCCTTGCGATTTCTCGCAAGGGCTTGATCGTCTGGCTCCCCGAGACGGACTTGAACCGCCAACCTAGTGATTAACAGTCACCCGCTCTGCCGATTGAGCTATCGGGGATCATTGATTGCTTTGTTTGCAGCTTTGGGGAAATAAGGGCTTGCGCTTGCCGCGCAAGCCCTGAAGTCCTTTGTGGCTCCCCGAGACGGACTTGAACCGCCAACCTAGTGATTAACAGTCACCCGCTCTGCCGATTGAGCTATCGGGGAGTGCTGCAAAAGCAACGAAAGTCTTTCTACGGAAAACAGGTCCGTTCGTCAAGCGGAAAAATCATTTTTTCAGGATTTTTTTATCAGGCGCTGCAACTTTTTGTCATAACGCTCGGCTTCGCTGTACACACAGCCGCAATAAGGCTGGCGATATACGCCCCATTCCTTGGAAAGATCGATGCCTGCCTGCCAGTCGGTGCGGAAATCGCGGTAGACGAAGCGGGGGCCTTCGCTCAGGGGGGCGTCTTCCGCCGCTGCGGCATGTTCTCCGGCGGCCCGGATGACGTCGTGCGGCTGGTAGCGGGAGTAGAGCAGGCTGCTGCTCACGTGGGCATAGCCGTTGGCGCGGGCATAGGCCACGGCGGCTTGCATGCGGCTGCTGCAACACCAGGCGCAGCGCTGCGGGGGCAGGTCACGTCCGGCCACGGAGCGCAGCCAGGCCACCAGATCCCAGGTATCGTCCTGACAGATGAGCTCGATGCCCAGACGGGCGGCGCATTCCTCGGCGGCCTCGCGGCGGCGCAGGTATTCCATCAGGGGCTGGATGTTGGGATTCATGTACCAGGCCGTGACCGTGAAGCCCTCGTCCTGCAGGCGCTTGACCGGCATGATGGAGCAGGGACCGCAGCAGATGTGCAGCAGCAGGCTGCGCTCGCCTTTGACGGGTTCAAAAACAGGGGCCTGCCCCGAAGGGCAGGCCGCGGAAGTTTCGACGGGGGCGTCCGTTACGGACGGATGCTGATTTCCAGACATTTGCCAAAATCCTGTTCCATGTCGCGCAGGCTGTCGCGCTTGTGGTTGAGCAGATAAAGGCCCAGTTCCCGCGTGGTCTCGAAGACGTACTTGTCGCCGCCGTGGGTCCGCAGGGCACGGCGCATCTCGCGCAGGGCCTGCAGGGCCTGCCATTCAAGGTTGCGCCGCTGGCCCGTGCCGCCGCAGAAGGGGCAGGGCTCCATGGTGATGGAAAGGGCCGAGGAGCCCGTACGCTGGCGCACCAGTTCCAGCAGGCCGAAGGAGCTCATGCGGCCCACGTCGTGGCGGGCGCGGTCGTTCTTCATGGCCGTGCGCAGGGTCTTTTCCACTTCCAGCACGTGTTTCTTGTCGCGCATCTCGATGAAGTCGATGACCACCTGGCCGCCGATGTCGCGCAGCTTGAGCTGGCGGGCGATGGCTTCGGCGGCCTCCATGTTGGTGCGGTGGGCCATGGACTCGAAATTGACCTTGCCGGAGATCTTGCCGGAGTTGATGTCTACGGCCATGAGGGCCTCGGTCTGGTCAAAGACCAGGCGGCCGCCCGAAGGCAGGGTGACCTCGCGGGAATAGATCTGGTCCAGCTGGCGGCGCAGGCTGAAGCGCTCCCACAGGGGCATGCGCACGTCGGTATGCAGGCGCACCAGCTCCTTCTTGCGGGGGAAGAGCAGGGAGACGGTCTCGCGGATGCTGTCGGCCACTTCCTCGTTGTCCACCCAGATCTCGCAGACATCGTCGGTCAGGTAGTCGCGCACGGCCCGCTGGGGCAGGCCCGGCTCCTGATAGATGAGGGCCGGGGCCGAGACTTCGGTGGCCTTCTTGCGGATGTCCTTCCAGACGCGCTTGAGGTACTGGAGGTCGTTCTTGAGCGTGGTCTTGGTGGTGCCGGCGCTCACGGTGCGCACGATGACGCCCAGGCCCTGGCCGGGGTCGATGCCGTTCATCATCTCGCGCAGGCGGGTGCGCTCTTCATCGCTGTCCACCTTGCGGGAAACGCCGATCTGCTCCTGACCGGGGGTCAGCACCAGGAAGCGGCCCGCCAGCGACAGCCAGGTGGTGAGGAAGGCGCCCTTGTTGCCGGTGGGTTCCTTGACCACCTGCACCAGCACTTCCTGGCCGGGCTTGAGCACTTTCTGGATGGGCGGGAATTTTTTGCCCTTGCTGGGCTCGTGATGGGTCAGCCAGTATTCGGGGTGGATCTCGTCGATCTGGAGGAAACCGTTCTTGCCCGCGCCGTAGCTCACGAAGGCAGCCTGCAGGTTGGTGTCGATATTGTGGATGACACCCTTGTAGATATTGCCCTTGAGTTTGCGCTGATGGAACATGTCCAGGTAGTATTCCTGCAGACGGCCTTCCTCGGCGATGGCCACTTCCACCTGCTCGCCGGGCAGCACGCTGATGAACATGCGCCGCTTGCCCGCGGCCACCTTGGCCTTGACCGCGGCCGCACGCACGCTGCCCTTCTTGGGGGCTTCGCTGTCCTCGCCACGGCGGCGGGGACGGGCAGGGGCATTTTCCAGACTTTCCACATCACCGGTGGCCGCCTGCCACAGTTCCTCGTCACTGAGATCGTCCGGCAGGTCGGCAGGGGCGGCCGTTTCGGCGCTCTCCTCGGTATCCTTGTCGGCAGGTTCGGCACTTTCCGCCTGGGCCTCACGGTTCTTGCGGTTGCGCCCGCGTCCGCCGCGACGGCCGCGACGGCTCTTGCGGCGGGGCTGTTCCTCGCCGTCTTCCTGGCTGCCGGTATCGGCAGCGGCCGTTTCGTTGCTCTCAACAGCCGCAGCGGTCGCCGCATCTTCGCTATCCGGAGCGGCCTTGGCGGCAGGCGCCGCAGGCGTCTCGGCAGCGGGGGCTTCAGCCGTCACGGCAGCAGGCTGATCGTCAGCGGGGCGGGCCGCGGGCGTTTCGGTGGTCTGGTCGCCGCTTTCGGCAGGAGCAGCTTCGGCCGGCTGGCTCGCAGCTTCGGGAGATTTTTTGCGGGGGGTACGCTGGCGGCGCTGGGCACCGGGCGAACGGCGGGTCCCGCGACGGGGCGCGGCGTGCTGTTCGCCGTCGGTATCGGTGGAGGCTTCGGCAGCTTCGGGGGCTGCGGTCTGGGCGGGCGCCTCTTCAGCGGATGCAGCGGCGGGAGCGGCCTCGGGAGCCGTATTTTCGGCGGCAGGGGCCGTGGTCTTGCGGCGGCTGCTCCGGCGGGCAGGCTTGCGGGGCGCGGTGGCTGCCGCGTCGGTGGCCTGGGCATCGCCGTTGTCCGCAGCGGCCGGGGCGGCATCGGTGGCCGGGGAGGCCGTCAGCGTGGTCGTTTCTTCCGCGGCAGGGGCGGTCTTGGCGCGCGAGCTGCGGCGGGTGGTACGGCGTTTGGGGGTGGGGGTTGCTTCAGCGACATCAGAGGAAGCGGCCGCGTCAGACACGGCCGGCGTATTTTCCTGCGTCATAAATATCCTTTTGGACCGCCAAAGGCGGCGAAATTTGTCAGCCGTTATCCCGACTGAGGGAACAGGCCGGACATCCGGCAAACACCGGATGGCGTGTCCGTGAGCGGGCACGGGCCTGGGGATGCCCGGAAAGGGCAGGGCACGGGGGATGGCAGGAGAAAACGCCCGTCACGGGGACGGCGTTTTCCAGGCGGCCGGAACAGCCGCCGGAGGGGCAACGTCAGAGAGCGCGGCACCGGGCCGCGCCATGACGGGCGGGATCAGACTGTCTGTCCCCCGCGGAAGCGCTGGGCTTCGCTAATCACAATTTTCAAGGACGCGCAGCTCCACGGACAGCTTGCCGCCGCTGGAGCGCAGCAGCACATAGCCGCCCTGGGCCAGAGCGCCCGGATTCACCACGATGGTGCGGCCCACCCTGTCCACG
Source organism: Desulfovibrio sp. SGI.230 (assembly GCF_050313065.1). Classification (NCBI taxonomy): domain Bacteria; kingdom Pseudomonadati; phylum Thermodesulfobacteriota; class Desulfovibrionia; order Desulfovibrionales; family Desulfovibrionaceae; genus Desulfovibrio; species Desulfovibrio sp. SGI.230. Next base: position 7,144 of record NZ_JBNPKS010000008.1, on the reverse strand, counting down.
GCGCGCGCTTCGTGGATATGTCCGCACAGGCAGACATCGGGTTGGGCTTCTTCAAGGAATTCGCGCACGGCAGTAGAGCCCACGTGAATATTGCCCGGGATGACGTCACAGGCGCTGTCCTTGGGCGGATTGTGCGAAACCAGCACGGTGTGGGGGTACTTGCGGGCCTTCTGCCAGCTGTTCTCAAGCCAGCCGGCGAAGGTGGATTCAGGAAACTCGCTGGGCGTCCCGAAAGGCGTGAACGTGGAGGCCCCGATGCCGAAGATGGCCGTATCGGGCGTGAGCTCGTGCACCTGCGTGTGCAGGTTGCAGCCCAGGCCGCTCAGCCATTCGTCCACTTCGGGCCTGTCCATGTTGCCGATCTGGGCCCAGATGCGGGGATTGTGCGCCCGCAGAACGTCCATGACCATTTCGGCCTGCTTGACGCCGCCTGTGATGGTCAGGTCGCCGGTGACGATGATGCCGTCTGCCTGCGCCAGCTCGGGGATACGGGCAAACAGCCCGGGCTCGTCGTGAATGTCCCCAACGGCAATCCAGAGATGATCCTGTTCGTTGACGCTTGGCATGGCGGTGTTTCCTTTGTTATAAAGTCACTCCGCGAACTATGGCACATTTTAGCAAGGATGGAAAGACCTCCATGTCCCTTTCCCCCGATGAGCAGAAGAAGGAATTGCGCGTCCGCATGCGTGGGCTGCGGCGCGGTCAGGACCCCGACCTGGCACGGCAGCGGGCCCGTGCGGCCCAGCAGGCCCTGCTGGACTGGGACGTCTGGCAGCAGGCCGCCCGCGTGGCCCTGTACGTGGCCCTGCCGGAAGAAGTGCATACCGGCTACCTGCTGGCCGATGCCTGGCAGCGCCGTGTGCGGGTCTATCTGCCCCGGGTGCGCCTGGAGCGCGGGCTCATGGACTTCGTGCCCTGTTCCCGGGTGGGCGACATGGCCGCCGGGCCTTACAAGATGCTGGAGCCCCATGCCGGTCTGCTGGGCATGGCGCCCCCGGTGCTGGCCCATCCCGATTTTTGTCCCGACGTGCTCATCCTGCCCGGTGTGGCCTTTGACCGCGCGGGCAACCGCCTGGGCTTCGGCGGCGGCTACTATGACCGTTTCCTGGCGGCGTTCGGTGCCCGGGGCAGCGGTCGGCGGCCCCTGCTGGTGGGCCTGTGCTATGCTTTCCAGGTGGTGGACGCGCTGCCTTCCCAGGACTGGGACCGGCCCGTGGACTGCCTGTGTACTGAAGAAGGACTCGTATGCCTGTAAGTTTCATCCCCTTTGTGTTCCCCGGCGTGGACAATGTGCGCTGCGCCTTCCAGACCCGCTGGCAGGAGGCCGGAGACGGCCCGTACGCCGGTGGCAACATCTCTCTCGCCACGGCCGATGACCGGCAGAGCGTCATCGGCAACCGCCGCGAACTGCGGGCCGCCCTGGGCCTCCGGCGCATGGCCGAACTCAATCAGGTGCACGGCGATGCCATGATCTTCGAGCCCGATGCCGTGGAGCCCGACGCCGTGCCCCGCTGCGATGCCGATGGCATGGCCACCGCTCAGGCCGGGCTTGGGCTGGTCATCAAGACCGCCGATTGCCAGCCCATCCTGCTGGCCCACAAGAGCGGCCGTTTCGTGGCCGGTATCCATGCGGGCTGGCGCGGCAACCGTTGTGACTTCCCCGGTTCCGGGGTGCGCCGCTTCTGCGAGCACTACGGCGTGGAACCGCGCGAGCTTCTGGCCGTGCGCGGCCCGAGCCTGGGCCCGGCCCGGGCGGAGTTCATCAACTTCGAAAGCGAGTGGAGCGACGAGTTCCGCCCCTGGTTCGATGCCCAAAGCCGCACCATGGACCTGTGGGGCCTGACCCGCTGGCAGCTGGAACAGGCCGGGCTGCTGCCGCGCAACATCTACGGCATCGATTTGTGCACGGCCAGCTGCAACCGCCAGTTCTTCTCGTACCGCTGCGTGAAGGCTTCCGGCCGTCAGGCCAGCGTCATCTGGCGTCTGGACTAGCAGGCCGGAGAGCTTGCTTGTCATGAGGGGGGAAGGGGGAAACCTTGGCTCGCGCACAAGGTTTCCCCCTTCCCCCCTCAAGCTCCCCCCATCCCCTTTCCAACGCGCTTTTTTCTGAAGGATGGAACCTGTCCGGGCTACGGGGAGGCAGCCCCTGCCGCCGGTCCCCGAAAGATGGGGTATCAAAGCGGTGGAGGCAGTCTCTTCTGTTTGTCCTATTTATATAGGATAGTTGTGTTTTTAGTAAAATGCAGGGTGTGAAGGGCATGGTCTTTTCGTCCCGTCTTTGTTCTCCGGCATGAGAGCCGTCGGGGAGAGCACACTGCCCCTGCGAGACTGTAGCGCGAGATGGCAAGGGCAGCCTTTGGGCTGTCTTTTTTGTGTGCCGGGGACGACGGGCGCCCTCAGTCCCGGTTGCCGTGATGATGCGTGTTGAGGAAAAGACTTTTTTAGCGCGGGGAGCCGCTGCGGCACGGGATTTGGCCACAGCCCGCCAGGCAAGGCCACCGTTCGCGCTGTACTGCCGGGTATCGTCCCGGCCCTGCGGGAAGCGCCTGTCGCGAAGCTGAGGACATCGGCAGCAGCCACAAGCGGTCTTTACTAGGCCTGTCTGCCGCATCTCCCTCTTTCCATCACACGTTGACAAGCCGCAGCTCCCTGCCTAGAGTAGCGCGTCCATGGTCGCCGGAACCTGCCGGCGTCAAAAGGGAATCCCGTGAGAATCGGGAGCGGACCCGCCGCCGTAAGGCCCGCATACCAGCTTCCTTCATGTGCCACTGGCAACGGGAAGGCCGGAAGCCGGGGGCCGAGCCGGAATACCTGCCGTGGACCGTGGCCGCTGGCCGCGACCGGTATCGGCACGGGTCTTGCCGAGGGGAGCAAGGGAATACGGGCCTCTTCCATTGGTGGAAGGGGCTTTTTTTGTTTCCGGGCCAGTGTGCCCGGCCACTGATGGCCATGACAGGACGGACCATGCCGGAGAAAAGCCCCATTGCCAAGGATGCCCGGAGCGCGCGCCGCTGGTGCTGCTGCGTGCTGCTGGCCATCCTCTGGTGTGCTTCGTTGCCGCTGGCCTGTCTGCCCGGGCCCGTGCCTGTGGCTGTGGCCGATGTCTGGCAGGCGCTGGGGGCCGTGGTGGGTCTGTGCCCCCCGGCGGACGGCAGCGTGCAGCTGGTGGTGGGACAGATCCGTCTGGCCCGCGTGCTGCTGGGTCTGCTGTGCGGCGGTGCGCTGGCCGTGGCCGGTGTGGCCCTGCAGGGCGTGCTGCGCAATCCGCTGGCGGACCCCTTCACCCTGGGCATCTCCGCCGGAGCTGCCTGCGGCGCCAGCATGGCCATCGCACTGGGCGGTACCCTGGGCATCTGGGCCGGAGGCCTTGCCGTGGGCCTTTCCGCTGCGGCCACGGTCTCCCTGGCGGCCCTGCTGGGCTCTCTGCTGGCCCTGGGCGGCGCGCTCTGGCTGGGCAGCGGGCAGGGGAGCTTTAGGCGCGAGACGGTCATCCTGGCCGGTATCGCCGTGGCGGCCTTTCTGGGTGCCGTGGTGGCCCTGGTCAAAGCCCTTAACGAAGAATCCGTCACCAGCATTGTTTTCTGGATCATGGGCAGCCTGCAAGGCCGTGGCTGGGACAGCGTTCCGCTCCTGCTGGCCACCTTGCTGCCGGGGCTGCTGGTGGTGCTGCCGGGCTGGCGCAAGCTGGACATGCTGGCCCTTGGCGATGAACAGGCCGCGCATCTGGGCCTTGCCGTGGGCCGCACACGCTTTTGGCTGCTGGCCGGCGCCAGCTGCATGACGGCCGGTTGCGTGGCCGTGGCCGGGGTCATCGGCTTCGTGGGTCTGGTGGTGCCGCATGTCCTGCGCATGCTGCTGGGCAGCGCGCATGGCCCTTTGCTGTACGGTGCGTTCCTGGGCGGCGGCATCCTGCTGGTCTGGGCGGACGTGCTGGCCCGCTGTGTGCTTTCCGGCGGGCAGGAATTGCCCGTGGGCGTGGTGACGGCCCTGCTGGGCGGCCCCTTTTTCGCTTTTCTGGTGCGGAGGCGCTGATGTTGCGGGCAGAAGGCATCCGGGCGGCCTACGGCACGGACGAGATATTGCATGGTGTGGACATCGACCTCCATCCCGGTGAGGCCGTGGCCCTGCTGGGGCCCAACGGCAGCGGCAAGACCACGCTGCTGCGGGTTCTGGCGGGCAGTCTGATGCCGACGGCGGGCATGGTGCAGGTACAAGGCGCGGACATCCGCCGTCTTTCCCCCCGGGAGCGGGCCCGCCGGGTGGCCGTACTTTCCCAGCGCAGTGCCGCACCGCAGGGCATGACCGCCCTGCAGATGGTCCTGCTGGGCCGCTATCCCTGGCTGGGCTGGTGGGGCAGCTACAGCGTCGAAGACCGCCGCATCGCCCACGAGGCCCTGGAGGAGACCGGTGCCTTGCCGCTGGCCGGGCGGCAGGTGAGCGAGCTTTCCGGCGGTGAATTACAGCGTGTGGCCCTGGCCCGGACGCTGGCCCAGCAAAGCCCCGTGCTGCTGCTGGATGAGCTGGCCGCCGGTCTGGATCTGGCCCGGATGCTGGAACTTTTCGACCTCTTGGAGCGCCGTCGCCGGGCAGGTGCCGCGCTGCTGCTGGTGATGCATGACTGCAATCTGGCGGCCCAGTATGCCACCCGCCTGCTGGGCCTGCGCGAGGGCCGCGTATTGTTCGACGGCCCGGTGCGCCGCTGCTTCACGGCGGAGAACCTGCGCGCTCTCTATGCCGTGGACTTGCATATCGTCCCGCATCCCCGCAACGGTCTGCCCCAGGCCCTGCCCCTGCGGCCTCGTGGCCCTGAATACCGGGAGGATTCTCCGCATGAAGCCTGATCTTTGTCGCCTGCGGCAGCTCATTGCCGCTTGGGGCTTTCGTCCTGGCCTGTGGCTGGGGCTCTTCCTCTGCCTGTTCTGCTGCTCCGTACTGCCTGCCCGGGCACTGGAGCTGGTGGACAGCCGGGGCGTGACCGTGCGCCTGGAACGGCCCGCACAGCGGATCATCGCCCTGTACGGCGCGTTCAACGAGATATTGCTGGCGCTGGATGCCCGCGAGACCCTTGTGGCCCGCACGGCGGCCGATGCGGCCATCCCCGGCCTGCAAGACCTGCCTGCCGTGGGTACGCACATGCGCCCCAATGCGGAGCTGGTGGCGGCCCGGCAGCCTGATGTGGTGCTGCAACTGGCCGGGCGGCAGGAAGTGCTGACCCAGACCGAGGCCCTGGAAGCCGTGGGCATCCCGGTGCTGGTCTACGAGATGCAGTCCTTTGAACAGCTTTTTGCCGTGACCTGCGCTCTGGGGCGGCTCACCGGACGCGAGACGCGCGCCGAAGCCCTGGTGGCGGACTGGCAGCGGCGTCTGGCGGTCCTGGAGCAGCGCTATGCGGGGCAGCCGCCTGTGCGCGTGTTCTATGAGGTGCGTTATCCCAACCTGCTGGCTGCCGGGCGCGCCAGCATCGTGGACGAGATCATCCGCCATGCCGGTGGCCGCAATGTGCTGGACGCGCCGCAAAAGCTGGTGCGTTGCAACGAAGAGATGCTGGTGGCGCTGGACCCGGAAGCCTACATCCTGCAACAGGGGCCCATGAACCCCGCGCCGCAGGCTCCGGCGGAGCGTCCGCATTACCGGGGCCTCAGTGCCGTGCGCTCCGGGCGCGTGCTGCTGGTGGACGAGCATCTGTTCGCCCGTCCCGGTCCCCGTTCCGTGGAGGCCGCCGAACGGCTGGCTCGCTGGCTGCATGGCGAGGAGCAGGGCAGCGGGGAGTGAGCCGGGTATTTTGTTGAGGGGGGAAGGCCCCTTTGGCCAGAGCTCAAAGGGGCCTTCCCCCCTCAAACTCCCCCCATCCTCCAAAAGCTCTTTCTTCTGGTCTGTGGAAGGCAACGGGGGTGCGCCGGGCGTTGCCGTGCCGTCGGTCTCCGGGAGGAGAGGGCAGGGGCTGATTGGGGCTGCGTCTTCGGGAGATGGGGATGAAGAGCGATGTATTCAGTCTCCGGGAAGAGGAGTTCAAGGCGGTAGCCTGCCGGAGCCGAACAACCGGATCCCGGGGAGAGAGACGGGCCGGATTTTTGAGGGGCCGTATCACGGACAGGTATTTTTTCTGCCGGACGGTAGCCGCCTCTGAAGGAATGAACGATGGAGGGGGGCCGTGCCCTCATGCAACGGTAGTCGGTAGTGTTTTTCCCTGTGGAGAGATGAAGGAATCAGTCTGTAACCGGGCATGAGCCCGCAACGATACGAGATGACCATGACAGGAACCCTGTACGCTGTGGGCGTGGGCCCCGGCGCTCCCGATCTGCTGACCCTGCGTGCCGTGGAGGCCCTGCGCCAGGTGGACGTGATCCTGGCGGCGGCCTCGCCGCGCAATGACTATTCACGGGCGCTGGAAACGGCCCGTCCCCATCTGCGCCCGGACGTGCGCCTGCAGCGGCTGGAATTCCCCATGACGCACGACAAGGCCACCTTGCGCGCGGCCTGGGAAAAGGCGGCGGGCATCACGCGCAACGTGCTGCGTGGCGGCGAGAACGCGGCCTTCCTGACCATCGGGGATCCGCTGGTCTACAGCACGTTCGGCTATCTGCTGAAAACGCTCCGGCAACTGGATGATTCGTTGCCGGTGGAGATCATACCGGGCATCACGTCGTTCCAGGCGGCGGCCGCGCGTACCCGCACCATTTTGTGCGAGAGCCACGAGACCCTGTGCATCATCCCCGGTATCCGTGACGAAGAGAGCCTGACCCAAACGCTGGAGCAGGCCGACTCCGCCGTCATCCTCAAGGCTTATCGCAACTTCCCGGCCATCGTGTCATCCTTGCGCCGTAGCGGACGCCTTGAAAGCGGCCTTATGGCCAGCCATGTGGAGCAGCCCGAAGAGCGTCTGGCTCCCGTGACAACGGTGGCTGCCGAAGAGGGGACCCCGCCGTACATGTCCCTGATCTTGAGCCGTAAAAAATAACCTCTCCCAGCCTCATGCACACAAAAAAAGGACGCCCTCCGGCGTCCTTTTTTCGTCATCTGTCCCCAACGACCGTACGGCCTTCATCCGGAGACCTCTCCCGGTACGGGCACGAAGTCCCTTCCCGCCGGTCAGCGACGGGGACCGGCCATCCGGACCGGAGCAAAGTTTTTTGGAAGGGAGGGG